>VFZO01000079.1 GCA_016871155.1 Acidobacteriota bacterium | reverse complement strand
CCGGACCCGGAAAATCGAATTTTCGCGGCTGAAATCGTTCCCGACTCGAAATCCGCGTATCTCATTGCAAACAGGACGCTTGCTGGATACCACCGGAAAGTTTACCGGACACTAGTGAGTTTGGATAGTGTGTTGCTGTCTCCCTTGGAAGCGAGGAAATTGACTAGATCGGCTACTCCGCTCCACCCGGCATAATCGGCCACGTCAACGATTCGCGTGCGAGACGTTTGGTCTAGCTCGAGAGACAACGAATCAGACAGTGCAAACGCCAATCGGCCTTGTGCGCTTAACCTTGACTTTGGAGGCAATGGCCGCCTTAGCCTCCTAACACAGGCAGAGAACAAGCCCGGCAGGCTCCGAAACGTTGATCCCTTCATCGGACTCAAAGAAAATACTACTGTCGGAGAGTCACTTAGGGAGTGGTTTTTGACCAGACTGCACTCTGCGCTGGACGAATCTCCGGTGACTACAAGCGGCGTGAGCTTTCCTTTTAGAGTTTCGTGCACTCGAAACGCGAAAGTGCAGGTTCCATCGCCACCGGACTTGAGGCCGGCAACCGGCGGCGAATAGATAACGTCAGCTACTTGGCCTACCGAAACGTTGTCCGCCATCTCGAACAGCTCACCCATGGCAAGTATCGGCGTTGAAGAGATTAGCAGTAACAAATACAGCATCGGAGCCTCCTGTCTAGGTCGTTCATTTGGCACAGGGTCGGGGAGAAAGTGTGGAATTGATTGTGACAACGTTCGCCGAAGCGAAAATTCTATTTGGCGACGTGCTCTGGTCCGATGGCGATGTTCCGATGCCGAGAATTCTGAGAGGCTGAAAACCGAATGCACTCACTGCCGTAAACGATTGAACTACGGTGCCGCTTTGCGGCTTCGCCGGAATTGAATTCGCGGAGATCGTATCCTCGAAAGTACCACTTGGCGTAAGAGTCCCGTTCGCCCAGGACCACGGTGGTCCAGCCGAAGTGCTCATATTGCCATCTTGATATAAAAAAGCCTCTTGAATCCCCCAACCATTAAGAGAAAAAGCATCCATCGGCGATCCAAATTGATCGAGCACTTGATAGGTTATCACTCTCGTGTATGATGTCGTATGGCCAATGCCGGATGAATAGTACCAGTCACCTCCAGGTGCCAGCCGCAGTGCAGTCGGAAAGCGCCTAAAGCGTTCATCGTCTGGTTTTTGGGGGCCAGTGGGGTCGAGCCAGTGGGGCCAGTGGGGTCAGTCACCTCTGCCACCTGCAGCGCGTAAAACGGCGCAAGTACATTCGACACCGCAACCCCAAAAACCCGCCCCCTCCAAAACCCCAAAAAACGAAAATATTTTTTCTCCCATTTTTCCAATCACTTCCAGCTAAACTGGCCTCCAGGCAGCCCGAAAATTCTTGACGCCACCGTATAATCCGGTTGTGGAGCGCAACGCGCCCGCAAACGCCCCTGGCCTAAAACCGGGGGCTTTTCTATTTCAGGAGATCCCTCGTGTCACAGGAAAAGAATTCGCGGTCCGAGCATGCCCGCATCAACGGAGCCAAGTCCAAAGGCCCCAAAACGCCGGAAGGCAAGGCGAAGTGCGCCCGCGTCAATATCACCCACGCCGCCTACGTCGCCCGCCAGTCCACGCTCTCGTTCGAGGACCAGAACGCCTACGCTGCCGTCTGGCTCGCTGCCATGGACCAGTTCAATCCGCGGAACGCCTTCGAGGGCGAAATCGTCGCCATGATCGTCGACCTCCAATGGGCCGCCAGCCGTCTCGTCGCCGCCGCCCGCGCCATCACCGAAGCCCGCATGCGCCAACTCCAGGAAACCGCGCCCAACACCGAAATGCGGCATCTTTACGTCCGCGCCGAAATGGAAGGCACCGGCGCCGAGTCGCTCGAACGCCGCGCCCGCCAGCACTCCCGCGAGGTCTCCCGTCTCATCAAGACGCTCAAGGACTTACGCGAATTTTCCAGTTCTGACGAAGGGTCCCAAATCGCCGGCGAAATCCTCCTTTCCTACGCCCGCGAACACGAGAAAACACAGCCCCTCCCGCCGCTCGAGCCCTTCCAACCCCACTATCCACCCGCCCCGCCCGCGCCTCCGGCCCAAAATCTCGATCCCGAACTGCGAACGTGAGCGCCCAAAACACAGATTTCGGACCCCTCCCCCAACGCGCGCAGGCGAAGTGTCTCCGCGCACCGGCCGGACTGCGATCGTCTTTCCCGGAGTGTCTTCTAGCCACGCGAAAAACATTTTCGTATAATGAGAAGGCGCTATCAAAATTTTGCCATGAGCCTGCGCAAAACTCGCCAGTCCCTCACAATTCGAAGCATCTTCCAGGACGAGACTGGCCCGCTGACGGCCGTCGAAATTCACTCCCGCGCCAAGCGCACCGTGCCGGGCGTCGGCATCGCAACGGTCTACCGCCAGATCGGCAAGCTGGTCCAGGAAGGCTGGCTCACCGAGGTCGTGCTCGCCGGTGAACCGGCTCGCTTCGAACGCGCCGGCAAGCCCCATCACCACCACTTCGTTTGCCGGTCCTGCCGGCAGGTGTTCGAAGTGCCGGGCTGCGTCGACGGCTGGCAGCGCATCCTCCCCACCGGCTTCCGCGCCCTGGGCCATGAGTTGACTCTTTATGGCGAGTGCGCCGTTTGCGTGAATCAAGTAAGGACATCGAATGACAACCAAACTCCCAGTCACCGTGCTCTCGGGATTTCTCGGGGCCGGAAAGACTACGCTTCTGAACCACGTGCTGAATAACCGCGAAGGCTTGAAAGTCGCCGTCATCGTGAACGACATGAGCGAAATCAACATCGATTCGCGTCTGGTCGCTTCACAATCGGCTCTCAATCGCGTCGACGAAAAGCTCGTCGAGATGACCAACGGCTGCATATGCTGCACCCTGCGGGAGGACTTGCTGATCGAGGTCGAACGCCTCGCGCGCGAGAAGCGATTCGACTATCTGTTGATCGAGTCCACCGGCATCTCCGAGCCCATGCCCGTCGCCGCCACGTTCAGTTTTGTCGACGAACAGGGGAAAGGCCTCGGCGACGTTGCCCAGCTCGACACCATGGTCACCGTCGTCGACGGCGAAAAGTTCCTGGAAGACTACGAGTCGATCGACTCGCTGGCCGATCGGCGCCTGGAGTTGAACGAAGACGACGAACGCAGCATCGCCGATCTGTTAATTGACCAGATCGAATTCGCCAATGTTCTCATCCTCAATAAGGTGGACCGCATGGCGCCTCCGGATGTCGCCCGCCTCAGCCAGATCCTGAAGCGCTTGAATCCGGATGCCCGCATTCTGGAGTCGTCCTTCGGCCGCGTCGGTGCGCGGGAGATTCTGAACACCGGCCTGTTCGATGAGGAGAAAGCGGCCGCCGCGCCCGGCTGGCTCAAGGAACTGCGGGGCGAGCACATTCCCGAGACCGAGGAATATGGCATCTCGTCGTTCGTCTACCGCGCCCGCCGGCCCTTCCATCCGCAGCGCTTCCATGATGCGCTCGACAACGATTTTCTCGGCGTTCTTCGCGCCAAAGGCTTCATCTGGCTAGCCACCAAGCACGACGTCATCGGCGTCTACTCCCAGGCGGGCAACTGTGTGACCTCCGAGCCGGAACGGTATTGGTACGCGGCCCTTCCGAAGGACGAATGGCCGGAAGACGAGGCCTCTCTCTCCGCGCTCGCCGGACTGTGGATGGAACCCTACGGCGACCGCATGCAGGAGATCGTTTTCATTGGCGCCGGTATGGACCGCGCCGCCATCGAATCCGCGCTGAACGGCTGTCTGCTTACCGAAGAGGAGATGGCCATGGGTCCTGAAGGTTGGAAGGCCCTGTTTGACGACCCCTTCGGCGACTGGGAGGCCGTCGAGGAGGCCTAGCCATGCTAGCCTGAAGACGTGGGCGAAGCCGCAATTCGTACCGAAGCTCTAACGAAGTCTTATAGATCTGGCGATGAGACTCTTACGGTCTTCGATTCGTTGAATTTAACGGTCCAGCACGGCGAGCGTGTCGCCCTGGTCGGTGCTTCCGGCGCGGGGAAATCGAGTCTTCTCCATTGTCTAGGAGGGCTAGACCGCCCGTCGAAGGGGAAGATCTTCTTCGGCCTCAACGATTTGCAAGCCCTGTCGGAAACCGGATTGGCCGATTTTCGCAACCGCGAGATCGGATTTGTTTGGCAAACCCACTACCTTTTGCCCGAATTTACCGCGCAGGAAAATGTGATGATGCCGCTGCTGATTCGCGGCAATCCCTACGGCGAGGCCGCACCGGTAGCCTTGGAGAGGCTCGACGAAGTGGGACTCAAGAACCGCGCTCATCACCGCGCCGGAGAACTCTCCGGCGGTGAACAACAGAGGGTCGTGCTGGCGCGCGCGCTGGCCGGCCGGCCGAAATTCCTTTTCGCCGATGAGCCCACCGGAAACCTCGACGAAAAAACCGCCGACAAGATCATTTCGCTCATCAGAGATCTTCATCAGGCTCACGGCCTCACTTCCATCTTCGTCACGCACGACCGGGAGTGTGCCAAAGCCTGCGATCGCGTTTTGCAACTGCACCATGGAGGAGTGGCCGACGTTACGGCCCGCATTTAACCATGTTTGAACGATATACCGAAAAAGCCCGCCGCGTAATCTTCTTCGCCCGCTACGAGGCCTCGCAATTTGGCAGCCCCTACATCGAGACCGAACATCTCTTGCTGGGCCTGCTGCGCGAGGACAAGGCCCTGGCCAACCGGTTCCTGCGGTCCAACGCCGCCTTCGGTCGATCTGCCGCTGTCGCATGAGTGCAAGCGCGTGCTGGCCTACGGCGCCGAGGAAGCGGAGCGCCTGAATCACAAACACATCGGTACCGAGCATCTGCTGCTGGGCCTGCTGCGCGAGGAGAAGTGTTTCGCCGCCGAAATCCTGCATGAGCGCGGCCTGCGCCTTTCGCAGGTGCGCGAGGAGATCGCGCGTTCCACGTCGGAAAAAATCACCTCCAACCGTCCGAAGGAGTCCTCGCTGCTCGCCGAGTTTTCGCGCGACCTCACCCAGGCCGCGCTCGACGGTCAATTGGATCCGCTCATCGGACGCGACCACGAGTTGGAGCGGGTTGTGCAGATCCTCTGCCGCCGCACGAAGAACAACCCGGTGCTGATCGGAGAGCCCGGCGTCGGAAAGACGGCCATTGTCGAAGGCCTGGCCCAGCGAATCGCCGACGGCGACGTACCCTCGTTCCTCAGTGAAAAGCGGATTCTGGCGCTCGATCTGTCGTTGATCGTCGCCGGCACCAAGTACCGCGGCCAGTTCGAGGAGCGGCTGAAGACCATCATGAAGGAGCTGATGGAGAACCAGAACGCCATCATCTTCATCGATGAGTTGCATACCCTGGTCGGAGCCGGTTCGGCCGAGGGTTCGCTCGATGCGGCCAATATCCTGAAGCCCGCGCTGAGCCGGGGCGAAATCCAATGCATCGGCGCCACCACGCCGTCGGAGTACCGGAAGTCGATCGAGAAGGACCGCTCGCTGGAGCGGCGCTTCCAGGCGGTAAAGGTCCCTCCTCCGTCGGAGGCCGATGCCATCAAGATCATGTACGGCATCAAGGAACGGTATGAGAAGTTCCATGCCGTGGCGTACACGGACGATTCCATCGAAACCGCCGTGTTCGCCTCCAATCGCTTCATCCCGGATCGCTTCCTGCCCGACAAAGCCATCGATCTGATTGACGAAGCCGGCGCCCGCGTCAAGCTGAAGCAGACCACGCTGCCTTCCGACGTCAGCGAGATTCAAAAGCGCATCAAGTTCATCGTCCACCGGATGGAGAACGCCATCGCCAATCACGAGTTCGAAAAGGCGCGCTACTACTCCGATGAGGAACGCAAGGAGCGCGAGAACCTGCGCCTGCTGCGGGACAAGTACAACCTCGACGACACCTCCACCGGCGTGGTCACCAAGGACGACATCGAAGACGTCGTGGCCCGCTGGACCGGCGTCCCGATGACCGCCATCCGCGAGGAGGAGGTCGCCAAGCTGCTTCGCATCGAGGAAGAACTCCACAAGCGCATCGTCAGCCAGGAAAAGGCGATCAGCGCGCTGTCCCGCGCCATCCGCCGTTCGCGCGCCGGCCTGAAGTCGCCCAAGCGTCCGGCCGGTTCGTTCCTTTTTCTGGGGCCCACCGGCGTCGGCAAAACAGAAGTGGCCCGCGCCCTGGCGGAGTTCCTCTTTGGCAGCGAAAAATCGCTCATCCGCTTCGACATGTCGGAGTACATGGAGAAGCACTCGGTCTCGAAGCTCATCGGTTCGCCCCCCGGGTATGTGGGCTATGAAGAGGGCGGCCAGTTGACTGAGCGGGTAAAGCGCCAGCCCTACTCCATCATCCTTCTCGACGAGATCGAAAAGGCCCATCCGGACATCTACAACATCCTCTTGCAGGTCTTCGAAGACGGCCAGTTGACCGACGGTCTGGGCAACACGGTGGACTTCAAGAACACCATTATCATCATGACCTCGAATCTGGGCGCGCGCTTCCTGGACAAGAAAGCGACGCTCGGTTTCGCCGCCCCCGCGGCCGGCATGCCGGCCAAGATCGAGGATCAGGTCATGGGTGAGGTGAAGAAGGCGTTCAACCCCGAATTCCTAAACCGCCTCGACGAAGTGATCCTCTTCACGTCGCTCGCCGATGAGGACCTGATCAAGATCATCGACATGCTGGTGACGCTCATTAACACCAACCTGGCGGTCAAGCAGATCAAGATCAAGCTTTTGCCCGACGCCGCCAAGTACATCCTCGAAAAAACGCTCGTCGATCGCAGCTACGGCGCCCGGCCGTTGCGCCGCGCGCTCCAGCGCTACGTCGAGGACCCGCTCTCGGAGGCGCTCATCCAGGGCTCGCTGCCGCATCCGGCCGATTACGAAGTCTACCTGGGCGACACCGGAATTTTCATCCGGGAGATTCGTTTGGAAGAGGCAACGGTGGGCGCCGGCGGTGGCAAGTCCCCGCTGGTCGCCGAGTTGTACCAGTTCTAAAGGGCCGTCCGGGCGTCCGGGCGTTGCGCCTGTCAATCCGCCGGGCTAGAATATCGTCATAGCTCTTCGTCTCGAAGAGAATGCTTCTTTAGGGGTGTCTTCATGTTTTCTCAGCTCAGAGCTCTGTTCGCAGGTACGCTCCTTTCCGTATCGCTGGCCACTCCGGCCGCCGCCCAGATCCTCTACGGTTCGCTCACCGGCACCGTCACGGATTCTTCGGATGCCGCGGTGCCGAATGCGAGCGTCACGATTACCAACAAAGAAACCGGCACGGCCAGAACGGCCACGAGCAACGAAGTGGGCAGCTACAGCATCCCCACCGTTCAAGCTGGGGTGTACAGCGTCCGCATCTCTAAGGATGGTTTTCGGGCTGCCGTCCAGGAAAACGTCCCGATTCAAGTAAACTCCACTTCCCGCGTCGACATGAAGCTTCAAGTCGGCCAGATCGCCGAAACGGTAAACGTAAGCGCCGCCGCCGCTTTGCTTCAGACCGATCGCGCCGAAGTGAAGGCCGAGATCACCGCCAAGCAGCTAACGGATCTGCCGGTGACCAACGGCCGCAACTACCAGTCGTTGTTTATCACCGTCCCAGGCATCACGCCGCCTTCCACGCCCCATTCGGTGCCGTCCAATCCTTCGCGGTCTATGTCGTGGAGCACGAACGGAAACAATACGGCCGCCAACAATACTCGCATCGACGGCGCCAGCGCCACCAATGTCTGGCTGCCGCACATCGCTAGCTACGTTCCCGCCCTGGAATCCATCGAGAACGTCAACGTGGTAACCAACACCTTCGACGCCGAACAGGGCTTGGCCGGCGGCGCTTCCGTTAACGTTACGATTCGCTCGGGCACCAATAATTTCAATGGCGCCCTCTTTGAGTACAACCAGGGCAACTGGTCCCAAGCGCGTAATTTCTTCCTTCCCGGCAATCAGGGTATCCCCAAATTTGTGAACAACCAGTGGGGTGGCCGCTTCGGCGGGCCGATTAAGAAGAACCGCATCTTTTTCTTCGGCAGCTACGAGAACTCCACCGACCGCCGCTTCGCTGGCGCCCTGCAGACCGTACCGACCGCACCCATGCGGGCGGGCAACCTGTCGGCGTCGGTTCTGCCTGTGTACGATCCGTCCTCCGGTCAGGCAAATGGCCAGGGCCGCATGCCGTTCCCCGGCAATCTCATTCCGGCCCAGCGCATTCACCCCACCTCCGCGCTACTGATGCAGCGGCTGCCGCAGGAGAACAACCCGGCTCCAACGGGAATCCCGACCAACAACTATTTCTCCCTTGGCGAGGCCGCCTTCGACCGCCGGACCATCGACTCCAAATTCAACTTCAACCTGAGCGACCGGTGGAACGCCTATGCGCGGCTCAGCTGGCTCGATTTCGACCTCACAGCACCCACGGCGTTCGGCGATATCGGCGGACCGCCCATTGCCTTCGGGAATCCAGGCAAGGGCTTTGGCAATACCTGGAGCGGTACGCTCGCCACGACGTATACTTTCTCGCCCTCCTTTATCGTCGATGCCTACTACGGCTATACGCTCATGGACACCAACATCGAGCAGCCCGGCCTTGGCCCCAATCGCGGCACCGACGAATTAAGGATTCCGGGCACCAACGGCCGGCGGTTTTTTGAGTCCGGTTATCCCGGTTTTGGCATTGGCGGCTTCACGGCGTTCGGCTCCACCGAGACCTACATGCCCTACTACCGGACTGACCCGCAATCGCAGTATGTAGCCAATGCCAACTGGCTGAAAGGCTCGCATAACGTCCGTTTCGGAATGGATCTGTACTACCTGCAACTCAACCACACCCAGCCCGAATTTGCCGGGGCGGCGGGCGGCGCCTCCGGCCGCCTGAACTTCGGCCAGGGGCCCACCCAGTTGCGGCTGGACAACGGGAACGTTGGGGCCGGTAATCAATTTAACTCCATGGCAACCTACCTGTTGGGCCTGGTCGACGGTGGCGGACGAATCCTGCAAGTCCCCGACATCTATCGGACACGTACCTCGATGCTGAGCTTTTACGTCCGCGACCAGTGGCAGGCGAGCCGAAAATTGACGCTCTCCTACGGCACACGCATCGAAAGCTTCCCGATGCCGGTTCGAGAGGACCGGGGCATGGAGCGGTACGATTTCGCCACGAACGAGATGCTGGTTTGTGGCGTGGGCGGCGTGCCTAGGAATTGTGGCACCCGCGTGGCCAAGCTGCTGTTCAGCCCGCGCCTCGGTGCCGCCTACCGGGCCAACGAAAAGACGGTCATTCGGACCGGCTTCGGCCTCAACTGGGATCCTTGGAACCTGGCGCGCCCCTTGCGTACGAACTATCCGATCCTCGCCGCGTTCAACCTCGCGCCAGCGGCGCTCGGCTGGGCCACCACGCTTTCGCAGGGACTTCCCGTACTGCCAAACCCGTCGGTCGGTTCGAACGGACGCATCCCCATTCCGGCCAACTACGCCGTCAATACCACTGGCGACGAATTCAAGCGCAGCTACATCCTGAACTACAACTTCATCGTGCAGCGCGACCTTGGCAACAACTGGACCGCCCAGGCGGGCTACGTAGCCAGCCGGGCGGTGCGCGTCAGCGGGCGGCTGAACTTGAACGCGGGTCAAGTAATCGGCGCCGATCAGGCCGGCCAGCCGCTCTTCCCGAGTTTTCGCCGCGCCGTCGAAACCAGCCTAATCGGGCCGATGGGCGACAACAACTACCACTCGATGCAGGCGACGGTCACCAAGCGCTTTTCCGGCGGTTTCCAAATGAACATGGCCTACACGTGGTCCAAGGCCATGGGTTGGTGCTGCAATGAGGACAACAACGGCGGCCCGCTGGTACCGGCCCTGGCCTTCACGAGCCTGAACTACGTACCGTTGAACTTCGACCGGACTCACAACACCCAGATCACCGCGACCTACGAACTGCCCTTTGGCTCCGGGAAGCGCTTTTCCGGCGGCAAAGGGGTCAACGCTCTGCTTGGCGGCTGGCAGTTGAATACTCTCACAGGCTATATGACCGGCACGCCCGTTCGTGTCACCAGCGATGGGGGCAGCCTGCGCCTTCCCGGCAGCACCCAGCGCGCCGACCAGGTCAAAAAGGACGTCGCGCGGCTTGGCGGCATCGGCCGGGGAGTGGCTTTCTTCGATCCTTTCGCCTTCGCCCGGGTCGTCGAGCCCCGCTTCGGCACAGCCGGCTTTAACAGCTTGCGCGGTCCTGGGTTCTTCAATACGGATCTCGGACTCTTTCGTAACTTCACCTTGAAAGAACGCTTCGGATTCCAGCTTCGCGCCGAGTGGTTCAACTGGACCAATACGCCGAAGTTCGGCAACCCTTCGGCAGGCATCAACAACCTGCTGACGAATCCGGACGGTTCGTTCCGGGGCGGTGTCTTTGAAGTCACGGGCACGAACGCCGGCGGCCGCGAACCGAACGGCGACCGCATTCTCCGGCTCGGCTTGAAAATGACCTTCTAGTGTGGCCGGCTCCCCGCTCGACCGCGAACTCTTGATATAACTACTCGGAGCATGTGTCGAGCGTTAGCCTTCTTCATCGCGGCCGTACCGTTGGCGGCCCAGGATACCCGCGGGTCCATTAACGGCACAGTCACGGACCCTCAGGCCGCGGTTGTCGCTGGCGCGAAAGTGACGGTGACAAATACCGGCACCAACGTTTCAGTCAGCCTGACGACAAATGCCAGCGGCTACTACGAAGCGCCGCTGCTCATCCCGGGCGCCTACAGTGTCGCCGCGGAGATGCAGGGCTTCAAACGCGTTGTCCGCAGCGGCATCTCCGTCGGCATCGCCGA
Organism: Acidobacteriota bacterium; assembly: GCA_016871155.1. GTDB lineage: Bacteria > Acidobacteriota > Terriglobia > Bryobacterales > Bryobacteraceae. The sequence continues at coordinate 13,307 of VFZO01000079.1, read as the reverse complement.
ACAGTTGCGCATCGATATTCCTCTGGAGGTGGGCGGCGCCACCGAATCGGTCACCATCTCCGCCGAGGCGCCCATTCTCGATACCAGCACAGTCGCCACGGGCCGCTCGATGACGAATCGAGAAATCATGGACCTGCCCGTGCTCGGCAACAACATCACAATGCTTACGCGGTTCGCTCCCGGCGTGCAGGTGCCCGGCACCACGCAGTTTCTCGTGCAGGGCCAGGTGGGCGGCGGCTCCGGCTACAACATGCCCGGCAACGTCGGCGGCAATGAGTGGTCGCTCGACGGCGGCTCCACGAACGGCACCAACCGCCGGGTCTCGCTCATGCCCAGCCCCGATGTCGTCGACGAGTTCCGCATCGAGACTTCGAACTTCGACGCCGCCTTCGGCCACGCCACCGGCTTGAACATCTCCATGTCCACCAAGTCCGGCAATAACGCCTATCACGGCTCGGCGACCTATCAGTATCTCAACCAGCGCTGGAACGCCGTTCCGTTCTTCACCAAGCAAACTCGTGCCACCCAGATCGCCGTCGCCCAGAGCGCCGGGAACACCGCTTTGGTCAACGAACTGCGCCAGCGTCCTCTTCTGGCAGCCGGTCACACCAACAACTTGCATGGCACGGCGTCCGGTCCTCTCATCATCCCCGGCGTCTTCGACGGCCGCAACAAACTGTTCTTCTTCGTCGGCTACTCCTATCTGAAGAATCTCCAGACCGCGCGGCCCAGCGAGTTCAACTACACCGTCCCCACGCTCGCCATGCGCAGCGGCGACTTTTCCCGTTTCCTGCCCATCGACGCCGTGCGCTATCAGATCTACGATCCACTCACCACCCGGCCCGATCCAGCCCGCCCAGGCCACGTCGTCCGTACCCCGTTCAGCGGCAATATTCTGCCCCGCGCCCGTATCTCGAACCCCATGGCCGCGTTCTATTCGCAGCGCCTCCCGGTGCCGAACAACGATCCCACCGATCCCCGCCGAGAGCCCTTTAACAACTACCAGGCCTCCGGCATGCCCAACAACGTCGAGTACGAAAGCTGGAACAACCGGATCGACTATCAGGCCTCCAGCCGCCACCGCCTGTTCTTCCGCTGGTTCCTGAGCGGCTTTGAGGAGGATGCCCAGGACTTCACCTACGAGACCGAAGCCGGCCTGATGGCCTGGGACGAAAAGCGGCCCAACGTCACCGGCCTGGTCGATTGGACCTGGACCAAGTCCGCCACGACGGTCATGAATCTCAGTGTCGACGTGACGCGGTTCCTCACCCAGAACCAGCGCCTCGGCACGCGAAAGTTCAAGCCCTCCACAGTGGGTTTGCCTGCCTACATGGATGCGAAATGCGGCGATAGTTGCGTGCTGCCCCGCGTGATCTGGCCGGGTATGACATTTTGGGGGGGCGACATGCTTCTCGGCACGCCCGTCGATCCGGGCCCCATCGGCCGCCAGCAGAGCCTGAAGTACAACCTGTCGCATGTCCGCAACAGCCACTCGCTCCGCTTCGGAATCGACTTTCGCCAGCACTATCGCAATCAGATTCAGACGGGCGGCCTCACGTCCGGCAATTTCAACTTCGCCAACACCTTCGTCCGCAAGGATGAGGACGCGTTCACGCCCGCGGCCGGGCTCGGCTTAAGCTGGGCCACGTTCCTGTTGGGGATGCCCACCGGAATGTCGGTGGATACAAACGACACCTTCGCGCTGATGAATCCCTACTACGCCTGGTACGGGCAGGATACGTGGCGCGTCTCGCGCAACTTCACCGTCACGCTCGGCCTCAGGATGGAATACGAGCAAGGCCCCACGGAGCGGTTCAATCGCGCCCTCACCTACTTCGATCCCAATCTCGAACTCCCCATCGCCGCCGCCGCCCAAGCCGCCTATGCACGCAACCCGTTGCCGGAACTTCCCGCGAGCCAGTTCATCGTTCGCGGAGGCACCGTGTATGCCGGCCAGAATGGCGCTCCCAGGCGCCTATGGAGCAACGAACTCATGTTCCTTCCGCGCCTTTCCGCTGCCTACCAGGTCTCGCCCAGAACCGTTGTCCGCGGCGGGTACGGTGTGTTCTTCGACACTCTCAACGTTATGAACCAGGAGGGAAATCAGTTTGGCTTCAACCGCGCCACGGACACGGTTCTGACTAACGATTTCGGGCAGACCTGGAACGCGGGTAATCCGCAGGGCGGTGTCTCGCCTCTTTCCGATCCCTTTCCCGTGCGGCGCGACGGTACGCGATTCGATTCACCGTTGCGCGCTGCCCTCGGTTCCATGGCCCGCGCCGGCCAAGGCTTCAACTATACCGGCTTCAACCGGCAGCATCCGCGTGTCCAGCGCTGGCGGGTAGGCGTGCAGCGTGAACTCACTCCCAACACGCTCGTCGAAGCGTCCTACTGGGGCCAGTGGGCCGACCGCATCAACCTGACGGTTCGCGAGGACGCGTTGCCGGAGCGCTACTGGGCCACGGGTAATACTCGTAATAACGCCCTCGCCACCGAAATGAACCGCCAGGTGCCGAACCCATTCCTGTTGTCCAACTTCGCCTTTCTGCAAACACAGAATCCCACCCTCTACCAGCACCTGTCCACGCTTGGCGCTTTTACCTCGCCCACCATTGCCAAGAACAGGCTGCTGCGCCCATTCCCGCACATGAACGGATTGAGCAACAATGCGGTCTCAAACGGCACGGCCCGCACCAACGCCTTCGAGTTCAACTTCCAGCGCCGCTACGCGCGAGGCTTCAACCTCAATGCTTCCTACACGCGCATGTTCCAGTCCAACCGCACCATCATCGAGAACGAGTTCAATCCGGACCCCACCATCTGGTGGCCCTCCGACACGGCCCGCCCCCATCGCTTCACGGCCACCGGCATCTATGAACTGCCGTTTGGCCGGGGACGCTCCTTCGCCACCGAGGGGATTCTCAATCACATTCTCGGCGGCTTCCAAATTGCCGCAACCTATGAATTCCAAAACGGCCCGCTGCTTGGCTGGGGCAATCTTTTCTACAACGGCGACATCAATGGATTCGAGGATGCCGCGCGTTCCGGAACCAAGTCTCTGGACCGCTGGTTCAACACGAATCTGAACCTGGTCAACGCCGCCGCCGCTCAGCCCGCCGCCTTCCACGTTCGCGTCTTCCCCCGCTTTTTCGAAGGCTTGCGGGCCGACGGATTGAACCAATGGAACGCCAACCTGCTCCGCGATTTCAAGATCGCGGAGCGCGTCCGCCTGCAAATCCGCGCCGACGTCATTAATCTCCAGAACCGCTCCCAAATGACGGCGCCGGATACCAATCCGGTGTCCACCAATTTCGGCCGCGTTCTCAGCCAGACCTCCTCCCTCAACCGCTACTACCAGGTCCAGGCCCGCCTGCAATTTTAGGAACAGAATACGACCAATGAACAGACGCTACTTTCTCCCTACGCTTCTCGCCCCGATCGCCAAGGCGGCCGTTGGCCCGAAGGACAAAGTCAAGGTCACCAAGATCGAGACGTTCGTACTGAAGAACTCCTGGGTGTTCGTCAAACTCTCCACCGACGCCGGATTGACCGGCTGGGGCGAAATGCTGAAAGACGACGCCAAGGCCTGCGCCGCAGGCGCCCTGGAGGTTGGCAACTACCTCATCGGCCAGGACCCCACGCGCATTTCCCACCACTGGCAAGCCATCCACCGCGGCGCCTTTTATCGTGGCGGCCCCATCAAGACCGCCATTCTTTCGGGCATCGACCAAGCGCTCTGGGATATCACCGGCAAGATTTTCGACGTTCCTGTCTGGAAGCTCCTCGGCGGCCAGACCCGCGACCGCGTTCGCGTCTACGGAACGCCGGGCGTCAATGGCGTCAGCGCCGTCAAGGTCCGGGTCAACGGCAAGAACCGCCTGCCCTTCAAATACAACGAAGGCCCGCAGTTCATCGACGAAGTCGTGGAGCGTTTCAAGGACCTGCGGGCCAGACTCGGTCAGGGCATCGACATCGGCGTCGAGTTCCACGGCGCCATCCAGCCACCCACCGCCATGCGCATCATCAAAGCGCTGGAGCCGTTCAATCCCTGGTTCTACGAAGAGATCGCCCAGGCGCTGAACGTCGATGTTATGGCCGAAATGGCGAAAAAGACCCACGTTCCCATCGCCACCGGCGAACGCATCTTCACCAAGTGGGGCTTTCGCGAAATTCTCGAAAAACGGGCCGCGACGATCCTCCAGCCCGACCTGTGCTACTGCGGCGGCATCACCGAGGGCCGTGTGATCGCCGGCATGGCGGAGGCATACTACACGCCTATCGCCCCGCACAATCCACAAGGCCCGTGCTCGCTCGCCTCCGGACTGCAACTGGCCGCCGCGATTCCGAATTTCCTGATTCAAGAACGCGGCGACAACGAGCATGCAGACCTTCTAGCCAAGCCATTACCGAGGATCGAGAACGGCCACCGGCCGATTCTCACCGGCCCTGGCCTTGGCATCACCATCGACGAGGAGAAGCTCAAGAGCCACGTGGGTGAGCCGCGTCCTTATCTCACGCAATACGACGCCGAAGACGGTTCCGTAGTCGACTGGTAGCCCACAACGCCGCCGCGCTGAGCGCGAACGTCGAAGGCTCCGGGACTTCGGCTGACCCGCCGTTCATCGTCACTGAGACCGTCACGAAGTTGCCGAGCGCGGACGCCGGTTCGGTGTCCGCGCCCGGCGTTGCGGCCGCTGGGATGCCCAGCAGGCCTTCCATCCCGAATCGAGAGGCCGCGCTGCCGGTCACGTTGTTCTGCAGGGCCAGAATGACGTTGGGGGATGGCCTCGTTTCCACTCGCAGGGTGAAGGTGCGGGTCCCGGAGAAGATCCCCCCGCTTTCGCTGTCGATAGAGTTCAGCAAAACGTTGACGTTCGGGTTGCCTGAGCCGGCCGTCGCCTGGTTGCCGAAGGAAAACAGCGTGGGAATTTGCACGAAGCCGCTGCCGCTGTTCAGATAGTAGGCCATGGTGCCGGAAGAGGCGAACACGGTGCTCGCGCCGGTTTCGTAGAGAGCGGTATTGTAGCCTCGCGTCAGTTGATCGAATTGGAGAGAGTAGCCGGCCGAACCGGGATCTTCCACCGTGAAGGTCAGCTCGAACCCAACATGGGTTGACAGCGCGTTGCCGACGGTGGCCCCGCCTGCCGGAACCTGGTAGCCGGCCATCCACGCAAAGTGGTTCGAGAACGAAAACGTGTTTCCGGACTGGCTTACGGCGCTGGTACCGATATTGGCCGTCCGGAACTCGATTACGCGTTGGGCCGACGACGAACTGGAATCCGCGTTGCTCGTATTGGCAACGGAGATGCCGATAATGGAAGCCCAGGCGGAAGTCGCACCGAGCAGAATGAGAAGTTTCATGTGTCCTCCGAAACACAACCCGGAAGAAAGCGTTCGAAAGGGTCACCGTGGTATTCTAAAAAAAGTAGCGGCGCGTGGCGAGGTGCACGCCGCCAGCGGGAATGAGTCGGTAGCTCAGTTGGTAGAGCATCGCACTTTTAATGCGGTGGTCCCGGGTTCGAGCCCCGGCCGACTCACCAAATTTTTCAACGGTTTGGCGGCGTTGAATCCACAGCGCCGGTGTGGATGACAGCCGACGAGCAGTTGGCGGTATCGACGCTTTGAGCCGGGTGGTGCTAATGATGAAATCGACTCGAGCCCATCGGCTCGGAGGCGACGAACCACCTCGGTAAGGTGCAGGCGTCTCGAGGTGCCAACGAAATTCTGATGGGTCTATCCGAGACTCGGGTGTGTGCTGTTCGCGCCACGGGATGAGGTCCAGAATTCCGCCGCCAGTGCCCGCGAGGTGAGCTCGCGCCGTCGACCATTTCCAGTCCTCGCGCGCCATCGCGAGTGCAGCGCGGCGGGGATTCTCCTCGAAATACAACATCGTGTGCCAAAAATGTTTTCGGTCCATTGGAGCGGAGCAATAACATGCCTGGAATAAATGACCTACGCGCCGCAACCGGGTGTGGGACGCGCGGGCGAACTCGCCGTGAATGCGCCGGAATATGCGTGCGAAGGAGTCCTCGGCGGGCGGAATGGCCACTACGTCAACGTGACTTGGCATAAGATAGCAGGCGGGTGTTGAGGCGCCATATTGCCTTGGTGGTCGCCTGAGCGGAAGTATAGTCGTTGCTTGTAGTTACCGCGCTGCGTGATGTGGTGCGGATAGCCGGGTGGAAGATCCTTGGAAGTCGAGCCATCTACAACTTAGTGCCGGGCGGGAGGGAATTCCTACTTCGACGTGTGGTGGCAGAGGTGACTGTCCCCGGGGGACCCGGGGGAGGAGGGAGCGTAGAATGGATGCAGTCCGCATGCGCGTTAGATTTGGCTACTTGCACCCGGTCATTCTCGGTGCCGCCCTGCTTGCTCTTATTTGTCTTTACAAGTGTGGCTCGAACGTTTGGAGCTACTTGCGGATGCGCGAGATCCCTGTCGAGGTTGTTGCGGCCAAGCTTAAGATCGACGTTACCGACCAGCAGATAACACGCGAGCTACCGGAGCCTTTCTACGTTCTTAACCTTCATTTCAAAGCCACCGGCGGCTCAGGCCGGGAGATCTATGTCGAGGAGGAACTTGCAAATGCCTTCTTTCCCGATGAGGCCCTCGACGAGTTCCGGATTTTCGCGCCGGGTACCCAGCATCGCATCTACTCGCTCCGTGGCCAGGCACGGGAAATCCGCCTGCCCGGGTATTCTACGACCAACCCTGAGGTCACATTCGCCATCGCCTGGTTCGTTCTGTTTGGCTTCCTGGTTGTTACCGTCGTCAGCGCCGGTATCGCAGATCAAGGGACGGCTGTTCGCTTGTTCAGGCCGTGGCTTGCGCTTCTGGTCTTCGGCATTCCGCCGTTGTTTGGCGCCGTCGCGTTCGGATGGGTCGAAACCGCGAAACGCTACCAATATCTCACTGTCGATCCGAAGGTGACGCAGCTTCCGAAAGGGTACATGCCGGCGCTGCCTCCGAATGTCGAAATCTCCGAAACGGCCCGTGCCTACTTTACCGGCCGCGAGGGCGATACGCTTCTCGAGTACAGTTGGAACGGACGCCGTCTCCACGGCGTCATCGGGCAGGACGGGGCACCGCACGACATCCTGCGTAACACCCTGAACTCAGCGGCCGGAACCTGCCGTTTCTACATCAGCCCCGTCGATCGCTGGGGTATCGCCAAGTCGTTGGCCTTCGACGCCGAATTCTGGGCCCCTCTGGGCATACTCGTTCTATTTGGAGTCCTCTTTACCGGCGCCGGATTTCTGGTCCGGAAGTTCTTTCAGGACTTCTAACTGCGCGTCTACATGCGCCAGCGCTGCCTCGGTGCCGGGGGTGCGTGGCCCGCTCCAGGTCGTTGATCACACCGCGCCGGGATAGTTCCAGGCCATATAGCTTCTTTTCGTATGCTAACTGCTCCGCGCTCTTTTCCGGTTCGCGCTTCTTCGGACGATTGTCGTGATCGTCCATCATGCCCTGAACCGACTTATTCTCCCAGCCGCGAGACACTTACTTCCTTTCGCGCACGATTCGGAATCCCACAAACTCGCCCTTCGCCGACGGTGCGTCGCCGAAGCGCCATACGTATGACGCCACCATTCCACCTGCATTGGCATTGCCGCCGCGGAAGGCGCGAACCGTGCCGCTGGCCGGTCCCCTTGGATCGCGAGCCGGGCTCTTTGTGTAGTACTCTTCGTCGACCCAGTCGTGTACCCACTCCGATGCATTGCCGAGCATGTCGTATAGGCCCCAAAGGTTGCTCATTTTCGCCGTCGCGACTTCGCGCAGCTCGCCTTCGGCATTGTCCGACGTCCACGCAACATCCAATAAATTTCTAGGAACATCGGCCGGGTCGCCGGCCCGCGCGCAGTACTCCCATTCGGCCTCGGTGGGCAGCCTGTAATGGAATCCATCGCCCAGAGCGTTTAACTTCGCCAGGAAGGTCTGTGTATCGTTCCAGGAGATGTTGACCTTGGGTTTGTCCGATCCCGTGGCCTTACCAGTCATCACCGCGTTCCACTGTTTCCCAGTGACCTCCGTGCGTCCCATTTGAAACCCGCGGGAGATCTCGACCATGTGTTCGGGAACCTGCCCTTGCTGGCAGGTGTTGCAGCCCATGACGAACCGCCCTGGCTGAATCTGTGCAAAGGCGACCGGGTTGCCATCCAGGACGAGGGACAGAGACTCCTCACCGGCTGGAGGTGGAGGCTTCGGGGGCGCCGCCGGCTCGACGGCCACCGGCGCGGGGGCCGATGCGACCGGCGCCTGGATCGTTCTCATGCCCCGCCAAATCAAGAATCCGATCACCGCCGTGCATAGCAACACAATGGGCGCGAGCAAAAGCACCGCCGTCCGGCTCTTCTCCTTCTTCGCCTTTGCCGGCGCCGCCGCCATCGTGCCGCCGGCCAGGGCATCGACAAAGGCTGTGCAGGAGGGAAACCGCTCCGCCGCCTGTTTCGAAAGGGCGATTCCCAAGGCCCGGTCCACCGCCGATGGCAGCCCAGCCACCAGTTGGGACGGCGGGACAGGCGCCTCGTTGAGCGTTTTGTAGGATTGCGCGATCCAAGTCTCGCCGGTGAACGGCAGCTGCCCAGTGATGATCTGGTACGCCACCACAGCAAGCGAAAACTGATCCGCTCTTCCATCGAGCGCCTCTCCGCGAATCTGCTCCGGCGACATATAGCTCAGCGTGCCCGACGTCGTTCCCACGCCTTGCGCCGTTTGCGTCGTCGCGGCTCCGTGCGTCAAGCGCGCGATGCCGAAGTCGGCAATCTTCACCCGCCCTGTCTCATCGAACAGTATGTTACCCGGCTTGATGTCGCGATGCACAATGCCCGCCGCGTGCGCCGCGTCCAGCGCCATCGCGGTCTCCCGCAGGACGCGCAGAATAAACGCGTGATCGGAGAAGTCGCCCATCGCGATGAACGCTTCCAGGCTGCCGCCGCGCACCAGCTCCATGACTATGAACGCACGGTCGCCGGTTGAAAAGAAGTCGTGCACTGCCACCGTATGCGGATGTTGCAGGCGGGCGGCGGCCCGGGCCTCGCGCGCCAGATACTGCTCGTTCGACATCTTCTGTTGCGCGTCGGCGCCTTCAATTCGCACGGACTTCAGTGCGACGTCCCGATCCAATTCCGGGTCGTAGGCGCGATACACCACGCCCATTCCGCCACGTCCCAGTTCGGAGCGTAACTGGTACCTTCCAATCGTTTCCATTGGTTCCTTTGGGAGGAACGCGAAATCCGCCGCAATCTCCCGCAAAGACTATAATAATCCCAACCGTATGACTCGGATCGGCATTCCCGGCTTTTTGGCCCTCTTGAGCGTCGCGAACGCCGACGAGTTCTTCGAGAAGCGCATCCGGCCCGTCCTCGCCGAAAAGTGCTACGGCTGCCACAGTTCGAAGCTCCGCGAGCCCAAAGCCGATCTGCGTCTGGACGCCCCAGCGCCCGCTGTTGTTTCGCCGGGCGATCCGGCCGGGTCGAAGCTGCTCCGCGCCATCTCCTACAGCGATTTCAAGCTCCAAATGCCGCCCACCGGCAAGCTACCGGACAACGTGATCGCCGACTTCCGAGAGTGGATCCGCATGGGCGCGCCGGACCCGCGCGCGGCGATTTCCGGTTCGCAAAAAACGCTCGATATCGACCGCGGACGCAACTACTGGGCGTTTCAGCCACTCAAACCAACCGCCGAGCCGATCGACGCGCTACTGGATGTCAAGCGCGCCGCTAAGTCCCTGACGGCGGCGGCCGAGGCTGATCGCGCCGCGTGGCTTCGCCGCGTGACCTTCGATCTCACCGGCCTTCCACCGACGCCCGCCGAGACCGGCGCTTTCGTCCAGGGTCAGACGCACCGGGAAGTGGTGGAACGCCTTCTCGCCTCACCCCGCTATGGCGAGCGTTGGGGCCGCCATTGGCTGGACCTGGTTCGCTTCGCCGAGACCAACGGTCACGAATTCGACAACGTCAAGCTCGATTCCTGGCGCTACCGCGATTACGTCATTCGCGCTTTCAACGAGGATCTGCCGTTCCCTCAATTCGTTCAGGAACACATCGCCGGCGACCTGCTGCCCAAACAACGCCTGTCCAAGGACGGTACATTCCTTGAGTCGCCCCTCGCGACAAATTTCTACTGGTTCGGGGAAGTCTTGAACTCCGCCACGGATTCCGTCAAGTCCAAGGCCGATACCGTCGACAATCAAATCGACGTCTTCGGAAAGGCCTTCCTCGGCATGACGGTGGCTTGCGCCCGCTGTCACGATCATAAATTCGATCCCATCCCGACGCGGGACTATTACGGTCTCGCCGGCATTCTGCACTCCACCGGCATGCGCGAAGTGGTGATCGATTCGCCGTCCACAGCGGCCGCCATTGGAGCCGCGCATCGCGCCGTCCCGGCTTTGAAGCGCAACCCAGGCAAGGCCCGCATCGAGCTTCGCCCGGGCGAGACGATTTTCGAAGATTTCAGCGACCTGACCCGCAACGCCTGGCACGCGAGCGGAGAGGCATTCGCCAATGGCGTCTCCAACGGCATCGTAGATTCCGCAGGGCGCGGCGTGAACGAGCTTGTTGGCTCTCTCATCAGCCGCAAGTTTCGAATGCCGAACCACTTCGTTCACATTCGAATGCGCGGCACCAAGGGTGAAAAGTCAGAAAAGGAACTGGAGCCCGTTCGCCTCACGCTTGTCGCCGACGATTTCAAGAGCCTTCACTTCCTTGCCACCGGTAAGGCCGAGTTCGAATGGGTCACGTTCCGCATGACCCTGCCGTTCGAGCGCATCTGCTACTTCGAACTTGTCGATCGCTCCCGTAGCGGGAACATCGCCGTCGATGCGATCGTTTTCTCGGAGAACAAGGAACCCCCGGCGGTTACTATCATCGAGCCGGCCGAGTGGCAGGAACCGTCCTCCGCCGTCGCGATGCCCGAGTCCGCCTTCGGCATGGTCGCCTGGGACGAGGCGCCCGGCGACGTACGGCTTCATATTCGCGGCAACCACCAGAATCTGGGCGAGCAGGTGCCGCGCCACTTCCTGCGGGTGCTCGGCGAATCCGGGGAGCGCCCCGCGATTCGCGGCAGCGGCCGCCTGGAACTCGCCCGCTGGCTTACAACCGAAGCGTCGCACCTGCTGGCGCGCGTCTACGTCAACCGCGTCTGGAAGCACCATTTCGGCGAGGGCCTAGCGCGCACCACCGACAACTTCGGCCTGACCGGCGAGCGCCCCCTTCACCGCGAACTGCTCGACACGCTGGCCGCCCGCTTCATCGCGGGCGGCTGGAGCACCAAGAATCTTCATCGCGAGATTTTAAATACGCGGGCCTATCGTATGAGTTCGAAGGCGAACGCCGAGGCCGCGAAGGCCGACCCGCGCAACGAACTCCTCCATCACTACCCCGTCCGGCGGCTGGAGGCGGAAGCCATTCGCGACTCTATCCTCGCCGTGTCCGGCGCTCTCAACGAAGAGATGTACGGGCCCTCCGTTACGCCACACATCAGTTCGTATCAGAACGGCCGCGGCAAACCGCGCTCCGGCCCCATCGACGCCAATGGCCGGCGGAGCCTCTATATTCAGGTGCGGCGCAACTTTCTTACGCCGCTCTTTCTCGCATTCGACTACCCGCTGCCGATCTCTTCGATGGGCGTCCGCAACCGGTCTACAGTTCCAGCGCAGGCGCTGATGCTGATGAACAACGAATTCGTTCTGGGCCAGGCTGCACGGTGGGCCGATAGCCTTTCCGCAACGCCCCCAAAACGAAAAATTGTGGAAATGTATCGGCGGGCGTTCGCCCGTTCGCCGGAGGACTGGGAACTAAAGGAGGCGGAAACGTTTCTAGCCGGCGGCGGCTCGCCCGCCGGCCTCGCTCACGTGCTCTTCAATTCCCCGGAGTTCATCTATGTCCAGTAGGCGCGAGTTCCTCTGCAAATCCGCCCACGGCTTCGGCGGCATGGCGTTGCTGCAAATGCTCGGCGCGCAGCCCGCCACTCATCACAAGGCAAAGGCCAAATCCGTGATCTTTCTGTTCATGGACGGCGGCCCGTCGCAGATGGACACGTTCGATCCCAAGCCGCGGCTGCGAACCGATCACGGCAAGAAACTTCCCTTCAAACCGCCCACGACCGTATTCAATATTTCCGATCAGATCTTCGGTTCTCCCTTCCAATTCAAACAGTATGGCCAGAGCGGAGCCGCGGTCAGCGACCTGTTCCCACACACGGCGCAGTGCGTCGATGACATGTGTATTATCCGCTCGATGGTTGCCGATCACTCCGAGCACACGGCGGCCAACTACTTCATCCACTCCGGCTCCGGCTTCCAGGGCCGTCCCAGCATGGGCTCGTGGATCAACTACGGACTCGGCTCGGAGAGCCAGGACCTTCCCGGATTCATTGTGCTTGAAAGCGGACTGATTCCTCCCGGCGGGCTCGATTGTTTCGCCAGCGGCTTTCTGCCCGCGAGTTTTCAGGGCACCGTTTTCCTAAAAGGGGAGCATCCCGTCGCCGACCTGCAACCGCCGCCAACCGAGGCCGCGCAGCAGCAGCGCAAACTGGCGTTACTCAACAAACTCAACAAAGGCGTGGTGCGGCGCTTCGGCGAGGTTAGCGAGATCGACGCCACAATCCGGAACTACGAGCTCGCCTTCAAGATGCAGAGCGCCGTACCGGACCTGCTCGACCTTTCCAAGGAGACCGAGGCCACCAAGGAGATGTACGGTCTTAACAACAAGGACACCGAGGAATTTGGCCGCGAGTGCCTGCTGGCCCGCCGCCTGGTCGAACGCGGAGTCCGGTTCATCGAACTCCTGACCCCCGCGCGTCCCGGCGTCGACCGTTGGGATCAGCACGGAACGCTGGAGAAGGGCCACCGCGTGAATGCCCTCGCGACGGATCAGCCCATCGCCGCGCTCCTCAAGGACCTGAAGCAACGCGGCCTGCTCGATTCGACCCTGGTCGTCTGGGGCGGGGAGTTCGGCCGTACTCCCTGCGCCCAAATGCCCGATGGCGGCTACGTCACCAACATTGGGCGCGATCACAATCCCTTCGGATTCACCATGTGGATGGCCGGCGGTGGAGTGAAGCCTGGCACCGTCCACGGAGCGACGGACGATTTTGGCTACTTCGCCATCGAGAACAAGGTCCACATCCACGACCTCCACGCTACGATCCTCCACCTGCTCGGCATGGACCACAAGCGCCTCACCTTCCGCTACGGCGGCCGCGACATGCGCCTCACCGATGTTCACGGGAACGTGATTAAGGAAGTGCTCGCCTGATCAACCCCATGCCAGCCAGCGCCGCGCCGATCAGCGCCAATGTTCCCG
>VFZO01000078.1 GCA_016871155.1 Acidobacteriota bacterium | reverse complement strand
TCGCGGGAATCAGCAAATCGGAGATTGCGCGGCGGCTTGGTATCGGTCGAACGTCGGTTCGGCGGTTGCTGGAGGAAAAGGAATCCTGAGCGGGGGCGGCTTACGCAGGCTTGCCGAAAGGACACGTTCGTGCGCCGGGCAAAAGCGGCCGGGTGCAAGTTCTCGTTGGGTACGGCCAATAGTTCGGACCGGGATCTGCACCGCTCGGCGTATGGCATCGAGATGATCGATAAGTGCGGCCTCGCATGGAACGACATCTTCATTCCGGGCGCGTTCTACCCGCGCGCCATCGAACGCCGCGCGTTTCTGCTCTAGATTTTAAAGCGCACGATCCAACCGGCGGTTGAGCTCTCGTTGGGAAGCCCGCCCGGGGCGATTCCTGCGTCGCAATAGTACATGTAGCCCTTCCAAAGGCACATGCCGTGGGGATCGGGATCGTCTTTGCCGAGTTGAATCACCTCTTGCACCTCTCCCGTCGTCGCATCCAGTTTATGGATTTGACGATCGGTGGAGAACATGCACCAGAGCGTGTTCGGCGCGACGAAGGCCATGCCGTGGGAACGCGGCTTTGTTGCGGGAATCGAGTGAACCAGTTCGAATTTGCCGTCGCGGACATCGACCTTGCCAAGCTTCGTGAAGCGGTGGGACGCGGTCCACAGAAACCCGTCGGCATACTCGAGTCCGTGCAGGCCCCCGCCGCCACCCGGCACTGGGTACTCGGCGATGGTCTTTCCGGAATTAGGATCGACCTTGAGGATCGCCCCGCTTGGATGATCGGTGGATTTCTTACTGCGCCCGAGGGCGAATCCGTTGGCCGCCATCCAGAGGTACCCGCCGCCAAACGCGATCCCGCTTGTGTTGGACGATTCGGTCTCCACTTTCTTTAGCACCTTGCCGGTCTTCCAATCCAGCAGGTAGGCGATGTCGGAGGACTGTTCGCCCAGCCACAGGCCCTCCTTGGTGGCTTCCAACGCATTGGGAAAACCGTCGGGGCTCTTGAAGACCCGTTCGATCTTGACGGTACGGACGGGCGGCGTCGAGGCCCACGCGCAGGCGCCGGTAATCAGGAAATGACGTCGTTGCATCAGCGTTGTTCTCCTCGGATACGGACAAGTGAGCGGTCGATGGCGCGGAGGTTCGGCACTCCCGCCAGCGCCATATTGAGCGCGAGTTCCACGCGCAAGATTTCGAGCACGCGTTCGACGCCCGCCTGGCCGAAGCACGCCATGCCATAGAGGTATGGCCGCGCGATGCAAACGGCCGAAGCGCCAAGAGCGAGCCCCTTCAAAATATCGGTCCCGCGCCGGAAGCCGCCGTCCACCAGCACCGGAATGCGGCCGTTGACCGCTTTTACGACTTCGGGCAGGGCCTCAATGGTTCCGCCGACGTGATCCTGCTGGCGAGCGCCGTGATTCGAGACGACCACCGCCTTGGCGCCGTAGCGGACACACCGGTCGCCGTCTTCGGCGGTCATGATGCCCTTTACGATTACCGGCAGCGAAGTGGCCGAACACAGGTCCTGCAGCGTTTCCCACGTCGGCAGAGGCCCGGGTTTGGAAGGATAGCTATCCTTAACCCACGGAGTCTGCGCGACCGGCATTCGGCCCTGCGCATCGCGTTTGGGCAGGCCGGATTCGCACCAGGAGCGCTCCAGTTTGTTGCGAATCTCGCGCTCCCGGTGCGACACATGCATGATGTCGACGGTGAAGCAGATTCCTTTACAGCCCTGCTCCTCCAAACGGGTAACAAAGGTCTTGGTTCGCGCTTTGTTGGTCAGCAGCCCGCCACCCGTTGTCAGTTGCCACCAATCTTTCGCCGCGGTTCCCTGCTGGAGCGTCTCCTCGATGCCGCCGTTGGTGATGTGCAGAGCCTTCGCCTTGCCCGCGGCGCGCGAAACCTCCAGTTCGCCTTTCGGGAAAAAGCAGTTCTTCCCGCCGGCCGGATCCAGAATGATCGGATATTCGAGGGGGCTGCCAAGCAGGTTGGTGGACAGATCCACCTTGCTCGTGTCGACCAGCATCCGCGGGCGCAGAATGATGTTGCGAAACCCTGCGCGATTGTCGTGAAGGGAAGCTTCGTCCTCCGAACCGCCTTCCAAGTAGTCCCACGCGAGCGGATCCAGCTTCGTCTTGGCGAGCGCGGCGAATTCGAAGACATTGACCGGATCCTTCACTTGCTGCGCAAGCGCGGCAAAGGGAGCCGCTCCAAACATGCCGGCCAAGTGACGAAAGGCCAGACGGCGGTTCATTACCATAAGCGGGATTTCATCACAGAATTCCCGTAATGTCTAGCGCTGGAGTTCTTTCGGCACCCGCTCGCGATCGTGGCTTTCCAAGAGGAGTTTCCAGGTCACCGGAATCGCCTCGGGTGGATAGCAGAGCCGCTCGTTGCACGCTTGGTAGCGAAAGCTGCCGCTGATTGTCAATTCGCCGTTCGGCGCGGCGGCCGCCAACGCCTTGGCATTTCCGATCGTGACTTCCCGAACGGCCGTAAGCTTGCCTTCGTAGGCGGGGACTCTCGTAGGGGATCCGAAGAGCACGATTCGTTTAGCGGCGGGCCAGAAGGCGTCCTTGCTCTTGAAACCGGGAGAATCGGTCAGCGTCCAACGGACGGGGATGAAATCGGCAGGCGCGCCGGGCGCATAGGCGTGCAGGCCCTCAGCCAGTTGGATCTCGAGGGAAAGACGGACGAGCTGCCCGCCTTTGACCACCGAAGCCGAAGCGCTGGAGACGACCTTCGCGCGAGGCCTCTCAATTTCGGTTCGAGCGGCAGACGAGGGCTGCTGAAAGCGGCCCGCCAGGATGGCGGCGACAGTCATTCGCTCGGTGTAGTCGTCCTCAAAGTACTTGGCTTCCACATGGCCCTTGGCATCCAGCAGAAACAGGCCCGGATGAGGAATGCCCGCCGCGAATCCGGCGGCCTTTTCGTTGCGAATACCGAAGGTTTCTATTACTTTCGATTGCGGGTCCGAGAGCAGCGGATACGAGATGTTCTTGCGTTTCGCGAAGTGCGCCAGCGCCTCCGGTTTGTCGTAGCTGAGAGCCGCGATTCCGTAGCCCAGTTTTCGAACCGCTTGTTCTTGTGTTCCCAACTCGACGAGTTGAGTCTTACAGTACGGTCACCAATCGGCGCTGCGAACGAAAAGCAGAAACAGGCCTTTGGGGCCCGTAAGCGAGGCAAAATCGCGTACTTTGCCTTCGATGTCGGCGGCCTGAAATGCAGGCGCCTTGTCTCCGGGCGCCGGTCCATAGCGCTCCGCGAACGACGGAGGAGTGGCAGGCAGTTCCTTGATCCAAAGATCTTTAAACTGGACCTCGATCGCGGGTCCGCTGTGCACCTGCAACGCGATAAACCCGCTGCCTGGAATACCCGCCTCTCGCTCGGTGTACTGCACCGTCCGCTTGCCGTTCAATTCCAGTGTGATTTCTGCGCCGTTGGCGGCTACCACATACTCATTCCAGCCGTTCTTATCCAGGCCAGCCAGGGACTCAGGGGACGCCTGCGCCAAAACGACGCGGCGCCTTGACTCGTCGTAGAGCGATCCCCAATACTGCTGACCAATGTCGGCCTGGAAACCGGAAACTTCGTGAGAATCCGGCACGGGCTTCGACCGAAACTGAATGCCGCTGTTGCCCTTGCCATTGACCAAGCGGAATTTTGCCTTGAGGACAAAGTTCCCGTAGTGCTTGCGCGTACGCAGGAAGTCGTTGTATTTCAGGCCGCTATGCTTACCCGTTATGACACCGTCGCGCAGCGTCCAGAGCCCGGGCGTATCGGCCTCGAACGCATCCAGGGATTTGCCGTCGAAGAGAGGTTGAAAGTCACTCTGCGCCGACAGGGACAGGGTCAGGAGGAGCGTCGACAGACGTGGAAATTTGAGCACTCTGTTCAGGATATGCCATCTCGCCATTCCGTTTGTTCCCGCCGGTGAGCCATTTTTCCAGCATCTCTTCCAATTCGCTCGCCCGAACGGGTTTTGCCAGGTAGTCGTCCATTCCGGCAGACAGGCAATTCTCTCTATCCCCCTGCATGGCGTTGGCGGTTAACGCGATAATCGGAACTCGGCAACCGGTCCCCTTCTCCCGGCGGCGTATGGCAGTCGACGCCTGGTAGCCGTTCATCTGCGGCATGTGGCAGTCCATGAGGATCACGTCAAACTGGGACTCCGCCGTGAGCATTACGGCCCGCATGCCGTCAGCGGCCAGCACGGTCTCCACGCCCAGTTTATCGAGCATTCGCATGGCAACCTTTTGATTCACGGCGTTGTCTTCGGCGAGCAGCACTCTCGCTTTCCGCCCCAGCATGGCTTCCCACCGGCCCTCTCTGCCAACGGCGGACGCAAGCGGTGCAATACCGGCTGTGCCGCCTGTTGCAGGCGCGAGCACGCCAAAAACCGTCTTAAGAAATTGCGACTGGCGAAATGGCGCGATGAGTACCCCTGCGCAGCCGGCGGCGGTCGCCACCTCAGCCTTATCCCGCTGCCACGGCACCGCCACGTACAGGACGGGCACGTTTCGGCACCGGAGCGACTCCAATAGTTGCCATCCTTGCTCCTCCACTGTTCGCGCGTGGACTAGCACAAGGTCGGGCGATTGCTCGTCATCTGCCACAGTCTCCATTCCCAACGATTGACACAGCGCCTCCACCTGGCGGCGCGTGGTGGCCGAAGTATCGACGACCAGCGCTCTCTTTCCAACGAGAGGGGGGGTCTGCGCCACCGTGTTCGCCGGTGCCGGCAGTTCAGCTGTGAACCAGAACGTGCTGCCTTTGCCCAATTCACTTGACAAGCCAACGCCGCCGCCCATCATCTCGGAGAGCTTGCGGCAAATGGCGAGTCCCAGACCGGTTCCGCCGAATTTTCGCGAAGTCGAGCTGTCCACCTGCGTGAAGGACCGGAAGAGCCGTTCTTGCGCTTCCTTTGGAATTCCGATTCCGGTGTCGGAGACCTCGCACCGAATAAATGTCGCGCGCGCGGATACGCCTTCGACCAACAGGCGGATCACCACCTCTCCGCTATCCGTAAATTTCAGAGCGTTCGAAACCAGATTCAGCACCACCTGCCGCAGCCGGCCAGGATCTCCCTTCGCCATGGCGGGCATGCGGGGATCGCAAATGCCGATCAGTTCCAGCTTCTTCGACGCCGCCTTTTCGCTCATCAGGTCGACAACCTCTTCCAACATTTGGCGTGGAGAGAAGTCGATCGATTCAAGCTCCATCTTTCCGGCTTCAATCTTGGAGAAATCGAGAATATCGTCAATGATGGTGAGCAGCGCCTCGCCGGAGACGCGCACGATTTCGGCTTGTTCTCTCTGCTCGGTGGTCAAGTTGCTGTCCAAAAGAAGCGACGTCATTCCGATCACGCCGTTCATCGGAGTGCGAATCTCGTGGCTCATCATCGCCAGAAAGTCGCTTTTTGCCTTATTGGCCTGTTCCGCGTACTGGGTCGCTTCCACCAGAGCTTCCTCGAACTCCTTCCGTTCCTGGATCGATGTCACGGCGCCGACTACTCGAAGCGGCCGTCCATCGGCTTCCCGCTCTACGACCTTGCCCCGGTCCAAAACCCACCACCAGTCTCCGTCGGCGCTCCGGAGCCGGTACTCGCACTCATAGCTTTCCGACATGCCTTCCAAATGCGGTGTTAGCGCGCATTGCGCCCGGAACACGTCATCCGGATGCAAGCGGCGCAGGTAGTGCTCTCTGGGACCGCAGAGTTCGATCTCGCTCACGCCCAACATGGATTGGAAGACTTCCGAACAGACCATGAAGTCGGTTTCCATGTCCCAGTCCCAACTCCCTTCCCGGGCGCTTTCCAGCACTAGCTTCATGCGTTCCCGTTCACGGAATAACTCGGTTTCCTCGGCGCGGCGGGTCGTAATGTCCTCGACCGATCCTGCGTAGCCGTACTCCCCGTTTTCCCATTCCACGCGTTCCGCCCGCACCAGGCAGATCGAAGTCCAGCCCTCGGCGTTCTCGAATCGCGCCTCTTCCAGATAGGACTTTTCTCCGGCGACCAGTGCGGACCAAGCCGCCGAAATCCGCTCCCGGTCCTCCCGGTGAATTCCGTTCAGCCAACCGTCGCCAAGCGCGGCCTCCAATGGACGTCCGGTAATGCGGGAGTAGGCGGCGTTCAAATAGAGACACGAGCCCTTCGAATCGGTCACAAACACACCGTTGGGGAGCGTGTCGAGAACTTGACGCATTCGCCGGATCTGATAGGAAAGCTGGTGTCCTCGCCGCATCTCCTGAAAGCTCAACAAGCCCAGGGCCACCAGGATCAGCGATGCGGTCAGCAGCACCCCAATCACAACGGCTCGAGTGGCTCGAAACGGCGCGCGCGCAACGGCCAGCGGCTGTTCCACGATCACCGCAACGCCGAGTTTCTCGGACCATGCCGAAGCCGCCGCCACCAGTTCTCCAGCCCAGTCCGGTCCTTCGGTGAGAGTGGCGCCGCGGATAGTGGCCCTGCGGTTCGGCCGCCCTGGACGGGTATCGGTAGAAAGCAGCACCTCGCCCCGGGCGTTTAGCAACGTGAAGCGTTTCAACGATGAAACGCCGGATTCGGTTCGCACCGCGGGCTTGGCCTCGTGCGCCATCGTCAGAGTTCCGGCGCGACCTGCCAAGGGAACGGAAATCAGGAGCCAACCCGAATTAGGCTGACCATTGCGCAGGGCGAAACGCTGAAGTGGCCGGTGGAGACCGGCGGGAACGCTGGCCTGGATGAACAGGGCCGAGTCCGAACCGAGATCGGTGGACACAAGCCGCCCGGTTCCATCAACAAGTACGAATCCACGCAGGAAGGCCCGGATCGATGGATCCAGAATTGCCGAACCCTTGTCGCCGGGCGCCACGAGCGCCGACGCGGCTGCCTCAGCCTGCTTCGTGTGAGTTTCGGCGAACTCTTCATAAGCCTCGATCCACTGGTGGGCAGGTTTCTCGATCGCGGCGGCGGTCGCGCTTCGCAGAGCGTGTTCCACGGCGAAGTACGTCCAAATACTGCCGCCTAGCATCAACACAAAGAGTCCGCCCAGCGCTGCGCGCGCGTTCAAGAATACTCGCAACTGTGGTGCCGCCCTCACGTTCTAGTGCTCATATCGGCGGGGTTACCCAGAGTATGAGCGGAACCTGGAAGAACGGCGATAATAGTCTCTGCCATGGACTTCGCTCAGCAACTCAAGGCGGCAATCGATATCGTCGCCATAGTTGGTGAGCGGGTTCCGCTGAAGCGGAGGGGACCCTATTCCTACGTGGGCCTGTGCCCATTTCACCAGGAAAAATCCGGGTCGTTCCATGTGCATCAAGAGAAGCAGTTCTACAAGTGCTTCGGCTGCGGCGCGAGCGGCGACGTCATCAAATTCGTCATGGAGTACGATCACGTTACGTTCCTTGAGGCGATCACCTCGCTTTCGGAACGCTACGGAATTCCCATGCCGAAGCGGACCGGGCAGGATGACGCCGAGTACGCCCTTCGTAACCAGATCCTGGAGATGTACGAAATAGCGGCCCGCCTCTATGAAGACACGCTGCGCGGCCCGGCTGGCGCCGACGCTCGGGCCTACATCGCCAAACGGGGTGTTACCGAGGCCCTAGCCGGGGAATTCCGGCTTGGTTTTTCCGAGCGCGGCGGGGGCGTACTGGCCAAGGTGCTTCGGAAACAGGACTATCCGGACGCCGCCCTGGAGTCTTCCGGGCTTGTAAAACGAAGAGAAGACGGCAGCTTCTACGACGCGTTCCGGGGGCGCCTGATGTTTCCGATCGCCAACGAAAGCGGCAAGGTGATCGCCTTCGGCGGCCGGGCGATGTTTGAAGGGGACGAACCGAAATATCTGAACTCGCCGGGGACTCCGGTTTATGTAAAGAGCAATGTACTCTATAGCTTGCACCGCGCCAAGGACGCCGCGCGAAAACATGACCGGGTCGTGCTGGTGGAAGGTTATATGGACGTAGTGGGAGCCTGGTCGGCCGGTATAGCGGAAGCGGTAGCCCCGTGCGGCACCGCGCTGACCCAACAACAGGCTTCGGTATTGCGGCGCTTTGCGCCCGTCGCCGTCGTCAATTTCGACCCGGATGCAGCCGGTGCCAACGCCACGGAGCGGTCCATTCAACTGCTTCTCGACGCCGGCCTTCGTGTCCGCGTGGCCACGCTGGACGGAGGCCTGGATCCCGACGAGTTCGTAAAGGCCAATGGGGCGGCGGCCTACCGGGAGCGGTTGGCCGTTGCCCAGCCTTATTTTCATTGGCTGGCGGGCCGGGCCAGGCAGAAATTCGATACCAGGACCAGCGAAGGGAAAGTGCAGGCGCTTGAGTCGCTGCTGCCTCGAGTGCGGCAGATCCGCGACCGCGTGGAACGGGCCGCGCTGGCCAATGAATTGGCCGCCGTGCTGGGCGTCGACCACGGACTGCTGCTGGAACAGTTCCGGCGGGCAGCGGCCGGACGAGGAGACCAGCGCATCGAGACACCCGTAACCCAGTTACCGCCGGCCGAGAAAGTGCTGCTCGAGCTCGTGATCGCCAACACCGCGGTTCGCAACCGCGTGATGAGTCAGATCGGGGAATACCCGGCGCTGCTGGACGGAGACGCCGGGGAGATCTGGCGGGCGTTAACCGAAGTCGGCGATTTCACCTGGGATCAACTGGAAAAAAAGCTTACACCCGTTGGGGCTACCCTATTGGCGTCGCTTGCATTTGCCGATCATTCAGATACCGAACAGGATTTGTTGGAACAGGCAGAGGCGTGTCTTCAAACGTTACAGTTGGGCAATCGCAGATCCGCCGAGGCGGACTTGAAGCGTCAGATCCGCGAGGCGGAACAGCGCGGTTCCATCATGGAAGCTCTCGAACTTGCCGAAGAGTTAAACAGATTGAAGCGCAAGAATTAGCCGGCAAGGGTGGTGCGCTACAATGAGGGTTCTAAGTGCAGGGGCAGACGTGGCACCGGACGAAAAGATAGGCCGCATACGCAACCTAGTCGAAACTGGCAAGGAGAAGGGGTACCTTCTCTACGATGAAGTCAGCGACGTACTGCCGGAAGATCTGTCTTCATCCAACGGCCTGGAAGATCTCTTAACGGATCTGGAGGGCGAAGGAATCGAACTGCTGGTCGACGCCAAGGAAGCGCGATTCAACGGGAAGTTCGACGAAAGCGAGGACGGCGCCGATGAAGCCGTTAGCGAGTTCGGCGACAAAACGAACGACCCGGTCCGAATGTACCTGCGCGAAATGGGTACCGTGCCGTTGCTGACGCGGGACGGCGAAATTGAACTCGCACGCCGTATCGAGCGCGGACAGCGCGGTGTTTCAAAGGCTCTATCGCGGTCGCCGTTGTCCCTGCGCGAGTTGTACCAGTTGCGGGAAGATTTGGCCTCGGCGAGCGTGGAATTGCACGAAGTGCTCATCGCCCAGGAAGAGATCGAGGAGGCCGAGGAGGGCTTCGAGGAGGAGCCCGCCGAGTCTGCCGAAGTCACACAGTTTTTCGAAGAGCTCGAGCGCCTGGAGGCAAAGTCAGCGCAGGTTCGGCAGAGGATGCTCGGCGTGCCGAAGACCGGCAAGCCAAAGCAGTATCGCGGGCTGAAAATCCAGTTGTTCCGCACGTTGATCAAAATGAGCCAGCTCATCCGGTTGATGCCATTCGGCGCGACGGTCTGGCGCCGAATGGCGAACCGGCTCCGCTTGGCGGTCGACCAGATCCGGCCGATCGAACAGCGCGTGGCCGAGACCCAACGCGAGATCGAAAACCTCGAGGCGAGCCAAAACGGTGATTCAGCGGCCGCGCAGGTCAAGGAATTGCGCCGGCAGATGCGTGAGTTCAGCGGCCAGATCGAAGCGCTGGAGCACGATTTTGGGGCCAGTTACACGGAAATGCGGCGCTCCCTGCACATCGTCGAACGCGGCGATGCGGAAGCGGACGCAGCCAAGAAACAGTTGATAGAGGCGAATCTTCGCCTGGTCGTTTCAATCGCTAAACGCTACACCAATCGCGGGTTGCAGTTCCTGGATCTGATCCAGGAGGGCAATATCGGCCTTATGAAGGCGGTCGACAAGTTCGACTATCAACGCGGCTACAAGTTTTCCACCTACGCCACCTGGTGGGTGCGCCAAGCCATCACCCGGGCGATCGCCGATCAGGCAAGGACCATTCGAATTCCGGTCCACATGATCGAGACGATTAACAAACTGGTGCGCACGCAGCGCCAACTGCAGCAGGAGATGGGCCGCGAGCCCTCGACGGAGGAACTGGCTAAAAAACTCGACCTGCCAGTCGGCAAGATTCGCAAGATCATGCGCATCGCCCAGGAGCCGATTTCGCTGGAGACGCCCGTGGGCGAAGAGGACGAATCGCACCTTGGCGATTTCATCGTCGACAAGCGAATGGCTTCGCCGTCGGAGGCCGTGATCAACCTGAACCTTCGCGAACAGACAGCCGAGGTTTTGAAGAGCTTGACGCCGCGTGAGGAAAAAATCATCAGGATGCGCTTCGGCCTGCAGGATGGCAGTGAGCACACTCTGGAAGAGGTCGGCCAGTACTTTGCCGTAACGCGGGAACGCATCCGGCAAATCGAGGCCAAGGCGCTCCGGAGGCTGCGGCACCCCAGCCGGAGTCACCGGTTGCGCGCGTTTTTGGAATCCAATCGCGACCGCGAATAGATCCGCTCCACATCGGCGCGAATCGACTCAGGGACCTCTCCGCGCCAGTCGAGCCCGCCGCGGATGGCCTCGCGGACCACGCTGGACGAGATAGCGTCCCAATCGGCCGTGAGCGTTTCGATGCGGGATCGCAGCCGTTCCGGCGGAACATAGGCCCCGGCGCGCGCCGCCACCAGGAGATGGTACTCCTCGAGCTGGCGTTCTATCGGTAAGTGCTCCGGGTAGGCCCAGCCGACGATCCGTTCGGCCGCGTCGCGTCCGCACAGCAGGAGCGGGGCTTCAATCGCCGGCCGGAGCACGCGAAGTTCGCGGGCTATTTCGTGGAACAACCCACCTTCGGAGACGGCCACAGCCAACCCGCTCCGGCCGGCAATCATCGTCCCCAGCAGTTCCAGGCGCTCATCGAGCCCCACATCGTCGTAGCTCTTATGCGGAAACGCGCGCGGCAAGGTGAAAACTACGGTGTCGACCCGCGGCAAAGCCGCTTGCGCCAGGCCGAGATGCGCGGCGGTCGGCGGATGAAACGCGCCGGGGAACACAGCGATCCGGCCGGCTGCGGGCAGGCTCCCAAAGACGAGTTTCACTATAATTTCGTTCCCTTACCACAACGCGTGGACCGCGTTCCAGGAACAGATTAACATCTGAGCCGGCGAACGTGCAGTAGATTGGAAAGATGTTCACATGGATCTGCCCAAAATGCGGGTATGAAGTCCCGCCGTCGATGAGCGACTGCCCGCGTTGCACAGCCGCCGCGGCGCCAGAGCCGCCCGCCGCGCAGATACAGCCGGCCCCGCCCCAGCCACAAACGCCGCCGCCAATGATGCAAACTCCGTCGCAACCGGCGCCAATGCATTGGCCGCAACCGACCGTGGAACAGAAGTCCACCGGAATGCGGGATTTTCTTGTCACGATCGGCATCGCCGCCGTTCTGCTGGGCGCGGGCTATTTTCTCTGGCAACGCATGGAAAAGGACGGCGAACCCGCCACGCCCGCGGTAGGGAAGCAGGCTGCGGAGGCGAAGGAGCATCCGCTGGCCAGGCAGATCGAGGTCACTGGCTTTCGAATTCGGGAACCCAAGCCCGGGACCGGCGAAGTGCGAATGGTCGTAGTCAACCACAGCGCCGCAGAGATCGCCGATCTGAAACTCCAGGTCTCGCTCGCCGCAAAGGAAGGGAAACAGGTCGCATCGTTTCCGGTGAACGTCAAGCGGTTGGGGCCGTTCGGGTCCACCGAGCTCTCCGCGCCCATCAAGATCACGATGCGGGCGTATGAGTTGCCGGATTGGCAATTCTTGGAAGCCCGGCTTCTGGTCCAAGCGCCTGAATAACAGGGAGTTGGATGGACGCCCGGCCGCCCCAATGCTCCTTGAGCTTTTCTTGCCGGTAGGTGAAGATCTCGCTCAATTGGCGGCGAACCAACACAGCATGGGCAATTCTGCCGAAGGGTCCCAAGGGGAGCGAATAGACCACGGTGTCGCACACCCTGGTTCCGTCCTCCGTGGGAATGAACTCGTGAAGGTGCCGCCAGAGCTTGTAGGGGCTCCGAATCCCCTCGTCGACGAAGTACCTCCCGAATTCATACTCGGTAATGCGAGTGCGCCAGCGCATGGGAATTCCCATGGAGCGGAATTTGTAGTCGATTTCGAGCCCTGGCCGCATCTCGAGGGGTCCAGGTGTCAGCACCTCGAAATTGAGCCAAGGCGGGGTGATGATGGCAAGGTTGCGGGGGTTCTCGAAGACGCGGAATACTTGATCCACCGTTTTCGGAACGGTCATTTCGCATTGGAGGCGGTAGTAGAAAGGCATGGAGGAGGTGGTGTGCCGCCGAGCTTTTCCAGATTGATCCGCGCCGCGCCCAGGCAAGGGTCCAGGGTCAGTGCGCGTTCGAAGTCGGCGCGAGCCGCATCATTCTGATTGAGCAAATACAGTGCCACGCCCCGGTTTTGTAAATGCCGGGGATCGGCAGGTTCCAGGGCCAGCGCTTTTCCGAACTCGGAAAGCGCCAGGGCCGGATTGCTCATCTCAAGATGCACTCTGCCCAAGTGAGATGCGAGATCGGCATTTCGCGGATTTTTTGTTTTGGCCGCTTCGAGCAGCCGCAGCGCCTCCGGTCTCGAAACAGCGCGTGAAAGCTGAATCACGGGCCGGAGTTTTTCGGGCGCCTGTTCGTGGGCGTGCCGCCAGGCGAACTCCTCGGACTGCCACTGAGGACGCAGCATCAGACCGAAAATCGCTAGTACGGCCCCAATTGGCAAACGCGCGCGGGCCGGAACGGCCAACGCGGCGCCAATGGCGAGAGCGGCCATGGGCAGGTAGATCCGGCGGTACGCCATCGCGTCCGCCGCTGGTAGAACCGACGAGCTGGGCAACAGCAAGAGCCCGGCAGCCAGGAACCACAACGCCGGTGATTCCGGCCGAGGGCGGCTGCGCATGGTCCAAACGGCGGCGGCTAGAATCGGAATCCACGCCCACGCCCATTCCGGCGGAATGGGCGGATCGATGGAAATCGGAAATGGAGCGGCAATGTGGGAGAGGTAGATCCAAATGGCGGCGCCTTGTTGCTCGAAGTACGGCCAGGGGTGCGTGGACTGGCCAAAACCGGATCCGGAATTCCCGATCGCCGCAGTGGAATAGATCACACGCGCTCCCGCGGCACACGCTGTGGCAATCATGGCGGCGATAGGAGCCTTGGGAATGGGCCGCCTGGCCCCCCATTCGTGCAGCGCCAACACCAGTGGAAACGCGGCGCACTCTTCCTTGGCGCCCAGGGCCACGGCAAACGCGGCCACCGCCAGCCAGCGAAATTGGGACAACCAAAGCTCAAACGCCGCCAGGCAGAAGAGCGCCGCGAGTGAGGAACTGCGCGCGAAGACGTAGAAGAGCGGTTCGCCGTTTGCGGGGTGAAGGGCGAACAGCGCGGCGGCGAATAGAGCGCCACCCTCGTCGAGGTACCGCCGGGCCAAGCGGAAAAGCAGGAACGCCGCACCTAGATGGATCAACAGGTTGGTTAACCGGAAGCCGGCCGCATTCCTCCCCCACAGCAGCTTGTCCGTTGCGAAGGTCAGGTAGGTAACCGGGCGCGGCTGGAGCCAGGCGGGGACCGGTTGCGACTCGGCAAACAGCGAGTGATCGTCGAACAGAAACGTGCCGGGCAGCGCCAGGTAGGCCAGACCAGCCGCCAGCGCAAGCGCGGTGAGCCGCGATGCTACCATGAGAGGTTCATGAAGCGTCCGCGTACGAAAGCAGACAAACAGGCCCGATTACAGCGGATTTTGGACATTTTGGATGCGTTATACCCAAACGTAACTTGTGCTCTCAACCATTCAAACGCATGGGAGCTGCTGGTGGCCACGATCCTTTCGGCGCAGTGCACCGACGAGCGAGTCAACAAGGTGACGCCGGGTCTCTTTCGCAAGTATCCGACAATTCGGGACTTCGCCGCCGTGCGGCCTGAGGTTCTGGCCCAAGATGTGAAGTCCACCGGCTTCTTTAACAACAAAGCGAAAAGCATCGTTGGCGCAGCGAAAACAGTGCTGAGAGATTTCGGCGGCGAGATTCCGCGTGAGATCGAATCGCTCCTGACGGTCCCCGGCGCTGCCCGGAAAACGGCGAACGTGGTGCTTGGCACGGCCTTTGGCATCGCGAGCGGTGTCGTCGTCGACACCCACGTCACCCGGATCGCCAATCGGCTGGACCTGACAAGCCAGGACAACGCGGTCAAGATCGAGCGTGACCTGATGGCCATTCTGCCAAGAGAGCGCTGGATCGCCTTTTCGCACCAAATCATCCATTTTGGGCGGGAGACTTGCGTCGCGCGAAAGCCAAAGTGCGCGGGCTGCCGAATGAACGAACTCTGCTACGCCGGGGACAAACTGGCATGAACCTGCGCGCGGCGGCGATGATTCTGGCCGGCCTATCGAGTTGCACGCCATTGCCGGAGTCCTACCCGGTACCTGTGCAGCGCGGTATGGAAAACGGTCCCGAGCCGGAACCGTTGCGCGCGTCGATCTCCTTTGACGACCCGCGTTTGAAGGACTACCTGATTGGCGGTTTTTTGGAGGCGGGTCCCGGGCAAACCTGGCGCTGGGCGGGCGAAAAGCCCGAAGTGCGCCTGCGCTTGGAGGCGCTGGCGGGCTTGCGCCTGCGGGCCCGATTCACGTTCCCGCACGAAAGCCACGGACCGCTTATGCCTATCACGGTTCGGGTGTTCGTGAACGAAAAGCTGCTGGGAGCGCAAATCTACCGGAAACCCGGAGAACTGGAATTCGTCAAGGACGCCGCTGAGGAACTGCTGGTGGCCGGCGAAAACCGCGTGCGGCTGGAGGCGGACAGAGTTTACGTCGCCAAGGCCGACGGAGTGCGCCTGGGTATGATCCTTACCGAGATCGGGTTTCAGGCGCGCCGGTAGCCCATGGGTGCGGTCTTCTATATCTTGCTTGGGTGGCTGCTGGCGGTTGGCGCCTGTTACTCGTTCGGCGCAATTTTGCTGCGTGGAACGCCATTCTCCCGAGAAGAGACAATCCCGCTCCGGTTCGTCTGCGGCGCCGCGGTCTACTCGCTGCTGACGTTTTTCCTGGGACTCTGCCATCTCTACTTCCGGGCGACGTTCGTCGTGCTGGCGGCGATTGCGATCGGAGCCGCCTGGCGGATGGGCGCTCTGAAGCTCCCGGGTGGCCGGCTGCCTGCGCTCACATGCTGGCAGTGGCGCTGCGCCCTGCTGATCTCGGGACCCTTCGTTCTGCTGTACCTTTCGAACGCGATGGCGCCGGAGGCGAGCCCGGACGGTTCGGCCTATCATCTGGGCCTGGTGGCGCGCTACTTTCGCGGACACGCATTGTATCCGGTGAATTTCAATATGTACGCGGCGCTGTCACAGGGTATGGAAATGCTGTTCCTCGGCGCGTACGCCGCCGGCCGGCACTCGGCGGCGGCGTTGATGCATTTCACGTTTCTGCTGGCACTGCCGTGGCTTTTACTCAGCTACGGCCGCCGCATCGGTATGCCAAACGCAGGTATCGGTTCGGCCTTGCTGGTATTCGCATCGCCAGTGGTAGGCATCGACGGCATCAGCGCGTACAACGACGTTGCGGCCGCCTGTGTGCTGTTCTCTCTCTACGTAGTGCTGCGCTCAATGGAAGACCATCCGGAACTGGCCTGGGTCGCGGGCCTACTGGCTGGCTTCGGCTTTGCGATCAAGTACACGCTCTTTCCAGCCTCGCTGCTGACGGGAGTTTGGATCGTCTGGCGGCTGCGATCCTGGAAGCCGCTTTTACCCGCGGCGGCCGCTGCGCTTGTCTCGGTCGTTCCCTGGCTTGCCAAGAACATCGTGTGGTGGCACAATCCGTTCGCGCCTTTCTTCAACGCTTGGTTTCCCAACCCGAATGTCCAGCAATGGTTCGAGCTGGTGTACAAGAAGCAGATGGCCTCCTACGGCCTGCCGTCGTATTGGTTGCTGCCGATAGAGGCCACGGTCCGGGGAACGTTTCTGAACGGCCTGCTGGGACCGGTCTTTCTTTTGGCGCCCATCGCTTTGCTGGCGCTCCGATATCCGGAGGGACGGCGCGTCCTGCTGACCGCGGCCTTCGTTTTTTCGGCGTATCCCTCCAATATCGGGACGCGATTCCTGATTCCCGGGCTGCCTTTTTTGGCATTCGCCATGGCCATGGCGCTGCCCCGGCCGGCCTGGCTGCCCATCGCCCTGGCGGCGGGGCACGCTTTGCTCAGCTTGCCGGCCGTGATCCCATCCTACTGCCATCCACAAGCCTGGCGGTTGAATAAATGGCCCTGGCGGCAAGCGCTCCGAATCATCCCGGAAGAGGACTTTCTGCGGTCGCGGCTGGACAGCTATCCCATGGCCAGGACCATGGAGGAACTGGTTCCGAAAGGCCGCCGCGTACTCGGGTTCAACCAGGTCGCCGAATCGTACACAAACACGGAGTACCTGGTATCCTTCCAGTCCGCACCCGGCGGACAAATGCGGGAAATCTTTCTCTCCGCCCTGATCAAGGAGCGCCAGCCAACTTACCGGGTTCGCCTGCGGGTTCTACCCACGAAGTCCACAGCGGTACGGGCGGTGTTGAACCGCACCGAAACCGGCGGCCTTTGGAGCATCACCGAGTTGCGGATACGAAACGGCGAGTCCGAAATTCAGCGCAGTCCGCATTGGCGCCTGCGAGCGAATTCAAACCCGTTCATGGTGCAGGACGCCTTTGACAACTCGCAGGTCACGCGCTGGATCACCGAGTTTGGGCGAACGGCGGGCATGTATGTTGAAATCGACTTCGGCAGAGAAGAGACGTTCGACGTCGTCGACCTGCTGCAGCCAAACGATCAGCCCTGGGATACCTACCACGTGGAGGCCCGCGACGCGTCCGGCACCTGGAGGAAGCTCGCGACGAAGATCGAGCCGGAGGAATTGACGTCGCCGCTCGGTATGCGCCGCGCGGCGGCCGAAGAACTATTGCGCCGGGATATCCAGTACATTCTAATTGGTCCATCCGACTTTGGGTACGACGACATACACATGAACGCTAAAGTTTGGGGCGTGGAGGAGGTTGCTGAACGGGGCGGCCTGCGGCTGCTTCGATTGCTGCCTCGCGATGAGTTTGAAAGGGTTTTGAAGCAGTGAACGAAGAACTCTTTCTTGGCATTGACGGCGGGCAGTCGAGCACAACGGCCCTGGTGGCCGATGCCTCCGGCCGCATCGTCGGACGCGGTTCGGACGGACCCTGCAACCACGTGAAGTCAGCCGCTGAGGGCCGCGAAAAGTTCATCCGCGTGATCGGCGGCTGTATCCGCGCCGCGGCCAATGGTTCGATTCCCGCGTTTCGCGCCGCGTGCTTCGGATTTTCGGGAGGTCCCACCGACAAGGAAGGGATTCTGCGCGAAATGCTCCACGTGGAACACTGGAAAGTAACGACGGATGCGATGATCGCACTG
The DNA here is from genome assembly GCA_016871155.1 of Acidobacteriota bacterium. Taxonomy (GTDB): domain Bacteria; phylum Acidobacteriota; class Terriglobia; order Bryobacterales; family Bryobacteraceae. The sequence continues at coordinate 6,632 of VFZO01000078.1, read as the reverse complement.
ACCGGCGCAACGGCAGGTGGCGCGGGCATCATTACCATCGCCGGCACAGGTAACATCAGTTTCGGCCGCGACGCGGATGGGCGCACCGTGCGGGCCGGCGGCTGGGGCTACCTGTTCGGAGACGAGGGAGGCGGCTGGGACCTTTCGCGCCGCGCCGTGCGGGCCTGCCTGCGCCAGCATGAGGGCTGGGGCCCGGCGACCACGCTCCACGACAAGATGCTGGCTGCCACCGGCGCGCGGGACGCCAATGAAATGATGCACTGGTTCTACACCGAAGATTGGCCACGAAAGCGCGTCGCGAGCTTCGCCAGACTGGTGGACGGCGAAGCCGAAGCCGGCGACGCGGTTTCCCGCGCCATCTTGGAGGAAGGCGCCGCAGCACTGGCCGAGATCACGGCGGCTGTGCAACGGCAGCTTCGAGAAGCGCCGCAAGTCTCACCTGTAGGCAGCGTTTGGCGCAGCCGCATTCTCCGCGCCGCCTTCGAAAAGCGCCTGGTAAATATCCGCTGCGTTCCGCCCCTGCTGGGCCCCGCGGCTGGAGCGTTGCTGGAGGCGTTCGCACTGGCCGGCCGCGCTGTGACACTATCAAACCTACCGGAGACCGAAAAATGAAGTGGATCCTCATCCCCGCCCTTTGCGTTACCCTGCGGGCCGCCGAACCGGATTGGAAGGCGGTAGAAGCGCACGCGTTGGACGTCTTCCAGCGCTACCTGCGCATTCCTTCGATTAATCCTCCGGCGGACACGCGCGCCGCAGCCGAACTGTTCCGCGCCGAGTTGGCAGCGGTGGGTATCACCGCCAGACTCTACGAAGCCGGTCCGAAGGGTCAGATAAATTTGACTGCCCGGCTAGAAGGACGGAACCGGACCAAGAAGCCACTCGTGCTGATGAACCATTTTGACGTGGTGCCGGTGGACCGCGCCGCCTGGTCGATGGACCCGTTCGCGGGAATCGTAAGGGACGGCTACGTGTGGGGCCGCGGGACTCTCGACATGAAAGGCATCGGTGTGATGCAGTTGATGGCGCTGGTGACGATGAAGAAGTACGGCATCACCCCGGACCGCGACATTCTGCTGCTGGCAACCTGCGACGAGGAAACGGGCGGTGAATTGGGCGCCGCTTGGATGTTGAAGAATCACGGAGCGGACCTGGACACCGAGTATTTGCTGGACGAAGGCGGCTTCGGCACGCGCGACATTTTGCAAAAGGGCAAGCTGGTTTTCGGAGTTTCGGTCGCAGAGAAACAGAACGTGTGGCTGCGGCTGCGGGCAAAAGGCACGGCGGCGCACGGCTCGCAGCCGATTCCTGACAACTCGAATATGCGTCTGCTGCGGGCGCTGGAAAAGGCCATGGCCGCGCCTGACACCGGCAAGCCGCACCCCGTCATCGCCGAAATGCTGAAGACGCTGCGGGGCCGTATGGACGACAACAAGTTCACCAACGCCATCCAGAAAAACACCATTACTCTCACCACGCTGCGCTCGGGCGTCGGGGACCCCGTAAAAGTCAATGTGATTCCCTCGGCGGCCGAAGCGACCCTCGATTGCCGGATTCAACCCGGCGTCAATGCGCAGGAGTTCGTCAGCGAGATGCGAGCCCGAATTAACGACCCTCAAGTAACTATCGAGATGCTTTCGAACCCGGTAGACGCCGGCGCTTCGGACTACGAAACCCCCCTGTTCCGCACGCTCCGCTCGGTGATTAAGAAACACCATCCGGAAGCCGACGTGACGCCCATCATGGTTCCCTATTCCACCGACGCCCCGAAGTTCCGCCGCCGCAAGATTCCAGCCTACGGCTTCACGCCCATGATTCTCTCTACGCAACTGATCGCGACCATGCATTCGGATGAGGAGCGCATCCCTTTGGACCAGTTCCAAACGGGCGTAAAAATGATGTTCGACGTGGTACGATCAGAGTTTTAGCCCTCCCGCATCCTTCCCTCATTTTTCATGGCAAAACTCTCGATTCGTGACCTGGCCCTCCAGAACAAAACCGTCTTCCTGCGCGTGGATTTCAACGTCCCGCTCGCGAACGGCGGCCAGCAGATCACCTCCGATAAGCGCATCCGCGCCTCGCTTCCGACGATTCAGTACGCGCTCGAACAGGGCGCCGGCCTGATTCTGGCCAGCCACTTGGGCCGGCCCAAGGGCAAATGGAACGCTGAGATGAGTTTGGCGCCAGTAGCTGTGCAGTTAAGCAAGTTGCTCGGCAAGCCGGTGCAGATGGCCTCCGATTGCATTGGCCCGGATGTGCCAAAGCCCGGGGCCGGTGAGGTTGTTCTCCTGGAGAATCTCCGTTTCCACCCCGAGGAAGAGGCGAACGACACCGAATTTTCGAAGCGGTTGGCCGCCCAGTGCGATGTCTATGTGAACGACGCATTTGGCACGGCCCACCGGGCCCACGCTTCGACCGTTGGCATGATCGCCTTCGTGCCGCAGGCCGCGGCGGGCCTGCTGATGGACAAGGAACTGCAGTGGCTGGGCAAGGCCACGCGCAATCCGGACCGGCCCTGCATCGCGATCCTGGGCGGCGCCAAAGTATCGGACAAGATCGAAGTCATCCAGAACCTGGCGAAAGTCGTCGACAAGCTGCTGATCGGCGGCGCCATGGCGTACACCTTTCTGAAAGCGCGAGGCGAGGCGACCGGAAAATCGCTGGTGGAAGACGACAAGCTGGAGTTGGCGGCGTCGTTGATACGGGAATTGGGCGATAAGCTCATGCTCCCCACCGACCACATCGTAACCGAGGAATTCAGGGCCGAGGCGCCCAACGAAACCGTAACGGTCATTCCGGACGGCAAAATGGCGCTGGACATCGGCCCGGCCACAATCGCTGCGTATGAGGCGGCCGTGGCCAGTACGAAGACGATTATCTGGAACGGCCCGATGGGCGTCTTCGAGATGAAACCGTTCGATAAGGGTACGGTCGCGCTGGCGCTGGCCGTGGCCAATTCCGGAGCTGTTTCGGTGGTCGGCGGCGGCGATTCCGAGAAGGCGATCAAGTCGGCCGGCGTCTCGGACAAGATCACGCACGTTTCCACCGGCGGCGGTGCTTCGCTGGAGTTCCTTTCGGGGCTCGAACTGCCCGGCGTGGCCGCGCTAACCGAAAAATAGCCAGCGCTGGCAGAATCCGGCGGGCGATTGCACATTCCCAGATGAGGAGTCGCAATGCCCTATCCGAGTCAACAGCTTCCAGGCGGATACGCGGCCGGCCATCCGGTCGCTAATCCGTTCCCGATACTCGCCGCACCCGCCACGCGAATTGAGAAGAACACCATTCGAATTCCATTGGTGTCCACTGCCTGCTGGCGGCTGAACGACCTTCGGTTCGACTTCGATTCCAGCTTTGTCGTCCCGGCGGCCCACGCCGAGTTCGTCGCGCTCCGCAAAATCATCGATGCGCATCCAGGATCGCCGATGTCGGTATTCGGCCACGCCGATCCGGTTGGCAACCAGGACTACAACAAAGCGCTCTCGGGCCGCCGCGCCGAGGCGATCTACGCCCTGCTGACCCACGACATCGCGCGGTGGGAGAAGCTGTACAAGGCCGAGTGGGGTCTTGCCCAGACGCAGACCATCCTCGACGCTTTGGCCTACGATCCCGGCCCGGTCTCGGGAGGGAAGTCGAAAAAATCCACTGAGGCAATTCAGTCGTTCCAGCGTGCCAACAATCTGGTGGCGGACGGCGAAGCGGGACCCAAGACGCGGGCGGTGCTGTTCCAGAAGTACTTTGAGTTCCTGTTCCCGCGCAAGGTCGAAAAAATGGAATTTCTTCACCAGGGCGCCGACCCGGGCGGAAAGGGCGACTTCCAGGGATGCGGCGAATTCAATCCGGCCATGATCCTCTCCGAGCCCGAGGCAAAGAAGATGACTGAGGCCGAACGAAACTCCGAGAACGGCGTGAATCGCCGCGTACTCATCCTCTTCTTCCTGCCCGGTACGAAACCGGATCTCGAGGAGTGGCCCTGTCCGCGCGTGGCCGAAGGCGCTGGCGACTGCAGGAAGCGTTTCTGGAGCAACGCGCAGAAGCGGCAGACGAAGCAGTCCGAACGGCGGACTTTCGCCGATACGGAGGACACTTTCGCTTGCCGCTTTTATCACCGGTTGACGGAAGCTTCGCCCTGCGAGATCAGCGCCGCGCGCCTGATGTTCGTCGAGGTATTCATCGACTACATGGAGGACTACGACGGATACGAGGACTCCTACCGGCTGGTCAGCGAGGACGGCGAATACGACCGCACACTGTTCCGCTCCCAAGCGGCCGCGTTGAACGCCGTCCGCGACGTGCTGACCTTCACAAACGTTATCGCCGGACAGAAATACGCTCTTTACCACTTCCCTTCACCGGGCATTCGGGTCGAGATCTTCAGCGGTGCGGCGTTGCCCTCGGTCTACCAACCCAGCGGTATGAGCCATCTCGTATTTCTTTCGCCGTCGCTGCTTCCAGAGCCGGATCCGCCGGTCAGGACGTCTTCCGACCCCCTGATCGACGCCTGGCCCGGCGGCAAGGAGCCGGAGCGCAAGGAATGGCAGCCGCGCAAACCGCGCCACTCCGAGGAGTATGCCTAACATGGAGACGATGAGCACCCCCGAGACGGATCTTCATCTGGGCCAGCCGGCCATTGGCCCGCATTTCCGCTTCGCCCAGTGGATTTCTTATACCGTCAGCAGCCTGGACCCGGAATCCTGGTCGCCCAACCCGAAGCCCTACGCGAGGTCGAAGAGACGGTACCAAAATATCTACTTCGGCTGGGTCTACCTGTTTCAGAACTGCGAAGGCAATATTCGCTGGTACGGCGAGTATCGGGTGTTGAACGACGAAATCGCGACGGTCGACCTCACAGACGCCCGCGACTTGGAACGCGACGAGAGACCGGCCCCCGGCCCGTACCAGAAAACGATCCATGTCGCCAACACCGTTGCGGCCGAGGAAAACGGAACAAGCGTTTCCCGGGAGGTGACGTACCACGCCTACCTGAGTCGAATGCGTCTGCCTATCGACGCCGTGAAGCAGTTGCAACTCCGCGCGAATCAGATTTTGCCGCACACGCGTCTAAAGCCCGAACCGGAAGACAACAACGCCGAGTTCTCCGGATTCAAGCCCCATTACCTGTTCCCGGAGCCTGACGGCCACTTAGTTTTCTGCGCGGTCGATCCGTTGTCGATCGCCGAGTCCCTGGCATTGCAGTATGGCGACGCGTGCGACAGCTATCTGGAGTACGTTACAGCGGCCGAGTCGATGCCGGAACACCAGCGAAAGCAGGTGACGGACCGGCAATCGAAGATGTGTCTTGGCGAAACCATCCTCGGCCTGCTGGAGCAACAACCGGAACTTGAAACGCAGCTCGAAAAAGGCGGCAAAGCGAACATTCGCGCCTTCCTGGACTCGATTGAAAGCACCCGTGTTCATCTGCTTCGACAGGCCATGCGGCGGTCGGTGCCCCTTTGCTATTGGTTGCGCGGCGAATTGTTCGAAATCGCCCAGCAATCGCACTTTGTCTTTGCCGAGAAAGACGCGGCGGAGTTTCTGGAGATTTATTCCACCGCTGTAGAAAGACTAATGGAATCCGACCCCGGCGTCGCCTACTTGTCACATGTGCTGCTCGACAAGGGCCACTTCGTGCATGCCTATGTGATCCCGCAGTCGGAGATGGGTGCGACGGAGTTTCAGGTGGCACGAAAATCGTGGTCCTCTACTCTCAACATCCTGGAGAAGCTCAGCCTGATCTACTTGCGGAAGACGGGGACTGAGGGTTTGAAGCTCGTCGTCGCTACGGTGGGACGATTGACCAGGATCCCCGTCGTGGCCGACGTCCGGATGATCAACTCGTTGATGGTGATCCGGCTGGAAAATGTCGAAGCGAGGGTCGTAAAGTTTCATGAAGTCGCCGCGGTCAAGGGCGGCGAAGATTATTGGCAGCAGTGGGCCGGAGACGGAACCAAGGGTGCAAAAGTTATCGCCCGGGTAGGCATGCTCTTTGAGGCGGTGAATCTCTATCTGGCCTTTGACGCGCTCAAGACCGCCAAACTTGACGCAGCGGGCTTGCCGGTCATGGTTGGTTACCTGGGTTCAGTAGCGGATACGGTTGCGGCGGGCGCGACCCTGTTGGGGATCTGGAAACGGGCCATACCGGTAATCGGACTCTTCTCCGCTATTTGCGACACAGCCTGCGCCGCGGTGGATGTGCGTAAGATGGCTGCCCGGAACGACTATTCCGCCATGGCAGGCCAGGCCATCATCTGCACGGGCTCCGCGGCCTTTGCGATTAGCTTCGGTCTTACGATTTATTCGGCCTCCGTACAGGTCGCGGCGGCCGCCGCGGCGGCCGCCGCTGGCGCCGGGGTTACGGTCGTTGGTTTCGTGCCCGCGACCTGCTTACTGATTGCGGGCGCGGTCTTGGTTGCCGCCGGGTGGTTCACCCTTTGGTTGAGTTCCGAATCCGATATCGAACTCTGGATGTCGCACTGCGAATGGGGACACTATCGAGGTCAAGGCACCGAAAAGCCCGGTTGGGCGACGGCAGCGTATGAAGACTGGAAAGGGGACTTCGCCGTGCAGCTTCAGGCGTTGATGACGCTGCTAAGCCAGTTTCATATCGCGGCGGCGAGCTATGACACTGTCCGGATCTA
>VFZO01000077.1 GCA_016871155.1 Acidobacteriota bacterium | reverse complement strand
CTTCGCTGCCTTCAAACCCCTATGGATATTGATGCGGACGAGCATCCGGGAGATTCGCACGCGCGGCTCAAAACGGAAATGTGGGTTTAGTCTTTGTCGCGCAGCCGCGGGTAAAACTGGACAAACACGTTGTCGGCGGCGCCATGCTTTTCGTGGCAGTCCCAGCAGGCGGCTTTGCCGAACGCCTTGGCGGTAGGCGTGGGCTTGCCGGGCTCGTCGAAGAACTTGTAATAGGCCCAGCCTTCGTTGACGGCGGTCTTGTCCTTTACGGCCACCTCAATTCCAACGAATGCTCCCTGGAACTGTCCTCGTTTCGCCGGCGAGGCGTTCGTCTCCGGTTTGTAGATCTCCATCACAACCATCGTTTTCTCTGGAAACTTCCCGGTGCGCCGGAACGCATCGGCGGCCGATTTTTGGATGTAGATGTTCTTGAAAAACTCATCGCGGCCCGGTTCGGGCGAGTACGCAATCCCAACGTTGGAACCGGCGAAGTACCAGTCGCGATAACCGGCGGGAGCCTTCAGGACGGCTTTGCCTGCGTAGTGTGGATCTTGCGCCAGAAGCGCGGCAGCGGCGGCCAGAAATCGAAGCATGTTCTCATGTTGCCTGATTTCGTGATACAAAACCAGTGAATGAACTCCCTGACGCGGCGCGCGTTCGTATCCGCCACCTCCACGGCGCTGCTGGCGCAAAGCCAGCGGCCAAACGTCCTGTACATCATGGCCGACGACTTCGGATTTGAGTGCATGTCCGGCAACGGCGGCACGTCCTACAAGACGCCGAACCTCGATGCCTTCGCGCGCTCCGGCGTTCGCTTCACGCACGCGTTCGCACAGCCTTTGTGCACGCCAACGCGGCTTCAACTGATGACCGGGCAGTTGAACTTCCGCAACTACAAATCATTTGGCACGATGGACCCGAAGGAGAAGACCTTTGGCCATATGATGCAGCGGGCCGGATACAAAACGTTCATCACCGGCAAGTGGCAGCTCTTTAGCTACGACGCGCCTCCGTCGAAGTACCGCGGCACCGGCATGCGGCCGGAGCAGTCCGGTTTCGACGAGTTCGTGTTGTGGCACGACGCTTATTCCGAGGACAAGGGCAGCCGCTACGGCAAGCCGAAGATTAACAAGAACGGGAAAATGATGACGGGTATCGACGACAAGTATGGACCGGACATCTTCTCCGACGCGCTCATTGACTTCATGACGCGCAACAAAAACACTCCGTTCTTCGCCTACTATCCGATGGCGTTGACCCACGGTCCCTTCAACACCACGCCCATGAGCGCGGACTGGAAGACGGCGGATCGAGTCAAGGACAACCCCGCGTATTTCCCCGACATGGTCAGGTACCTGGACATGGAGATGGGCAAGATACTCAAGGCCGTGGATCGGCTCGGTTTGGCGGAGAACACGCTGATCGTTTTCTACTCCGACAATGGATCGCCGCCGGAAATCACCTCGAAGCTAGGCACGCGCGTGGTGCCAGGAGGCAAGCGCATGACCACCGAAGCGGGCATGCGCGTGCCGATGATGGCGCGTTGGAGGGGCAAGACGCCGGAAGGCCGCGTGTGCGACGACCTCATCGACTCGACCGACTTTTTGCCCACTCTCATGGAGGCCACGGGCGCGAAGTGGTTCGATGGACTTCCCGTCGATGGCCGCAGCTTTCTGCCCCAGGTGAAGGGCGAAAAGGGCAATCCGCGCCAGGCGCTGTTCGCGCACTTCGATCCGCACCCGAGTTGCAAGGCGGACCTCACGCCGACCCGGCTTGTCTGGGATCACCAATGGAAGCTCTACATCGACGGCCGGCTCTACGACTGGAAGGCCGACCCGATGGAAGCCAAACCGGTGACCAAGGGCGGCGAGGCGGCCCGCAAAAAACTTCAGGCGGTACTCGATCACTACGCCAAGGTAAAGGCGCCGAAGTTCAATAGGTTTGAACCGGATGGGAAGCCGGCGTATTAGCTTCCTTTGCGCGCCACCGGGCGCCGATATCGTCAAAAAGCGAATAAGCGACCGGTGTGACCAGCAGCGTCAACAGCAGGGAGAGCGTCTGCCCGCCGATCACTACAACGGCGACCGCGCGGCGCTCCTCCGCACCGGGCCCGGTTCCCACGGCCAGCGGAATCATACCCGCCACCAGCGCCATCGTGGTCATCAGGATCGGCCGAAGCCGGTCGCGATTCCCTTGGATGATCGCTTCCATGCGCGGCATGCCCTTTGCGCGCAGGTTGTTCATATGGTCGATCTGGAGAATCGAGTTTTTCTTCACCACACCGAATAGGACCAACATACCCAGCGCCGAGTAGAGGTTGATCGTGTTGCCCGTCGCCCAAAGCGACAGCAGCGCGAAAGGAATGGAAAGCGGCAGCGAAAGCAGGATGGTCAACGGATGGATGAGGTTCTCAAACTGCGAGGCCAGAATCATATACATGAACGCCACCGAGAGCGCGAAGGCGATGAGGAACTCCACGCCGGTCCGCTCCAACTCCCGCGCGCGGCCGGAAACGCTGGTGGTGTAGGCAGGCGGCAGGTTCATCTCTCGAACCGCCTCCCGCAGCGCTTCGATGCGGTCCGCCAACGCGAAGCCGGGGCCCACGCCGGCGCGCAGCGAAGCCTGGCGCTGCCTGTCGTAACGATCGATGCGCGTCGGACTCGTATCGTGTACCAGCTCCACAAGACTATCCAGCCTCGCTAACTGGCCGTTCTCGCGCGGAACGTACAGCTGGGAGATCGCGTTGGCCGAGTCCCGGTCGCGCTGTTGCAGGCGCAACTGCACGTCGTAGTCTTCGTTCAAGGACTGGTCGCGAAAACGGGTGACTTTCTCTTCGCCGCCCACCATGATGCGCAGCGCCTGCGCGATATCGCGCGTCGAAACGGAGAGATCCGCCGCGCGGCCCCGGTCGATCTCCACGCGCAACTCGGGGCTGTTGAGTTTCAGCGTCACATCGGCGTCGACGATACCGCCCACATCGGCGGCCCGCCGCCGCAGTTCCTGCGTGTACTTGGCAAGCTGCAGGAGTTCCGGGCCGCGGAAGACGAAATCGATCTCGTGATTGCCGCCGCCCAAGCTGAACGAGGGCGCATTGCGCACGCGCGTCCACAGGTCCTTGTAACGCGCCAGTTTTTTTCGCACGGCAACCATCACGTCGCGCTGCGAGTAGTTCCCCTGGAACGCTCCCGTGCCCTCGCGCAGGATCCGGGAAATCGATAGCGTGCGCTCCTCGTGCGGCGCGATCCGCACGAACATGTCGGAGCGGGTGATGCCGCCGCCCTGCTGGCTGCCGCCAATGTCGGCCAGCACTTCGCGCACGCCCGGCACATCGCGGATCTCCCTCTCCATGCGCAGCAGCACATCGTTCATCCCGTCCAGGCTGATGCCTTCCGGCGCATTGATTTCGACCTCGAATTCGGCTTCGTCAACGTCGGTGGGAATGTACTCCTGCTTCACCATTCTGTACAGCGGGATGGAGGAGCCTGCGACCGCGACGGCAAGGATCGAAACGGCCAGCCGGTGGCGCATCGAGAACCGCAGCAGAGCGGTGTAGACAGCGTCGATATGGCGATAGAACCCCTGCCGCGACGCCGCCTCCGTGATGTGGGACGCTTTCAGCAGCCGCGCGCCCATCGTCGGCGTGAGCGTGAACGATACGAACAGGCTGACCAGAATGGCCACGGCCGCCGTGATCCCGAACTGATACAGGAAGCGCCCGGACACGCTGGACATGAACGACACGGGCACGAAGATTACGGCAAGACTGAGAGTGGTGGCCAGTACCGCCATGCCGATATCGCGCGTCGCCTCCCGCGCTGCCTCGAACGGACCCATTCCCTTCTCTTCAATGAAGCGGAATATATTCTCAACGACAATGATCGCGTCGTCGATGACAATGCCGACCATCAGCACCAGCGCCAGCATGGTCACCGAATTCAGCGTGAAGCCAAGCGCCTCCATCATGCCGAACGTCGCCACCACGGAAACCGGAATCGCGATTCCGGCGATCACCGTACTCTGCCAGCTCCGGGTGAACGCCAGCACCACAAGCGACGCCAGAACGCTTCCCAGAATCAGATGTAGATTGATCTCTTTCAAAGCGAGCGTAATGTATTCGGACTGATCGCGCGTATAGCTGAACGCCACACCCGCCGGCAGCAATTTCGCTGCCCGCTGCATATTCCGTTTCACGCCCTCGATCACGTCCACCGTATTAGCGCCGGATTGGCGCCGGATGTTCAGAACCACGGCTGGCGCCCCGTTCAGGCGGGCCAGCGAGCGCTGTTCCTTCGTGCCGTCTTCGGCGTAGCCGATGTCCGACACGCGCACGGGCGTCTGGTTGACCGTGGCGATCACCAAATCGTTGAACGCTTTCGGATCCGCCAACCGGCCGGCCGTGCGAAGCTTTTCTTCGTGCACGCCGGAGGTGATGTTGCCCCCGGGAATGTCGGCGTTCTGCCTCGCCAGCGCGGTGGCCACGCGGGTAATGGAGAGCTTATACGCGGCCAGCCGGTCCGCGTCGGCCCAGATATTGATCGCCCGTTCCAGCCCGCCGACAATCTGCACTTCGCCCACGCCGGTCGAGCGCTCGATGAGCGGCTTGACGACCTTGTCGGCCAGCTCGGTCAGCTCCCGCACCGATTTGTCGCCCGACAGCGTGATGTCCAGGACGGGCGTGCTTTCGTTGTCGTATTTCGAGACCAGCGGCGGATCGACCTCTTCCGGAAGCAGGCGCAGAATCGTCGCGACGCGGTCGCGCACGTCCTGCGCGGCGGCGTCGATGTTGCGGTTCAGTTCGAAGTTGACAATGATCGTGGACCGGCCCGAGTGCGAAACGCTGCGGAGTTCCCGGATGCCCTCCACCGTGTTCACGGCCTCCTCGATCACATCGCTCACCAGCGTCTCCACTTCCTCCGGACCGGCCCCGGGCAGCGTGGTGCGAACGGAGACCGTGGGAATGTCGACTTGCGGAAAGCGGTCCACGCCCAGCCGCGTGTAACTCGAAATACCGATCACCACCAGCGCCAGAATCATCATCGCGGCGAATACCGGACGGCGGATACAAATCTCTGCGAGCTTCTGCATGGCGGGTTACTGTTTGGTGACGGTGACGGCTTGCCCGCCGGCGATATTGCCCGGCTTCAAGATAACGATGTCTCCCGCCGCCAGCCCTTCCAGAATCTCCAGCCGGTCCTCATCGCGAAATCCTGTGCGTACGGGCTTTTCCACGGCCTTTCCGTTCGCGATGGAAATGACACGTTCGATGCCGGCAAACGTCACCAGCGCCGAAGGCGGCACGAAAAGCGCGTTCTGCCCGGTATCGGTGAGAATTTCGGCACGAACGAACGCGCCCGGTTTCAACGCGCCGGCCGGGTTGGGAATCTCCGCCTCCACCAGCAGCGTGCGGCTGGACTCTTCAATGGCCGGACTGATGCGCGCCACGTGGCCGAAGTGAACGGCCTGTTCCTGGTCCACGCGGATGCGAACCTTTTGTCCCGCGCGCACCTTGGACGCGGACCGTTCCGGCACCGGCAAACGCAACCGCAGCGGATGGATCGTCACGATGGAAACAACCGGCGACCCGGCGGCCACGAACTGTCCGGCAGACACCAGGCGTTCGGCGATCGCGCCGTCCACCGGCGACGTCAATGTGGAGTACGTGAGCTGTTGGCGCGCCATCGCCAGCTCGGCGCGGCGCTGCGCCAGCAGCGCCTGGCGATTGCGAATCTCCTCCAGCGCATCCTGGTAGCGGCTCTCGGCGATCTGAAAGTTCGCCAGCGCGGATTCGTTTTCCGACTGCGGAATCAGCTTCTGATCGAACAGCAGCTGCGCGCGATCGCGGCGCAACCGGGCCTCGGCCATCGCGGCGTTTGCTTGCCGCACGGAGGGCGTCTGCGCGGGCGTTACGCTGTCGTCGTCGCCCTGGGCAGGCAGGCCGAGGCGGGTACGCGCCTGCTGCAGCGCAGCTTCGCTCTGTTGTGCCGCGATGCGCAGATCCGTGGGATCGATCGAGGCGATCAGGGCGCCTTTGCGAACGCGGTCGCCCAGATCCACCGCGATATCCTGCAACCTCCCGGTGACGCGCATCGCTAACACTACGCGATCCTGCGCGGCCAGTGTGCCGGAGGCCTCCACCGTGCGCACGATCGATTCGGCGCGCACGCTGGCCACCCGAACAGGGCGCGGCTTCATAGCGGGTTCGGAGTTGGCGCTGACCGGTTTGGCAGGCGTACAGGAGATGACAACAAGCGCGCCTGTTAGAACAAGGCACTTTCCGGAAGCGGGGGAAAACATGACTGCAAGGGCATTGTATCGTTACTCGGAATCCTCGGGCTCCTCCGCGCCGGCGGGCGGAGGCTTCCAGCGGCCCGCGCGTTTCAACGCGTCCCGCAGCAGAAACTCCACCTGCCCGTTGAGCGAGCGGAACTCGTCGCCGGCCCAGGTCTTTACCAGGTCCAGCGTACGCTCGTCGATGCGGATTAGAAACGATTTCCGCCCAGCCATGGATTAGTGGTGCAGAGTCCCGGCGTTGATCACCGGTTGCGTGCTGCGCTCGCCGCACAGGACCACAAGCAGGTTCGAAACCATCGCGGCCTTGCGCTCCTCGTCCAGATTCACAACGGCCCGCCGGTTGAGCGATTCCAGCGCCATTTCGACCATGCCGACAGCGCCCTCGACGATCTTCTGCCGGGCGGCGATAATGGCCGACGCCTGCTGCCGTTGCAGCATGGCCGCAGCGATCTCCGGCGCATACGCAAGATGGCTGATCCGGGCCTCTTCCACCTGCACGCCCGCGACCTGAAGCCGCTCCTGAATCTCGCTGCGGAGTTGCGCGGCGATCTCGGCGGTATTGCCGCGCAGCGAAAGCTGATGACTCTCGTGTGCGTCGTAAGGGTGCTGCGTAGCCAGGTTTCGCAGCGCGGATTCGCTCTGAATCGTCACGTAGTTCTCGCAGTCGTCCACCTGGAACGTCGCTTCCGCCGAATCGACCACTTTCCAAACTACAACGGCCGCGATTTCGATCGGATTGCCGTCGTGGTCGTTGACCTTCAAGCGATTGGTTTCGAAGTTGCGCACGCGCAGCGATACCGCCTTTTTGGAGTAGAACGGATTCACCCAGTGCAGGCCTTCGTCCGTCACCGAACCCGCGTAGCGCCCGAAGAGTTGGAGAACCACGGTCTTTTTCGGCTCGACGGCGATGTAGCCGAAGACGAGGACGATGGCGGTGATGAGGGTGAATATGCCAAGCAGAATCATGACGGCCGGGCCGAAAAGGACCGGACTCTTGACCTGAAAGAACATGTAGATGCTGAGAACGAGCAGAGCGGTAATTACAAGGCCGGCGCCGGCGCCGGACGGCGGCGTGACCTTGAATTCCTTAATGGTTTGTGGAGATCCTTGTGCTTCCATATGTAGATATAGGAATGATATCACTTTGATACTGCGGAGTCAAGCCCTGCGCACGAATTACCCTGGAGTCATGGCAATCGCCAGAAGCCGCCAAGCCCGCGCCGCCCGGCGGCGGCAGCGGAGAATGAAGCGCGTCGAGCACGACCTCAGCGACGAGCAGTGGAGCGCCCTGAAAGAAGCCTGGGCCGGTTGCGCATACTGCGGGGCCACCGGCGCCCCGCTGCAGCGCGACTGTGTGCTGGCACTCTCCCGCGGCGGGCGGTACACGCTCGAAAACATCGTGCCGGCCTGCGGCCCCTGCAACGCCAGCAAGTGCAACGACGAAGTCACGGGCTGGCTGCGGCGTCGGCGGCTGGACGAGAGCGCTTTCCTGCTGCGCTACTTCCAGATTAAGAAATCGCTGCTGCCCCGCTTCGAATCCCCTGCGTTCGCATCCGGGTAACCTGCGTATATGCCTCTCGCCGCCACGTTGCTCACGCTCGCCCTCGCCGATTGCGATGACATCGTGACGGCGCCGTCCGGTGACCTGTATCTGGCCTGCCACTCTCCGTCCGATAAATTCAAGGTCCCGGTCATCGGGCAGAAAGCCGCCCGGGACGAGATGGACGGCTACGTAATCCGGTTGCGAAAAGGCACCTGGGAGATCGTCTACGTCGCGCGGATCGGCGGCGGTCAGTACGATTCCGCCTCGCGCGTAGCGGTCGACGCTTCCGGCAACGCGTGGGTCGCCGGCGTGACACACTCTCCAGACTTCGCCGTCACCAGCGACGCCTGGCAGAAGTCGTATGGCGGCGGTGGCGACGCGTTTCTTGTGAAGCTCTCCCCCGAAGGCCGGGTGCTGTTCTCCACCTTTGCCGGCGGCGCTCAATCCGATTTCGGCAACGCGATTGTTCTGGCCGGCGGGCGGCCCATCTTCGCCGGAACCAGCGATGGAGAGGCATTCGTACAGAGCGGGCCGGACCGGCGCGTGACCTTTGGCGGCGCCGGTGAGGAGAAGCTCACGGGCCTGGCCTATTCGAAGGGAAGACTCTACGCCACCGGCTACACGAAGTCGAGCGACTGGAACCGTCTGCGCGGACCGTCCGACGCGTTCGTCGTCCGGCTGAACGCGCGGACCCTGGCCATCGAGAAATCGGAGAACTTTGGCGGCGATGGGGACGACTCCGCCTGGGGAATCGCCGTCGACCGCCGCGGCCGTGTCTACATCGCCGGCCAGACCGGCTCCGAGGACCTGCCCGGCGCCCGCAACGGATTCCAACCAGACAAACGCGGGGGCGTCGATGCGTTCGCGGCGCGTATCGGCGGCCCATCGACGTACTATGGCGGGTCGCAAAACGACGAAGCCGGCTACGACGGCCAGAATATCGCCATCGACGAACGCGGAGACGTCTGGATCGCCGGCATGACCTATTCGGCGGACCTCCGCGCGAAGGGCTCGTTCGGAGGCGGCGACGGAGGCGGTTTTGTCGCCGTGTTTTCGAATTCGCTGCGGAGTCTGCGCTTCGCGTCCTATACGGGCGGGCCCACGCGCGAACTTGGTGAGGGTATCGCCCTCATACCCGGCGGCGCGGCCATGACGATGGTGCGGTTCAGCGAAAGCAACGGGATCGCCGTTGGGCCATTCTTCGCCGAGTCGGTTGTCGTATTCTGGCGTCGCTAAATCCGCCGCGGGCGCTCAACGCGCAAATTCCGAGCCTTTGCACCCTTCGCCCGGTTCCCGCAAAAAAACTCTTGTGGTGCGTGTCCCGAAATTCCACTCCTTCTCGCCTTACGTTCCCAAAGGAGATTTCCCAATACCCATGCCCCTTCTAAAAACTCTCGCGGCTCTACCCGCATTCGCGATCATCTGCCAAGCGGCGCCCGTCTTCATCGGAAACCCCGGCTTTGAGTCGGCCGTGCTGGCGATCCCGTCCGCACAAGGTCCGTTCAGCCAAGTTGTACCCGGCTCCACCTTCGTCCCGGCGGCGGGAACGCTGGATAACTGGACCGTCACCGCGTTCTCTCCGGCGACCGCCGCGGGCGGCTTCGCCCCCGCGCCCGTACCGCTCAACTGGCTCAACACAAAATGGTGGAGCGGCAACAACGTCGGCTACCTGCAAACCACCGTGCCCGGCGGTTTGATCACGCTCTCCCAAATCGTAGGGACGCTCGCCGACAACACCACGTACACTCTCACCGCCCGGGTTGGGAACAGGTTCTTTGTCGGCGACGCAAACTATTCGATGCAGCTTCTAGCGGGCGACGCCGTGCTATTCAGCACCGGCAACTCGGTGCAGTCAAACGGTGCGACCGGTGCCGACACCATCATCTTTGACAGTACTGCCCATCCGCTCATCGGCCGTCCCCTCATCATCCAGTTTCTGCTTCTGGGGACGAATAACGCGCAAGCGAACATCCCCACCGAGATTTTCTTTGATGACGTTGCTCTCGACGCCACGCCCAATGCGACCGGCGGAGCCGTACCGGAGCCAGCCACGCTCGGCCTCAGCGGCGCCGTCTTGCTCGGGCTCTCGCTCTGGAAGCGGCGGAGTTCCTGACCGCCGCGCATTCCGGTACAATGCAGCGGAATGAACCCGATCCTTCGTAACGTCCTCGCCGTCCTCGGCGGTGCGGTTGCCGGCAGCATAGTCAACGGCGGCCTCATCATGATCAGCGGCCATGTAATCCCGCCTCCGGGCGGCGCGGACGTTACGACGCTGGAGGGCTTGCGCGCCTCCATTCACCTTTTCGAGCCGAAGCACTTTCTCTTCCCGTTCCTGGCGCACGCGCTCGGCACGCTGGCGGGAGCATTTCTCGCCGCGAAGCTGGGCGCCAGCCGGCACGCCATCCTGGCCGGCATCGTCGGCGGACTCTTCTTCATCGGTGGATCCGCGAACGTCATGATGCTGCCGGCGCCCATGTGGTTTAACATCGTGGATCTTGTGGGCGCCTACTTTCCGATGGCCTGGATCGCCGCGAAACTCAGCGCCCGGCCTGGCGCGTAGGTTCGTCCCGCCTGTTGTATCCTTGCGAGAGATTCACACTACGCAAGGGGAATGGTTCATGGTAAGGATCGCCTGTTTTTTCGCGCTCGCCGTGTCCGCATGGCCGCAAAATACCTCTTCCGGGTTGTCCGGCACGGTTGTCGACTCGACCGACGCCGCCATGCCGGCCGTCGCGGTCATCGCCTCGGAATCGCGCACCGGATTCCAGCGCAAGACCGTGACCAACGAGAGCGGCTTCTTCGCCTTTCCGGACCTGACTCCAGGCGAGTACCAAATATCCATCGAAAAGGACGGGTTTCGAAAGTACGAACAAAAAGAGATCCGGTTGAATTCGGCGGACCAGCGTACGCTGGGGCGCATCCACCTCCAGGTCGGAGAGGTCTCCCAATCCGTCTCCGTCACCGCCGACGTGGCCACTGTTCAACTGGCGTCGAGCGAAAAATCGTCCGCCCTCACGCAAGACGATATTCAAAACCTCGCTCTGCGCGGCCGCGACGTCTTCGACGCTCTCGCGCTCATGCCCGGCGTCGTCGACACCAGCGAAGGCCGTGAGTCGCCTTCGCAAACCAGCCTGCAGGGTCTGTTCCTCGCCGGAGGGCGCGACAACGCCAAAAACGTCGCCATCGACGGGGTCACAAGTCTCGATACCGGCTCCAACGGATCCACTCACTCCATGCCGTCGCTCGACTCCGTCGGGGAGGTGAAGGTCTTGCTCTCCAACTACGCGGCTGAATACGGCCGCAACTCCGGCGGCGCCATCACCATCATCACCCGCGGCGGCAGCAAGCGATTCAACGGCTCGTTCGGCTGGTACAACCGGCATGAACGGTATTCGGCCAATAGCTGGCTCAACAATCAGCGCGGCGTAAACCGGCCGCCCTACCGTTACAACATCGGCAGCTATACCCTCGGCGGCCCGATCTATGTTCCCGGCAAATTCAATCGCGACCGCTCGAAGCTCTTCTTCTTCTGGTCGCAGGAGTTTCAGCGTCAGTTCATCGAATACGGAACCCGTACCGTTACCGTGCCGACCGCGCTGGAACGGAGCGGCGACTATTCGGATTCGCGCAACACGAATGGCGCCCTGCGTATCGTGCGCGATCCTCTCACCGAACGCGACGGGAACAACAATAAAGTTCCCTTCGCCGGCAACCAGATTCCCGCGTCGCGCATGAATCCGCTGGGCCAGCGCATTCTGAACATCTTTCCGATGCCTAACTTCACGGACCCCATCGCGAGCCGCCGCTGGCAATGGAATCACATCGCCGTGCAGAGTGGCAACTATCCGCGCCGCACCGAGATCCTGAGACTCGACTACCAACCCTTCACCAGCCTCCAGACCAACCTGCGCGTTTCGAACACGGCCGACCAGCAGGAATCTCCGTGGGGCTTGTGGGTGAACGGCAGCGTGAACTTCCCGCTCTCACCCATCGTTTTCCGCCAACCCGGCCGGGGCGCGACACTCCGCACCACCTGGACCGTTTCTCCCACGATCTTCAACGAATTCACGGTTGGACTCAGCCAGAACCGCCTTTGGTATTACCCGCGCGACCCGGATAAGGTCGACCGCAGGAAACTCGGCATCAACCTGCCGCAGTGGAACCCCGGCCTGAACGACGGCAACTACATCCCGAACATGAGTTTTTCCCAGGTCCAAAACTGGGCCAATCCGTCGATGTCGGACGGAGTGCCCTACGACAACGCGAATCTGATTCTCGCCGTCACCGACAACTTGAGCAAGATCTGGCGCACCCATCAATTCAAGTTCGGCCTTTATTACGAGCGCACCCGCAAGGATCAATCCGCGAATGCGGCTACCCGCGGAACCATTAGTTTCAACAACAATGCGCTCAACGAGTACGACACCGGCTTCGCCTACGCGAACGCGTTCATCGGTACCTTCGACAGCTACACCGAGGCGAATCGCCGCCCGCGCGGCAGCTATTTCTTCCGCAATCTGGAGTTCTACGCGCAGGACGCCTGGCGCGTGAAACCGAACCTGCTGCTCGACTTCGGCATCCGCTTCTACGCCAACCCGCCTACCTACGAACGCGGCATGCAACTGCACACGTTCCTGCCTTCCGCCTACCGGCCGGAGCGCGCTCCGGTGCTGCTGCGCCCCGCGCTTGACGCCTCCCGCCGCACCGTGGCCCTCGACCCCGCCACAGGTAAGACCTACTCGGAAGGCTTCATCGGCACGTTCGCACCCGGCACCGGCAATCCGTCGGAAGGCATGGTCCGCGCCGGCGACGGGATTCCGCGCGGCCTCTACGATATCCCAGCCATCATGATGGCGCCGCGCTTCGGGTTCTCGTGGGATCCGTTCCGCCGCGGGCGCACCGCCATCCGCGGCGGAGGCGGCGTATTCTTCGACCGCATTCAAGGCAACATGGCCTACAACATGCTCCCCAACCCGCCGTCCATCTTCTCGCCCACCGTCTACTACGGCACGCTGCAGGACCTGGCCGCCACGTCGGGCACCGGCATCCTCGCCCCGTCTGGAACCGTTCGCGGCATCTTCGGTGACAATCCGATGCCGACGACTTACAACTACTCGCTCGGCGTGCAACAGCAAGTGGGCCGCGGCACGCTGATCGATGTCTCCTATGTCGGCTCCATCAGCCGTCACCAACTTTGGCAGCGCGACATCAACGCCATTCCACTCTACTCCACCCACATCGACGTCAACCCCCAGAACCGGAATCCTGCCCGCCCGGCCAACGCCCTGCCCGCCAATTTTCTCCGCCCCACCCAGGGCTACAGCCAAATCTTCCTCTATGAATTCGCCGCGACGTCGAACTACAACTCGCTACAAACCCGCGTCACCCAGCGGTTGAACCGCACCATGAACTGGGGCGCCAGCTACACATTCTCGAAGGCGATGGGCACCTCACCCTCCGACGGCTTCACGGTCAGCCCGTTTTTCTCTCCGCGCGACTGGCACTACAGCGTGCTGAATTATGACCGCACGCACGTCATTGCCGTCAACTACAACTGGACGATGCCGTTCAAGCGCAACCCGTGGGTGAGAGGCTGGCAGGTCTCGGGTATCACCCGCGGCCAAAGCGGCGCACCCTTCACGCCGGGCTACACCCTCGTCAACGGTGCCGACATCACAGGATCGGCCAGCCAGACGGCGCGCCTCGTGGTCGTGGACCCCAGCGCCCCGCCGGAGCAGCGCTTCCGCGCTCCCATGCGCGGCGAGGCCGGCAACCTTGGCAACAACACCTTCCGGCACCCGGGCTTCCTGAACTTCGACGTGTCGCTCTATCGCAACTTCAAGATCACCGAACGGACCGGCGCCCAGTTGCGCTTTGAAACCTATAACTCGCTCAACTCGGCACAATTCAGCCAGGTTTCCACAAGCACCCGCTGGGAACGCGCCGGCGAGACAGTGCAGAGCGACCCTCTCTTCCTGGAACCTATCGCCGCCCGGCCGCCCCGGCGCATCCAGCTTGCGGTTCGTTTCAATTTCTAGCCCCAAGGATCCAGCCTACGCCCCCAGCAGCGCCCGCAAATTCTTAGCCCCCTGCAACGGAATATCGTCTGGGCTCGGGGCCAGATCGCGCCAGATACACGCTGCGGCGGCGATCTCTTTAATTCCTGGGCCAAAGCTCTCAATCACCAAGTCCCCCGCGTACCCGGTCTCGCGCAGCGCGCGAATCACGCCGGGCCAATCGATCGGGCCGCTGCCCGGAATCCCGCGATCGTTCTCACAGGTATGTACATGCTTGATGTGCGGCCCGGCCGCGCGGATCGCCTCCGCCTGGCTCTTCTCCTCGATGTTGGCGTGGAACGTGTCGTAGAGAATTCCGATACGCGGATGGTTCACCTCGTCGCAAAGCCGCCGCGCGTCGGCCGCGGTGTTTAGAAAGAAGGTCTCAAATCGATTCAGTGGCTCCACCGCCACATCGACACCGAACTCACCGGCGGTCTCCGCCAGTTCGCGCAAACCGTCCACACAACGCGCCCACTCGTCCCCGGTGCGCCGCCGTCCCGGCAGATAGCCCACCGCGCTGCAAAAGGGTCCCACGAACAGCGTTAGCCCCGCGCCGGCCGCGGTCTTGACACCAGTCTTCAAAAACTCGAGCGACCGCGCGCGCAACGCGGCGTCTTCTGTCGCCAGGCTCATGCCGCCCACCAGCGCGCTGCACAGCACACCGCGGTACCCGGCGATCTCCTTCCTCACGGTTGCCGCCGGAAACGTGGAGAAATCGAACGTGGCCATCTCGATCAGATCCATCCCCATCGAACGCGCTTTCCCGATCAGCCCGATGTGCTCCGCGGTGAAGCCGGCGGTCCATAACAGCGTGTTCACGCCAACGTTTTTCATTTTCGAATCAGCTCCCCGGCCTCCGGATGTCCCGGACCGTAGTGTTTCAAAATCACAAGCGGCTCGGTGGCGCTCGCATTGGTGATGGTAACGCCTTCGGCCGCCGCCGAAGCGGTGACGAAAAACTCATCGGCGGACATCTGGCCGAAACGGAGCAGCGACGGTGTCTCCGCCGTCAATCCTTGAATGGTCCCATGGCCCTGCACCACAAGCGCGCCATACGCCTGTACATCCTTCAGAGTCACCGTCGTGCCAGGCCCGGTAGCCAGTTCGCGCGCCGAAAAATGCGGACTGCCGTACACGATCCACTTTTCCAGGAACTTGTCGCCGGAGCGCGCCAGCCGGGGCGCGCGGAAGTTCGTATCGGCGAAAAACGGATCCGTATTCTGCTGCCAGTCGATCAGATCGAGAATGGCATCCAGGTCGTTGCGCTGCTCTTCCGGCAACTCCTTCGTCAGAAACTCCCAGGGCAGCGGGTCGCCGGCGCAGACCGATTCGAACGCAGAACCGGCGTCCACCGGCGCTTGCGGCTCATAGGTCACCATCGTGCCCGGCGCGTGCAGCACTCCCGTGTCCACTTGCCAGCCTGTGCCCGGCCTCAGCTTGTACGCCTTCGAATGATACAGAATGCCGTTGTCTCCCTCGCTCCATCGCGCCAGGCAGCGCCGAATGTCCTCGCGCGACGTGTGCGGCTCCAGCCCGAAGAACGTGTACGGGAACGAACCGGGTGAAAGGTTGTACTGCGCCGGATAGTAGTAGGCTTCGAATTTTTTGCGATGCAGATGGAACGGAATCGGCACCGCGTTGTCGAACAGCTTGCACAACACTTGCCAGCCATCGCCGGTGAACGCCTGAAGCGGCAGCAGATCGGCGTTGTATTCCACATGGCTCAACCCCTCGTCCGGCCGCGTGTCCGGTCCGTTGTTCGCCTTCACGTTTGACGCGAGCCAGCGCTCGTCGATGCCGCCGCGATGCGGCCCGTACGGGAACAAATCGTTGGGATGCAGGCGCAGCCGGCCGCCGGCCCGCATGTGGGCGCGCGGAACCCACGTGGGCGCAAGGCGTAGCACACCGCGCCCCCGGTCAAGGGCCTCTCGAACGAACTGGGAGGCGTTCATTTCGCGGCGATCACGGACTTCGGCTTGATGCGCACCAGAATCGGCTCCGGCGCAACGAACGTGTTCTGCTGCGGACTGCGCGTCTCCACGCGGCCTCCCACCACGATCCACTGGTCACCCGGTTCGGCCTGCGGAGTGGCGGCGATTTCAAACGTCCGCTCCGTCTCGTCCTCGTTCAGCAGCACGCCGTTCAACCCGAAGCTCGGCAGCAGTGTGCGCGGGGGCAGGTTTAGTACATCCACCGGCACGCGCCCGCCAAACCCGTTGTTGCGCGCGATCTTCACGCTGACGGTACCCATGCCGCCCGGCTCCATTTCCACCACCTTCGTCGTCGACGTCATCACTACGTCGGCCTTCGGCGCCAGCGAAATCAGCTTCAACGCATCCTCCGGGTTCGCTTCGCGTTCCATCGCGCCGGCCCGGCCCTTGGCCAGCAGCGGCACGGAGTGGTCCAGCTTCGCGTCACCCGCCGCCCGCAGCACCAGCACGGCGGAATTCTGTCCGGGCCGGATTACCGCTTTCGTCGCGGTGAATCCGGCCGGCAGATTTTCCAACGATACTTCGATCGGCCCATCAAATCCGTCCGTGCGAATCGCTGTAGCGGTAATCGGAATTGCGCCGCCCCGCGGCACATTTGGGTTCACTGGCGCAATCGACAACTGATAATCCGGCCTGGGCTCGCGAACCGTCATCCGGTACGCCAAATGGCCACGCGTCTGCCCGGCCGTATCGCGAATCACGACATGGTACGCGCCATCGGCGGGAACGGTGAATCGCAAGTAGCTGTCCTTGCCCCAGCCCGGGCCGCCGTCGTCGTTCTGCGCGAACACGCGCGTCAACGGCATTCCGTTGGGCGCGGGCCGCGCGCCGGGCTGCAGGACCTGCACTTTGTACACCGCCTTGTCGATCGCCAGCGCTTCGTTCGACGTATTGAAATACGCGCGCCGTTGGCCCATGAAACTTTCAAACCGGATATCCTCGTCCGGCGTGCGCGGCATGGCCGCCACCTGCGCCACCTCATGGCCCAGTTGCATGTAATCGCCGACGGCGATGTTGTTCCAGTGGCTGATCCGGACGCCAGGCTGCGCCGAGTCGTGGTCGCGGAGCACGGTAAAGGTCTCCACCACCGGCCGCAGTACCGCAGTTTCCACCGGCGCGCCTTGCGCATCGCGAATCTCCACGAAGGAGTCGAGTTCCGAACCAAGCCTCCGCGCGTTCACATCCACCACCAGCACCTGCCCTCTGCGTCCCGTGAACCGGTACCAGTGCTCGCGCGCATTCCCATTCAGGTTGCCGTTCGCGGTCACCGGCAGCGTCACCGCCTGCGCGGCCGCCAACGCCCCCCCGTTTGCGCTCAAAACCTCTGGCTCATCGCCAATCGCCAGTTTCAGCCGGTGGAACGACTCGCTCGGCCGCAGGAACACCGCGTTGGGATCTTCCTTCGACGCCTGGCCCGTCACGGTCGCCTTCGCCGATTCCAAGTGCGCGCCGCGCAGCGCAATCTCCGCCTGCTTACCGCGCTGCACACCAAGCGGGAACGCGCTCGACACCACGGCAAACTCACCGGCCTTGATTCGATAGGTGTTCGATGCGCGGCCGGACTTTTCGAAGTCCGTCACTCGCACGAAATAGGTGCCCGCCTTCTCGAACTTGTGCGTGAATGTCACCGTCTCCACACCGCCATCCAAACCGTATTCGCGGACTACATCGCCGCCGGCGTCTAAGACTGCCACCACCGGTTGCAGGGTCGAACCCACCATGCCGGCGCCGTTGTCGAACACCAGCGTCGCCGGCGCCTTCAACACGATTTTGAAATAGTCCATATCGCCGGGACGCGCGATCGCGCCGGCCAGAATCGACGGCAGAAACGCTTCGATCGCAGTCTCGATCGTGTCGTTCGGTTCCTTGTCGGTGCTCTCGCCGTAGTAGGGTTCCACAAGCAGCGTACCCTCGGGGCTGGTACCCAGCGGCGTCTCGATGCGAAATGACACGGGGCCGATCGGCGTCTCCGGATCGATATCCAACTCCACCGTCACCTGGTTCCGCGCCGGCAGCGGGCCCAAGTCCACCGTCGACGCCGTGCCGTTGGAGCCCAGCCGCACTTCGGCCAGGTCCGGCAGCTCCTTGATCCGCAGAATGCGTCCTTGGATCGCCGGATCGGAAAACACGATCCGTTTCGCGCCAGCCAGGTTGAAGCCTTCCACATTCAGCTCCACCGTCGTGCCGCGCGCCACACCGCGCTGCGAGATGTCGCGAATGTTCGGCGGCGTCAGGCGCGTCCCGGTCGGATGATCCGTCTTCTGCGCGAAGAGACTAGCGGTTAGCAGTACGAGTAGCGGCAGGCGCATTGCGTAACGACTCCATTTCGTAAAATTCCAGCGATCCATCCAGCCGTGTAGCGGCGAGCTTCTTGCCGTCCTGGGAGAAGGCCAGGCCTGTCACCCATTCCGTTTGTTTGCCGATGCCGCCGAGCTCCGTCAGATCTCCGGCTCGAAACAGCTTGATCGAACGATCGGCGGAGGCGGAGGCCAGCACCGTTCCGTCCGGAGAAAAGGCCAGCTTCAGTATCGTGTCTTCGTGGGCGATCAGGCTCGTTTGCAGGCCTTCCTTCAACGACCATATACGGATCGTCTTGTCTCCGCCCGCCGCCGCCACGCGCTTCCCATCCGGCGAAACGGCCAGCGCGGCCAGTCCGTCCGTCGCCTCGGTAAAGGTGACCAGCCGCTCCCCCGTATGCGGGTCCCAAACCTTCACTCCGCGGTCGGCCGACGCCGACAGCAGCCGCGAACCGTCCGCCGTGAAGGCGAGGGCGTAGACCGCGTCGATATGGTCTTTTAAGGCGCGAACCTGGGCGCCCGTGGCCGCGTCCCAGAGGTAGATCATTTTGTCGTAGCTCGCCGTCGCCATAAGCTTTCCGTCCGGCGAAAATGCCACGGCGTAGATACAGTCACTGTGACCCTGTATCGTCGCTTCCACCTGTTTGGACGCCAGGTTCCAGATTTTCACTTCGCCGCGCACGGCGGGCTGTCCGCCCGCTGCCGCCAATCGTTTGCCATCAGCCGAAAGGGCCACGCCGCGAACCGCTTCCGCGTGACCGTCCAACGTGCCCGCCGGCTTGCCCGCGCCGTCGAACAGCCGCACGCGCTTATAGCCGCCGGCCGCCAGAACACTGCCGTTCCAGGCCATCGAGTAGGAGGCTGGCTTCACTGCAACACGGGGCTTTATATCCAGCCGGGCCGTCGAGACGGGCGCCGGCTGGAGCTTCGGATCGGACAGCGCGCCGCGTTCAATCCAACGCTTCACCGCGTCCAACTCTCCCGCGGCCAGTTTACGCCCATCCATCGGCATCGCCGGCTTGCCCTGGCCCGAAATCGAAAGGTACAGCCGCGACTCCGCCGGCTTGCCCGGCACAACGATCGTGCCCGCATTGCCGCCCCGCATCACGCCTTCAAAGGAGTCCAGATCCAGGCTCCCCATCTTCACCGTGCCCGCGTGGCACCCATGGCAATACTGGCGGAAGATCGGAATAATGTCCTTCTCGTAGGTCTGTGCGCCAAGCGCCGTCGCGAATGTGAGTAGCAGGGCGCGCATCAGTAGTTGAACAAAAACTCCTTCGAAGTCAGCAGCGACCACGCCAGGTCCTCCAGCGCTTCCCGCCGGGCGTTCTTGTTGTCCCGTGCCTTGGCCAGCATCGCGAAAATGTCACGCAACTCCTGCTCGTTCGGGTACCGCGAAAACGCGCTGAGGTAGATGTGATCCAACGCCTTCTTGTCGGAGAGTCCCAGCTTCAGCATCAGGCTCACCGCGCCGTCCGGCGCGCTGAGTTTCTTGTTGAGTGTGTCGCCGTTGATGACGTGCAGCGCCTGCGTGATCGACGGATCGCTCGACCTCTCCGCCGCGTCGCAAATCAGCCGTTCCGGCCTGCCGAATGCTGTCAGAAACTGCGATTGCACCCGGATATCCGGCAGCTGCAGCGCGCGTGTACCGGCCGGGTAGCCTCCGAAATTCGAAGGAACGCCGGTCACCTGGCTCATCGCGTCCAGCAGCACTTCGGCCGGCAGCCGCTTCACCACGTACCGCGAGTAGAAAGTCTCGTCCTTCTGGTTCGTCGCATTCGCATCGCTCGAAAGTTGATACACGTTTGAGTTCATGATCGTGCGAATCAGGTGCCGCAGGTCGTACTTGTTCTTGATGAAATCGTCCGCCAGAGCCTGGAACAGCTCTTCGTTCGAGGCGGGATTGGTCGCCCGCACGTCGTCGATCGGATGCACCAGGCCGCGCGAGAAAAAACTGCCCCAAACCCGGTTCACAATATTGCGGACGAAGTAAGGATTCTCCTTGGTCAGCCATTCGGCGAAGTGCGCCCTCCGGTCGCCCGCGGCGTCGAGCGAGATCGCCGTGCCGTCCAGCGGAGCCGGTTCCAGGGGCTTCAGCAATCGAGGGTGATTAATGTCGCCCGCGGTCTTGACGAAAATTACGTTATCCGCGGCCGTCGCGCCGTTCTTCACGCCCACGCGCGAGAACAGATTGGCGAACTGATAATACTGCTTCTGCGTCCACTTCTCCATCGGATGGTTGTGGCAGCGCGCGCAGGTGAGCCGCTGGCCCAGGAACGCCTGCGTAATGTTCTCCGACAGTCCGATCGTGTCTTTGTGCAGCACGAAGTAGTTCAACGCGCCGTTGGCTCGCGCGCTGCCCGTGCCGGTGAAGATCTCGCGGGCGAAGTTGTCCCAGGTCTTGTTCGACGCCACCGAATCGCGGATCCAGTTGTAGAACGCCCACATGGCCGGCGTGCGAAGCTTGCGGCTCGATACGAGCAGCAGGTCGCTGTACTTATACGCCCAATAGTCGTTGAACTCGTCCCGTTGCAGCAACGCGTCGATCAGCTTCGCCCGCTTGTCCGGAGAGCGATCGGCGAGAAACTCCTCGGTCTCCTCGGCGGACGGCAGAATTCCGGCAGCATCCAGGAACGCACGGCGGATGAAGATCGAGTCGCCGGCCTGCGCCGACGGAGCCAGACGCAGGCTCTTCCACTTTTTCACCGACAGCGAATCGATGAAGTTGCGTTCGGCAAATCCCGAATAGCTCGCGGTGCTCACGGAATTCGGGAACGGCACGCTCAGACGCGCGTAAAGGACCTTGGACTGATACCAGAGCGTGATTGCCGCCTCGCCGTACCCGGTCATTTTCACGTGGCCAAAATCGTCGACGGTCGCAACACCCTCGTTCGTCGAGGTGTACTTCACCCAATTCGTCACATCCTCGGTCCGGCCATCGGTGTAGCGGGCCCGCACCACCAATTGCTGCTCGGACTGCGGCGCCAGCACGGCGTTCGACGGAAATATCTCCAGGCCTGTGATGGCCGTGTCCGTTGGCTTAGGAGCCGGCGCGCCGGCCGCGATCCACTCTGCGATAACGCGATACTCCAATGTGTCCGGCTTGAATCGCAGTCCACCCATGTGAGGGATCGCGTAGGTGGGCTTCAGAAGGATCAGGCTGTTCGACGGCTCGGCCAACGCCACGCGCCGGCCGCCGGACTGCTTCAGCAGCGTGTCGTAGTCCACTTCCGGGTCGTACCCGCGCAGAGTCAATTTGAATCCGTTCTTCCCTGCCAGTGCGCCGTGACACGCACCCTGATTACAACCGGTCTTGGTCAACACGGGAATCACGTGATTCGCGAAGCTCCAGGTAAACGGCGCTTTCGAGTTCTTTACCGTCACGCGCGCCGACGCCTTGACGCCGTCCCTTTCCGCGGTGATGGTTGCGACGCCATCGGATTTCGGCGACACCGTGCCGCTGGCGGAAACCTCGGCCACGGACGGGTTCGAAGACGTCCACTTCGCCTGCCGGGTCCAATCGGACTGTTCGTCGCCCAATCGCGCCTGGGCCAGGAGCTGCTGCCGCGACTCGGGTGTGGCCAGTTCGACCTGATTTGGCAACACCGACAAGACCGGCGCCGCGTACAGCGCGGCGGTCATCGCAAACGGAATTAGAATTCGCATGAAATCTCCGCTACGCGAACAGTTCCTTGATTGGCTCCACGCCGCGCTCCACGATCGGAATCGGACGCCCCTGCGCACCGGGCAGTTCCGTCTCCAGGGAGATGTTCAGGCCTTTGTAGATCGTCGCCGCGATTTCGGCCGGCGTCGTGGGCCGGTCCTTCGGATAGCCGCCGATCTCATCGCTCGATCCCACCACCGTGCCGCCTTTAAGTGGCCCGCCGCCCATGAGCACCGTGTAGCACTGCGGCCAATGGTCGCGCCCGCCGGCCGGATTCACCTTCGGTGTCCGCCCGAACTCTCCGAACCCAACCACCATTGTGTTGCTCAACAATCCACGTTGGCCCAGATCTTCCAATAGGCTGGAGTACGCCATATCGAACATCGGCCCCACCAGGTCGCGGTAGCAGGAGATGGGCGAGAACGGCTTCGAACCGTGGATGTCCCACGTGATTTCGTCGAACACGGTCTCGAACATATTGATGGTTACGAACCGGACACCGGCCTCCACCAGCCGCCGGGCCAGCAGGCAGCTCTGGCCAAAACGGTTCAGGCCATACTTCTCGCGGACCGTCTCCGGCTCGCGGTGCAGTTCGAACGCCTGCCGCGCCTTTTCGCTCGACATGAGCGTGTAGGCCTGGTGGAAGGAGTTGTCCAGCAGCCGGGCCTCCTGCGAGGTTTCGAACTTGCTGACGGTCTTGTCCACCATGTTCCGCCAGTCCTTGCGGCGGTCGACGCGAAGGGCGGTCAGGTAGTCCGGCGGCAGCATGTCCGGCACGCGAAAGTTCGGATCCGCCGGGTCGGCGTTCAGAATGAAGGGGTCGTGCGCCTTGCCCAGGTAGCCCGCGCCGTGGCCATGCGGCATGTTGCCGCCGGTCGCGCCGATCGGCCTCGGCAGCAGGACGTGCGGCGGAACGTCGGCCTTGGGGCCCTTTAGTTTTCCCAGCACGCATCCGAAGCTCGGATGCTCCACACCGCCCTGGAACAGGCGGCCGGTCTGCATCATCTGATGGCCTGTGTCGTGAACAGCCGCGGCCGTGTGATACATGGAGCGGACCAGCGAGAACTTGTCGGCCACTTTGGCCATGCGGGGGAAGTTTTCCGAGATCTCGATCCCGGCGACGTTGGTCTTCATCGGCTTGTACGGCCCGCGAATCTCCAACGGGGCGTTCGGCTTCATGTCCCAGGTGTCGAGCTGCGAAGGCCCGCCCACCAGCATTAACAGGATGCAGTTCGTGTCGGACTTCTTCGTGTCCACCGCGCCATAGGCCTTCAGGCTCATGAGCTGCGGCAGCCCCAGCCCGAGCGTCGTCAGCGCGCCCGCGTGCAGAAAATCGCGGCGCCGGGTTCCATCGCAAAATTCAGCCGGTTTGTCGGCGTCAAGTCGAATCATTGGCTTTTACACCCCTGCGTTGATTCTATATCAGTGTTCAGTGTGCAGTGCGGCCTGGCGCATCAGCCTTTTGATGAGCGTGATCTGCCCGGCGTGATAAATGTCGTGCAGTGCCGCGCCGCGGATCAGCCGCTCCGTCTTCGCATTCACCCGGTCAAGGCCGGCGACGGCGGCGCGCAGTTGGCGATGCTGCTCCGTCAGCAGGCGGCAGTCGCTCTGCCAGTCCCGGCCTTCCAGCGGAAAGAAGTTCGAGCCGGTCACCGGAAAACTGCCGCGCTTTTCGCCCGTCAGGCGCCTGCGGACCGCGTATTTCCAGTACGCGGCATGGAGCGCTAGCGCCCAAATGGAGTGCCTGCCGGGCCCGGGCGCCCAGGCCGCCTGAGCCGCCGTGACGCCGCGCAGCGAGCCTTTCAGGTTGGGGCCGTGCCAGGCCTGTTTCTCAAACGCTTCCTCCAACAGGCGCAATAGAACCGCGATTTCAGGGCCACTCATAACCGATATGCTACGCTGCTAAAAACGAAACGCCAACCATGAGCGCAACAAAGCTGAAGTCGCAACTAATGACGGCGAGCGAGATCGATCGCACGCTGGTTCGCCTGGCGCACGAAGTGCTGGAAAAGACCGAGAATCTCGATACACTCGCCTTCGTCGGAATCCGCCGCCGCGGTGTCCCGATCGCCCAAAGGCTGGGAGCCAAAATCAAGGATTTGGAAAACCGCGACGTGCCGGTGGGAATTCTCGACATAAACCTCTATCGTGACGATCTGTCCACGGTCGGCGACCGGCCGCAGCTAAACGCCACCGAAATCAACTTCGACGTCAATGGTAAGGACATCGTCCTCACCGACGACGTGTTGTACACAGGCCGGACCATTCGCGCGGCGCTGGATGCGTTGTTCGAACATGGCCGGCCCGCGCGCGTCCAACTGCTCGTGCTGATCGATCGCGGCTGGCGCGAACTGCCCATCGAGGCCAGGTACATCGGCCGAAAAGTGCAGACGGCGGCCAACGAGATTATCGAAGTGAAGTTCCAGGAGATCGACGCCACCGAGAAGGTGCTGGTCGTCGAGAAAGTAGACGGATGACGCGCGGCCTTCTTGGCATAGA
>VFZO01000076.1 GCA_016871155.1 Acidobacteriota bacterium | reverse complement strand
GAAAATCTCTGGCAGGTAAAGCGCTAGCCAGCCGAAGAACAGCGTCGATACGAAGTTGTTGGCGACGCGGCTCGACCGGGAACAGTTGGAGTTGGCGCAGACCGTGCACCGCTCGGCGGCGTCTCTGCTGGACCTTCTGAACGATATTCTCGACTTCTCCAAGATGAACGCGGGCAAGCTGGAGTTCGCCAACTCCGATTTCCGGCTGCGGGAGGTGATCGAGGACGTTCTAGATATCCTTTCGTCCCGCGCACTGGAAAAGGGCCTGGATATCGGATACACGATTCATCCCGCCGTCCCGGAGTGGCTGAGCGGCGACCAAGGACGGCTGCGGCAGGTGATCATGAACCTGGTCGGTAACGCGATCAAGTTTAGCGGGAGCGCACCTTGGCCGAACGGCGGGGATGTACGGGTGCGCGTAGAGCGGGTGGGTTACACCGAAACGGAGTCGACGATCGCTGTGTCGGTGACGGATCAGGGCGTTGGCCTGGACGAATCGGTGCGGCAGCTGCTGTTTCAGCCGTTCACCCAGGCCGATTCGTCCAACGCACGCCGGTTTGGCGGCACAGGGCTTGGACTGGCGATCTCCCGCCAGCTTGTGGAGGCGATGAGCGGCGAGATCGGCGTGAACAGCGAACCGGGCAAGGGCGCCCGCTTCTGGTTTCGCATCCAGCTTGGGAATCCGGCCGGAACCCATCCGCCGCCGCCGGGACTCAGTTCGTGGGAGATTCTGATTCTCGATACGCCGTGTTCGGCGGAAACGATACGCGGCATCCTGGGCCCGAAGTGCGTGATGGTCCAGTCGGTAGACGACCCAGAGATCGAATCCCGTTCGTGGGATGTCGCGTTCGTGCATGCGCAGGCTGACCTTGCGGAATTGCGCAAGAGGCTGCGCGGCACCCCGATCGTATTAGTTTTCAATAAGAACGAGTCCATCGGCGAGTCCACGGAAATTGCCGTGACCCGGCCCGTTCGGGCCGGCCGTCTGGTGGAAGCGCTTGCGCGGATTCAGGCCGTTGGGGCAGCGCCGGCGCCGGCGTCGCCGCCGCGGACCGGAGGGCTAGCCGGACATGTACTCATCGCCGAGGATAATCCGGTGAACCAGATGCTGGCGGTCAAGCTGGTGACCAACCTGGGTCTGACCGCCGACGTCGTTTCCGACGGGAACGCGGCGCTGGCTGCGGCACGTATCAAGAATTACGATCTAATCCTGATGGATTGCCAGATGCCGGGCCTGGACGGTTACGAATGCACCCGGGTCCTGCGTGAAAAACCAGCCACGATAGGTACGCCGATCGTGGCGATGACAGCCAATGCCATGAAAGGGGATCGCGATCGATGCCTGGCGGCCGGCATGACGGATTATATCTCTAAACCGGTCAGTTCGGAACGCTTGCGAGAGTTGTTGGCGCGGTACCTTCCCGCGGCGGAACCGCTATAATGAAGACGGCGTGTCCATGCTAAACATCTCTGGAGTCCTCGCGTGAAGCGTTCCTCGACGGACGAGTCCCTGCGCTGTTCGTTCTGCCACAAAAGCCAGGACGTTGTCGGCAAGTTGATCTCCTCGCCGTTGAGCGACTATCCGAGATCCTATATTTGCGACGAGTGCATCGCGGTCTGCAACTCGATCCTGGAGGACGACCGGAACGAGCAGACCTACGCGGCTCCGAACAAGCTTCCCAAGCCGCTGGAGTTGAAGGAGTATCTGGACCAATACGTGATTGGCCAGGATGCAACAAAAAAGAAACTCGCCGTCGCCGTCTACAATCACTACAAGCGTGTGCAGATGAACAAGCAGCGCGGCAGCGACGTCGAACTCAGCAAATCGAATATTTTGCTGATCGGCCCGACCGGGACGGGGAAAACGCTGCTGGCGCAGACGCTGGCGCGGATTCTGGACGTGCCGTTCGCCATTGTCGACGCCACCACGCTGACTGAGGCCGGCTACGTTGGCGAGGACGTGGAGAACATTATCCTGCGGCTGTTGCAGAACGCCGATTGGGACGTGCAACGCTGCCAGCAGGGCATCATCTACATCGACGAGATCGACAAGATCGGACGCAAGGACGAGAATCCTTCCATTACCCGCGACGTCTCGGGCGAAGGTGTCCAGCAGGCCCTGCTCAAGATTTTGGAGGGGACCGTGGCCAACGTGCCGCCCCAGGGCGGCCGTAAACATCCGCACCAGGAGTTCACGCCTGTCGATACCTCGAACATCCTGTTCATTTGCGGCGGCGCATTCGTTGGTTTGGACAAGATCGTGGAACGGCGGGCCGGACGCCGGTCGATCGGATTCCCGGAAGGCGAAGCCAAAGAGGCCGCTCAGCCTATTCGCCCGCAGGTGAAAAAAGACGTGAGTCTGTTGCAGCAGACACAGCCCTACGATCTGATCCGCTACGGCTTCATTCCGGAGTTCATCGGCCGTTTGCCGGTCGTCGGCGTGCTCGACGATTTGGACAAGGACGCACTGGTGCAGATTCTATCCAAGCCGAAGAACTCTCTGACCAAGCAGTATCAGCGGTCGTTCGAGTTCGAGAATGTACGGCTGAAGTTCACCGATGACGCGTTGGATGCGGTCGCCGGTCTTGCCCTGGAGCGTAAAGTCGGCGCCCGCGGACTGCGAATGATCCTGGAAGAATTGATGCTGGATCTCATGTTCTTCATCCCGTCGAACAAGAAAGTCCGCGAGGTAATCGTCACCAAAGAGATGGTCCTCTCTCAGAAGATCAACCTTGGTTTGTTGGAAAAAGCCGGTTAAACAATGAGTACAAAAGAACGTTCAGAATCCCGGCGCTTGCCGATGATGCCGATCCGCGACGTGGTCATCTTCCCTCACATGATGACGCCCTTCGTCGTTGGCCGCGACTCCTCGGTCCGCGCGCTGGAAGAAGCGCTGGCTTCGGACAAGAAGATTTTCTTGGCGACGCAGCACGACGCGTCGGTGGACGATCCCCGTCCCGACGAGATTTTTTCAACCGGCACCATCGCCAATATCGTGCAGAGCCTGAAGCTCGCCGACGGCAATATCAAGGTTTTGGTCGAAGGCGTGGAGCGCGCCCGTGTAGTGTCCGTGGCCAGCGATGAAGGGTTTTTCCGCGCTACGGTCCGGACATTCTCAACCCGCATGGACGCAGCGGCGCCGGTGGAGCAGTTGACCACGCGCGTGACCGGATTGTTTGAGCAGTATGTGAAGCTGAGCCAGAATCTCAACTACGAGACGATGATCGCCGCCATCAAAGTGGACGATCCTGGCAAGCTGGCCGATACGGTGGGCGCGAATCTGCAGTTGACGATCGAGGAGAAGCAGGAGCTGCTCGAGATCTTCGATCCCATCGACAGGTTGACGCGCATCGCGGAGATGCTCGATATCGAGATCGAGAAGCTTTCGATGGACCGTTCCATTCAAGGCCGCGTAAAGCGGCAGATGGAGCGCGCGCAGAAGGAATATTACCTCAACGAGAAGATCAAGGCGATCCAGAAAGAGCTGGGCCGCGGCGAGAAGAGCGAGTACGACGAGCTCAAAAAGAAGATCGACGCCGCAGGCATGCCGAAGGAGACTCACGAGAAGGCGATCAGTGAGTTGAAGAAGCTTGAACAGATGCCTCCGATGTCGGCCGAGTCCACGGTGAGCCGCAACTACATCGACTGGCTGCTCGGGGTGCCGTGGAAGAACAAGACGCGGGAGATCCGCGACTTAAAGTACGCCCATGGGATTCTGGAGTCCGACCACTACGGACTGGAAAAAATCAAAGAGCGCATTCTGGAGTTTCTGGCCGTCCGCCGGCTGGTGAACAATCCGAAGGGTTCGATTCTGTGCTTCGTCGGGCCTCCGGGCGTGGGCAAGACCTCGCTGGGCATGTCGATCGCCAAGGCCACGGGGCGCAAGTTCGTCCGTCTGTCTTTGGGCGGAGTGCGCGACGAAGCCGAGATCCGCGGACATCGGCGGACTTATATCGGCGCGCTGCCCGGACAGATTATTCAAAGCATGAAGAAGGCCGGCACAAAGAATCCGGTGTTCATGCTCGACGAGATCGACAAGATGTCCACCGACTTCCGGGGCGATCCGTCGTCGGCGCTGTTGGAGGTGCTGGACCCGGCGCAGAATTTCATGTTCCAGGATCATTACCTGGACGTGGAATACGACCTGAGCGAGGTGTTCTTTATCGCTACCGCCAATGTGCTGCACACCATTCCGGGCCCGCTGCAGGATCGCATGGAGGTCATCCGGCTGTCGGGTTATACCGAGCTGGAGAAGGCCGAGATTGCGCGGAAGTTCCTGATACCGAAGCAGAAGGACGCGACGGGCATCGAGGAGAAGCAGGTCGAGTTCACTCCCGAGGGCCTTGGGGCGTTGATTCAGAGCTACACGCGCGAGGCCGGCGTCCGGAATCTCGAGCGCGAGATCGGCAACGTGTGCCGCAAGGTGGCGCGCAAGGTGGTGGAGTTGTCTGGCGGCGAGAATGCCGAAGACCTGGCCAAGGGCGGCGAGGTGATCGAAGAGGCCGCACCGGCGAAGAAAGCCAAGAAAGGCACCAAGAAAGCGGCCGCGGCGGAAGCCGATGCCGCGCTGCCGAAGATCAAGAGCGAACTGCCGGCCGTGGCCGTGACCACACAGGTGCTGACGGAGTTGCTGGGGCCGCCCAGGTATCGAGACTCGGTGACCGATAAGAAGAACGACATTGGCGCAACCGTGGGTCTGGCTTGGACGGAGGTCGGGGGATCGATCCTGACGACCGAAGCGGCCATCATGGAAGGCCGGGGGAAACTGACGACGACCGGAAAGCTGGGCGATGTGATGCAGGAATCCGCGCAGGCGGCGATGAGCTACATTCGCTCGCGGTCGAATTCCCTCGGGCTGTCCCGGGATTTTTACCGTCACATCGACATCCATTTGCACGTGCCGGAGGGTGCGATTCCCAAGGACGGGCCGTCGGCTGGCATCACGATCGCCACGTCGATCACCAGCGCGCTGACCAACATCGCGGTTCGCGGCGATGTGGCCATGACCGGAGAGATCACCGTTCGCGGGAAGGTGCTGCCGATCGGCGGGTTGAAAGAGAAGATGCTGGCGGCGCACCGTAACGGTATCCACGAACTCGTTCTGCCCAGGGACAACGAGAAGGATCTTTACGATATTCCCGAAGTCATCAAGAAGGACATGAAATTGCACTTTGTCGAGTCGATGGACGAGGTCTTGAAGCTCGCCTTGGTCCGTGAGGTGACCCCGCTGCCGATCACCGCCGCGGCCGTGCAAACGGAAACCCGTCCGGCCGAGGACATGACACATTAACCAGGCACCCAAACAAGCCGGCGTCCGGTTTATACTAAGTGCATCCAGTCCCTCTCAGTTTCCCGCACTCCGGCAACCGGAGTGCGCGTTCCTGGGGCGCAGTAACGTTGGAAAATCCAGCTTGTTGAACGTTCTGGCGGGCGTGCCGAAGCTCGCTCGTGCCAGTTCTTCTCCAGGCCGAACCCAAACGATCAATTTCTTCTCCATCGACGGCGAATTCACATTCGTCGACCTTCCCGGCTACGGCTTCGCGAAAGTTCCCCAACATGTCAAACACTCCTGGCAGGCTCTCATTGAGGCGTACTTGCTCCACCGCGAGCGGCTCGTGCTCTCGATCCTGCTTGTGGACGCGCGGCGGGGATGGATGGATACGGATTTGGAGCTGCGGGACTGGTTGGAGCATCATGGCCGGCCGTATCTCGTGGTCGCGACCAAGACCGATAAGTTAAATCAATCAGAACTTCACCACGGTCTGGCGGCGATCCGGAAGCAGGCACCCAACGCAACCACGGTGCCGTTCTCAGCGACGACCGGCCGGGGAGCGAGGGAAATTTGGCAAGCGATCAAGAGTTTCAAGACAGCTTAGAGCAAACGGCCGAAGAGCCGAAGACCCGCCGGCCGCGGCCGCCGGCGGAAATCAACGAACCGGCGGATTTGGCGTCGGCCCGGCGCGACGGAACCCTCGACCTGGTCGAGCTAAAGGATATGTCGATCCTGAAGCTCAACACCATCGCCAAAGAGCTGGGTGTGGTGGGAGTAGCCGGGCTGCGCAAGCAGGAGTTGATCTTCAAGATCCTCCAGACGCAGGCCGAAAAATCGGGATTGATTTTTTCCGAGGGCGTTCTGGAGTGCCTGCCTGACGGCTTCGGGTTCCTGCGCGCGCCGGAGTACAACTACCTGCCCGGGCCGGACGATGTCTACGTCTCGCCGTCGCAGATCCGCCGCTTCGACCTTCGAACGGGCGATACGATTTCCGGCCAGATCCGCCCGCCGAAAGAGGGCGAACGGTACTTCGCGCTCATCAAAGTCGACGCGATCAACTTCGAGCCGCCCGAAGAGGCGCGCAACAAGATTTTCTTCGACAATCTGACACCGCTGTACCCGCAGGAGCGCATCAAGCTGGAGACCGGCAAAGAGAATCTCTTCGGCCGGGTTATGGACCTTATGGCGCCGATCGGCAAGGGCCAGCGCGGGCTCATAGTCGCTCCGCCGCGGACCGGCAAAACCGTTCTGTTGCAGACCATCGCGAACTCGGTGACGGCGAACCACCCCGATGTGACACTAATCGTTCTGCTCATCGACGAACGCCCGGAAGAAGTGACGGACATGCAGCGATCGGTAAAAGGCGAGGTCATTAGCTCCACGTTCGACGAACCCGCCGCGCGCCATGTGCAGGTGGCCGAGATGGTGATTGAGAAAGCCAAGCGGCTGGTAGAGCATAAGCGGGACGTGGTGATCGTGCTCGACTCAATTACACGCCTGGCGCGGGCGTACAACACGGTAGTACCACCCTCGGGTAAAGTACTGTCCGGCGGTGTGGATTCGAACGCTCTCCAGCGGCCAAAGCGGTTTTTCGGCGCCGCGAGGAATATTGAAGAGGGCGGCTCGCTGACGATTGTCGCAACCGCGCTGATTGACACAGGGTCCCGAATGGACGATGTGATTTTCGAGGAGTTCAAGGGTACCGGCAACATGGAGGTACACCTGGACCGGAAATTGGTGGATAAACGGGTATTCCCGGCGATCGATATCAACAAGTCCGGCACCCGCAAGGAAGAGTTGCTCATGCCGAAAGAGGAGCTAAACCGGGTCTGGATTTTGCGTAAAGTGTTGAATCCGTTATCCCCGGTCGAATCGATGGAACTGCTGTTGGAGAAGCTGGGGAAAACCCGGATGAACGCCGAATTTTTGGCGTCGATGAACGGTTAACCCTTCTTTACACGGGCCGCCAGGAAACCTGTCCAGATGACCATAACCTTTTCGAATACAATAGCGTCTTAGCAATGACCATCCCGGCCCGCCGGGAGAGGAGCAACTTCGATGTCCGAGATGAACCCGCAGATCTACATGAGTGGCGCAGCCGTTCCGAACCTGCCTCAGCCGCAGCCCGCGGGACCGCCGACGCCGGGTCCTCAAGCCGTGACGCCGCACGAGGCGCCCCCGGGGCGATCCTCCGGAGCTATTTGGATTGTGTTGGCGCTGGTGGTGGCTGGCGGTTTGGGCTATTGGCTGTGGCAGCGGCAGCAAGCCGAGGCGCAACAGTCGGCGGCCATTGTGGTCCGTTCCGCTCCGGCCCAGGCGGGCGGCCTGCAAAAGACCATCCGCGTCACGGGTACAACGACCGCCGAGAAATACATTACGCTGATCGCGCCTTCCATGCGTGGCGGCCGGGGCGGCAGTTCCGGCGGTTCGATCAGTATGGGCATGAGCGGTCGCGGAGGGTTCTCGGGCGGTAGCAGCGGTGGCAGCAGCAGCAGCGGGGGTTCGTCGTCTTCCGGTAGCAGCCGCTCCACCGGCTCTACGTCCAGTGGCGGTCAATCGACTTTGCAGGCCACCTCCATGTCTGGCGGCAACATGGTTTCCTCTACGTCCGGCGCGGCTTCGGGCTCCGGCGGCGGCGGTTCGGCGTTCTCGGGCGAGTCGCTGTCTTCCACGGCGGGCGGCGGCGGATCAACTCTTCGCTCGGGCGGTTCAGGCCGGACGCAAACGCGGGCGACCCCGCGCGCCAGCTCCAGCCGCAGCACACGCGCCTCGACATCGGCCTCGACGGGCGCGGACGGCATGGGCTCGACGGCGAGTTCGATTCCTGGCGGCAGCGGCAGTTCGAGCAGCAGTTCGCGCGGGTCCGGCGGCAGCCCCGGCGGCGATTTCATGATGCAGTTGCAGACGATGGCGCCGAACGGATCCCGCATCAAGAAGGGCGAGACCGTGGCCGAATTCGACCGCCAGTACATGCTGCTGCGTTTGGACGACTACCGCGCTACGGTGGATCAATCGGAAAGCTCGATGAAGGCCTCGCTGGCCAACTTGCTGGTGACGCGCAAGTCGTACGATCAGCAGATTTTGGCGGCCAAGAATCAGGTGGCGAAATCCGAACTCGACATCAAGACGATTCCAGTTCGCAGCGCGATCGACTCCGAGCGCTTGAAGCTCGCGCTGGAAGAGGCGAAGGCGAACTACAAACAGCTTTTGGAAGCGGCCAAGTATGTGGACATCGGCGAGAAGGCGACGCTTAAGGTGAGCGAACTGGAGTTGCAGACCTCAAAGCTGGAACTTCGGCGAGCCGAGGCGAACGCGGACCGGATGATCCTGAAGGCTCCGCTCGACGGCCTGGTTGTCGTGCAGTCCACGTGGCGCGGCGGCGAGATGGGTGTGATTCAGCAGGGGGACCAAGTGTACCCAGGCCAGATGCTGATGCAGATTGTGGACCCGAACTCGATGGTCATTAACGCAACGCTGAGCCAGGTGGATGTGCAGTCGATGAAGCTAGGGCAGAAGGCCAAGGTTCGCTTCGACGCATTCCCGGGACTGGAAGTGAAAGCGCACGTAGTGATGATCGGTGCGATCACTAAGTCCGGCGGGTTCCGCGCCTCGTTCAAAAAGGACATCCCAGTCCGGCTGAAGCTGGACGAGATGGACCCGCGCATTATTCCCGACTTGAGCGTAAGCGCCGATATCGTTCTGGACGAGGATCAATCCGCCGCAGTGGTTCCGGCCGAGGCGGTGCAGACCTCCACCACGCCGGCCGGCGGCCAGCCGGCCCAGCCGTTCGTGATGGTGCGTAACAGTGCGGGCCAGTGGGAGCGTCGAACCGTAGAGATCGGATTGACGAGCTACACGCACGTCGCGATCCGGTCCGGCGTGAAGCCTGGCGAAGTGGTCGCGCTGGAGCCGCCCACAGTCAACCCGGGCAAGGACGGCTCCAAAAACGTCAGTTGAGCGCGTCCCGAAATCCCTACCCTTAGCGAGAGCACAAATACATGTCGAAAGATGTCAAGCCCAAAGTCCGTCTTGGTCAATCGGCCGCCGGCAATCGCCGGCGCATGCTGCTTTCCACGATCCTGCTCGGTGGCCTGGCGGCGGGCGGCTACGCGGCGTACCGGACTACGGGCCAGACCAAGGTGGAAGTGCCGGTGGCCCGCGTCCGCAAGGGCGAGTTCGTGATCTCGGTCAAGACGCGCGGCGAGGTTCGAAGCTCCCGCTCGGTGGTGCTGTCCGCGCCTCAAATTCCCGAGGCGCGCATCGTCATGCTGGCCGTTTCCGGCAAGCCGATCCGCAAGGGCGAGACGGTCGTCGAGTTCGACGCCGCGTCGCAGGAGCAATACTACATCGAACGCACTACGTCGGTGCGCACAGTGGACAAAGAGATCGTGCAGTTGCAGGCCTCCCACAAGATCACCAACGAAATGGACGCGATGAACCAGATGACCGCGTCCTATAACGTAGACCGCGCGAAACTGGAAGCGTCGAAGGCGCAGATCCTTTCCGAGATCGAAGGCAAGAAAAACGCGCTGGACGTGGTGACTGCCGAGGGCGACTTGGATCAGGTGCACACAACGATCAAGGCGCACAAAACGACCCAGGAAGCCGACGTCGAGCGCGTACAGAACAAAAAGGACAAGACGATTCGCGACGTAGAGCGGGCCAAGGGCTACTTATCGCGAATGAAGATCATCGCGCCGATGGACGGCATTGTGAATGTGCTGCCGAACACGCGTACGAACGGCGCGTTCGGATCGACGCCGCCGCCGTTCAAGGAAGGCGACCGCGCCTGGACTGGCGCCGCTATTGCCGAGATTCCGGATCTGAGCCAAATGCGCGTGGAGTTGAAGCTGGACGAAGTCGATCGCGGCAAGCTGCAACTCGGCCAGATGCTGCGCGTGCGTGTGGACGCCATACCGGAGATCGAATTCAACGCCGAGCTGGATTGGATCAGTCCGATCGCGGCGATTCTCTACAAAGGCATGGGCATGACGGAAAAGACCTTTCCGGCGCGGGCAACGTTGTCGAAGGTCGACCCCCGGTTGCGGCCCGGCATGAGCGCCAGCACGGAGATCATCATCGAAAGCGAGAAAGACGCGCTGTTGATTCCGGTGCGCGCCAGTTTCATGAACAAGGGCAAGCCGTCGGTGTGGATCCAGCGGGGCGAGAGTTTTGTGGCGGTTCCGATCGAGGCCGGAAAACGCAACGATTCGGATTTGGTCGTCCTCAAGGGTCTGAAGGCGGGCGACGTAATCGCCATGGAAGATCCCGCCGAAGTGGCAAAACGGGCCAAAAAACTGTAGGGCAGGAACGCGTCCATGGTCAAAATCATCATTCGAGTCATTATTCTCGGCGCCATTGTCGGCGGCGCCTGGGCCAGCTACAAGTTCGTCAGTCAGATCCAGCAGACCCCCGTTCACGCCATCGCGACGGCGAAGGTGCGCCAGGGCGATGTCGTCGTGCGGACGTTCGCGCGGGGCGAACTGCGGGCGGTGCGCTCGGCGGTACTCTACGCCCCCAACCTGTTCGGCACGGTGCAGATCACGCGGCTGGCGGAGATCGGGGCGTTCGCAAAAGAGAAGGATTTGATCGTTGAGTTCGACGATGCCGAGCTGGTTTCGTCGGTGGAAGAAAAACAGTTGGAGATCGACCAGATCGACGAGCAGTACAAGAAGTCCGAAGCGGACCTGGCAATCCGGAATAATCAGGACCAGGTCGAGTTGCTGCGGGCCCGTTATTCGGTGCGCCGTGCCGAATTGGAAGTGAAGCGAAACGAGCTGCTGAGCGAAATCGACCGCAAGAAGAACGATCTGAACCTGGAAGAAGCCAAACGCCGGCTGAAACAGTTGGAGAGCGATATCAAGTCGCGCCAGGAGCAGGCGGAGGCCGAACTGGCCGTGTTGCGTGAGCGCAAGCAAAAGGCGCTGCTCGAGATGTCGCGGACGCGGAGCCGTTTGAATCAAGTGAAGGTGCTGGCGCCGATGAGCGGACTGGTGGCCGTGCGGCAGAACATCTCTTCCCGAATGGGC
Source organism: Acidobacteriota bacterium (assembly GCA_016871155.1). GTDB lineage: Bacteria > Acidobacteriota > Terriglobia > Bryobacterales > Bryobacteraceae. The sequence goes on along the minus strand of VFZO01000076.1, from coordinate 13,215 downwards.
TTCGGTTTCGACGTGCCCGATATTCGCGAAGGCGACCAGGTGCAGCCCGGCATGCCGATCGCCGATGTGCTGGACCTTTCGGAGTTGGAAGTGGTCGCCCGCGTAGGCGAGCTTGACCGCGCCAATTTGAACGAAGAGCAAGAAGTGCTGGTGTCACTCGACGCGGTGCCGAACGAAAGGTTCAAGGGCAAGATTAAGACGATGTCCTCGACAGCGTCATCGAACGTGAACTCTTCCGATCCGGCCAAGAAGTTCGACGTAATCTTTTCGATCGAGATGAAAGAGTTGCTGACCAAGCTGGGTTCGAAGCCCGACCAGATCGCGCGCATTTTAGCGACGGCCGAAGCGAACCGGAAGAAGCCGGGCGCCGCATCGGGCGGAGGCGGCAATCCCATGGCCATGATGATGATGGGCGGCGGCCCTGGCGGTCCTGGCGGCCCAGGCGGCGCAGGCGGCCCTGGAGGGGGCGGTCCTCCGGCTGGCTTTGGCGGCGGTGGTGGTTTCGGCGGCCGGCCGGGTGGCGGTGGAGAAGGCGGCGCCCCGAGAATGCCGTTTGCGGCGGGTGGCGGTCCGGGAGGTCCGGGCGGCGGTGGAATGTCCGACGCCGACCGGACGAAGATGCGCGAGTTGATGCAGGCCGAATTGAAGGGCCGCAGCATGCAGGATCTTTCGGCCGAGGAGCGGACGAAGTTGTTTCAGGGGGTCATGGCTAAAATGGGCCGCACGGCACCGGCTGGCGCCAAGCCGGCGCCCGGTGCGAAGCCCGAAAACGCGCAGGCCGGCGGAGAAGGCGATGAAGGCCGCCGGCGCCGCGGCGGCGATGGAGCGGGCGGGACCGGCGGAGAGGGCGGCGAAGGGCGCCGGCGCCGCGGCGGCGATGGCGCGGGCGGGGCCGGCGGAGAGGGGGGTGGACGGCGCGGTGGCGATGGATTCCCCGGAATGGGCGGCATGGGCGGCGGATTCGGCGGCGGGCAGTTCTCGCAGGCCGATTTTCAGAACGCGAAGTTGCCTCCTCCTCCGGATCAGGATTCGAGCCTCGATGTGTTGCTGCGGCCCGGCCTGCTAGCCGACGTCGAGATTATCGTCGAGAAAATTCCGAACGCGATTCATATCCCGGCGCAGGCCGTATACGAGAAGGACAATAAGCTTGTGGTCTACGTGAAGGAAGGCGAGCGCTTCGTGGCCCGGCCGATCAAACCGGCCAAACGCAGCGAGTCGACGCTGGTGATCGCGGAGGGCCTGAAGCCCGACGAGATCATCGCCATGGCCAATCCTGAGGCTAAGCCAGGCACCAAGCAATCCAAGGAAGAGTCCAAGGGCGGCGGCGGACCCATGAATGCGCTCCCCGGCGGCGGACCGAAGCAGTAGCGTGAGATCGATTCAGGAGCCGAAGATCTAATGGCGTTTCTTGCCGACATTCTGCCCGAAATCAAGATGGGCCTTTCGAGCTTGCTGGTGCACAAGCTCCGCAGTCTACTCACCATGCTCGGCATGATTTTCGGCGTGGGCGCCGTGGTGGCCATGTTGTCCATTACGGCGGGCGCGCAGAAGGAGATGATGAGCTACATCGATCTGCTCGGCGTGAACAATATCATTATCGAAGCGAAGGAAGCCGTGGATCGCAACGAGTTGCAGGCCCGGCGGGCGATTTCTCCCGGAATGAGCTTCCGGGATTTCCGTTCGATCTCGGAGAACGTACAGGGCCTCGAGGCGCTGACTCCACGCAAGCGCTTCAAGCCGCAGAAGGTTTTGCCAAAGACGTCGGCCGATCCGCCGATGTTGATTGGCGTGTTGCCGAACTACATGCAGATCAACAGCCTGAGAGTGGTGGAGGGACGTTTCTTCAACGATGAGGACAACGACCGTTCCGCGCCGGTCTGCGTTCTGGGCGAGCAGGCGAAAGTGAATTTGCTCGGCTTCGATCCGGCGGTCGGCAAATTCGTAAAGGTAAACGACACGTGGCTCCAGGTGGTGGGCATTCTGGCGCCCCAGGCCACGGCCGATACTGGCGTGGAAGGCCTGGAAGTAGCCAGCGGGAACAACTTGGTGATCGCCCCGCTGAACACCGTTATGCGCCGGTTCGAGGACTCCAACAGCTATCTGAAGGACGAGATCGACGGCATGTACATTCGCGTACTGAACGGCACCGACTCGATCGAAACGGCCAATGTCATCAACGCGATTTTAACGGCGACCCACAAGGACGCCGGCGACTTCGCCATTACCGTGCCGGCCGGGTTGCTGGAGCAGCGCCGCCGCACGAGTTTCATTTTCAACGTCGTCATGATTTGTATCGCCGGTATCTCGTTGCTGGTCGGTGGAATCGGCATTATGAACATTATGCTCGCCACTGTGCTGGAACGTACACGCGAGATCGGGATACGGCGGGCGATCGGCGCCAAGCAGCGCGATATTATTCGACAATTTCTGACCGAAGCCGTCCTGATCTCGATCATGGGCGGACTTCTCGGCATTATTTTCGGCGTGGCGCTATCCCAGATCATTGCGTCGGCCGCCGGCTGGTCGACCGTGGTCACCACGGCGTCCATCGCCGTCGCCTTCGGTGTATCCTGCGGCATCGGTCTTGTGTTTGGCATTTACCCCGCGATGCAGGCAGCCCGCCTCGACCCGATCGAAGCCATCCGTTACGAATAAGAACCCATAAAGACCCGACTCATGTTGCTTCCTCGTCAAATTATCGCCTTGGCGGCCGCGCTGGTATTGACCCATTCGACTTATGCGCAGGCGCCCGGGACCCCCGCCATTCTCGGAACCGTGGAAGCGCCCCAGCGCGCCTTCGCGTCAGCCTCCAAAGATCCCGACATCCTCGAATCGCCGTCCTTCCCGAAGCAGAACTGGTTTAAGCGCCACTTCGCCGAGCCATTACCGCGGGTGGAGTTGCGGGGCACCTCCAAGTTCGACGACTTCGTGATCGACAACAAGCTCGAGATCTCGCTTCGTTCGTACCTGCAGCTTGTGCTGGTGAACAATGTGGATATCGACATCCAGCGGCTGGCAGTCGAAATCACGCGCAATTCGATCACGCGCGCCTACGCTCCGTTCGATCCGTTCTTCACAGGCAACTTCAACTCCACTCGCACCAAGACGCCCACGACCAACCAGTTGGAGGGCGCGCAGACGCTGAACCAGCTGGTACAGCCGATGAACTTTCAGTACAACCAGACGATGTCGAACGGCCTGCAGTACAACCTGGGATTCAACGCGAGCAAGACCTCCACGAACAACTCATTCGCCTTCTTCAACCCGGCGTTGAACGCGCAAATGTCGATGGGCTTCACTATGCCCCTTTTGCGCAACCGGGGCAAAGAAGTGAACATGCTGCCGGTGAGCATCGCGCGCAGCCGCGTGCGGGTCTCGACCGAACAGTTTCGCAATCAGTTGCTGAACATCATGGCGCAGGCCGAGAACGCATATTGGGACGTGGTCGGAGCGCGCGAAACTCTGCGCGTCCAGGAGAAGGCGCTCGAGCTCTCCGGCGAAGCGCTCAAGCGATCGAAGAAGGAATTGGAGCTGGGTGCGATTAGCCCGCTGGACATCTACCAGCCGGAGGCCAACTACGCCTCTTCCGAAATTCAGGTGCTGCAGGCCCGCTTCCGGCTGCAGCAGAGCGAAGACGCACTGCGCCGCCAGATGGGCGCCGATCTGGATCCGAAGTTCCGGAATATGGCGTTGGTGCTTACCGAGCAACCGCTGCCGCCTACCGACGAAAGGGAGATCGACCGCGAAGATTCGGTAGCCAAAGGTTTGCGGATGCGGCCGGATTTGTCCGCCAACCGCTTCCGCGTTTCGCAGGACGATCTTTCGTTGAAGCAGGCCTCCAACGCACTCCGGCCCGACCTGGCGCTGCGCGGCAACTATACGTCCACCGGCCGCGGCGGCGATTTTTTCCAACGCAACGGCAACAACGTTACTGTGCTGCGCGGAGGCTTTGTCGACGCGCTGGACCAAGTATTCGGTTTCGGTTTCCCGATCTACTCGTTCGGTCTCACGATGCGGCTGCCGATTCGCGACCGCGCGGCGACGGCAAACTACGCCGACGCCGTGCTGGCAAAACGGCAGGACGTGTTGCAAGGGCGCAGTCTGGAGCAGACGATCCGGCAGCAGGTGCTGAACGCCGTGAGCCAGGTGGAGTCCTCAAAGGCGTCGGTGAAGCTGGCGACCGTGGCCCGCGACCTGGCCTTCAAGCAGTTGGAAGCCGAGCAGAAGAAGTACGATCTCGGTACGCAGATCATCTTCTTCGTGTTGGACGCGCAGACCCGCCTGGTAAACGCCGAAGCGCAGCTTGTGAATACGACGATTCAATACCGCCGGAATCAGATCAATCTGCTGCGCGTGACCGGCGAGTTGCTCGACGAACGCGGCATCGAAGTGCAGTAAGCCTACCGGTCGCGGCCGTTGCCTGCCGGTTCGATTTTTACGAGATCCGGACGGCGTTCGCGCTGGTTTTCCACCGGACGAAGCAGGCCGGTCCAGCGTCCAAAGTATGCGAGGCGCTCGACCAACGGCAGGAGCTTTCGAACGGTTTTCCCGTGCAGCAGCAGGGAACCGGCCACCAGAACCGGGTGCGGGATCGCGGTCCGGCATTTGGAGCAGACTTCGATATCGCCGCCTCGCCGTCCCGCATGGGCCTCGCGCATTCGGAGCATTTCCGGGCTGTTGAAGATTTCGTTCAAATCCTGTGAGCCGGTGTTACCCACCGGCGGACCGCCGAAGTTGTAGCTCTGGCAGCAGGGATAGACATCGCCCGAGTGCTTCACGTACATGGCGCCACGCCAAAGATAATGGCAGGGGTAGGTCCAGTCACCGGGTGCGTGGGCGGCATCCGGACGCATCAGGTCCGTCTCGTCGGCCTTGATACGAACTTCATCAACGCCTGGGACGTTCCGCCAGAAACGCGTGAACTCCTCGACTTCGTTCCAATTGCGTTCCATGCGGACCATCTGAACGACGACATGCAGACTCGATTTTCTCCGGTGTTTTTCGGAGGCGAATTGGATAAAGTTGTCGCGGACCCGTTCGAAATTGGCCCCTTTCCGATAGAACTCGAAGCTTTCCTTGGTTGCGCCGTCGAAGCTCAAGGTCACATGCTCGAGCGGCGTCGAAAGCAGGCGATCGGCCGCCTGCGCGTCGAGCAGAGTGCCGTTGGTCGAGATCAGCGCCGATATGCCGTGGCGGGAGCAATGAGAGATGCGGTCGTAAATCTTTGGATCGAGAAACGGTTCGCCCAGGCCTATCAGCATCATGTGTTCGGCGGAGCCGGCTGCATTCTGCACTAAGCGCTGGTAGACCGTATCCGGCATGTCCTGCTTGGGCTGCTTATGCGTCTCCCGTGGACACATTGGACAGTACAGGTTGCATTTCGCCGTTGTTTCGACGATATACTCGACCGGTAGTGCATTTACCCGAGTGCGGCGGGTCAAATAAGCCGCAAGCAGTTTTAAGCGGTTCCAAACGCGCATCTCAAATTTATTCTAGCCCGGAGGTCCGAGACGGCATCCCAGTGACAATGGTTTCTAATGTTCGAGCACGTCTGCTGAATGCAGCCGCGCCCGGGCGCGATAGCGGCTACGTCCTGTACTGGGCGCAGATGAACCGCCGCGTGGAAGCGAATCACGCGCTGGCGTTCGCCATCGAAAAGGCGAACGCTTGCCAGTTGCCGCTGCTGGTTTATGAGGCCCTGACCAATACCTACCGAGCCGCCAACGACAGAATTCATACCTTCGTGCTGGAGGGCGTTCCGGAGTTTCAAAAGCGCGTGGAGGCGCTGGGCGCAGGCTACGCTTTCTACCTGCGGCGGCGGAAGAGCGACTCGAACCGGACGCTGTACGAACTTGCGAAGCGGGCGGCGCTGATTGTCACCGACGATTATCCTTGCTTTATCGGAGCCGACCATAATGCGCGCATTCCCGCGAAAATCGGCATTCCTTATTACGCCGTCGACGCCAGTTGCGTGACGCCAATGGCGAGCTACCCCAAGCGGGAATGGGCTGCGTATACGATGCGGCCGAAAGTTCACCGGTTGTTGCCAGAGCATCTCCTTCCGTTTTCCATGCCCAAGCTGGAGCACCGGTGGCGCGAGGCCCGCCCCGCTTGGCACACTCCGGTGGACAACATTGGGCAGTTAGTGGAGAGCTGCGAGATCGATCATTCGGTAAAGCCTTCGATTAGCTACACGGGCGGCCGGCTGGCGGCGGAACGGCACTTGCGGGAGTTCGTGGAAAAGCGGATTGGGCGCTACTCCGCTGAGCGGAACTCGCCTTCCAATCACGCGACTTCCGAGTTAAGCCCGTACCTGCATTTCGGACAGATTGGCGCGCTGGAAGTGGCACTGGCCAGCAGCGCTTGCCCGGAGTTCATGGAAGAACTCATCGTGCGGCGGGAATTGGCGTTTAATTTTGCCCGCCACTGCGCTGAGCCGGACCGGCTCTCCGCACTGCCCGAGTGGGCGCAGTTGACCCTGCACAAGCACGCGAAGGACCGCCGGGAGCACATGTATTCCCAAGACGCATTCGAGCAAGCGCGCACGCACGATTCGCTGTGGAACGCATGTCAAAAGGAGATGCTGCTGCGAGGCCGGATTCACGGCTATTACAGAATGTACTGGGGAAAGAAGATCATTGAGTGGTCGCCCACGCATCAGACGGCGCAGGACACCATGCTGTATCTGCACGACAAGTACGCCTTGGACGGCAGGGATCCGAACACGTACACGAGCGTTCTCTGGTGCTTTGGCCTTCACGACCGGCCTTGGGGAGAGCGGCCCGTATTCGGTACCATCCGCTACATGGGCTACGACGGGATGAAGCGCAAGACCGATGTGCCCGCATACATCCAGGAGATTGAGTATTTGGAACGGATGGGGAAGGATCCTTTTCGACGATGATCGTGGCGTTGTCCGGAGCCAATGGATTCGTTGGCCGTCATCTGCAAGCCGCGTGGCCGGTCACCTACAAACGAATTCCGCGCGAAGGGCCGTCTTCGCTCGAAGGCGTGGACTGCGTGGTACATCTGGCGGGAGAGCCTGTCTCTCAGCGGTGGAACGCGGAGGTGAAGCGGCGGATTCGCGACTCCCGAGTGCTGGGGACCCGGGCTGTTGCCAAGGCGATCCGCGATTCGAAATCCGGGCCGAAGACGCTGATCTGTGCCTCGGCGGTTGGCTACTATGGCTCGCGCGGCGGCGACTGGCTGGAAGAGGCGGCAGCGCCTGGGGACGGTTTCCTGCCGGATGTGTGCCGCGAGTGGGAGACGGAGGCCGATGCGGCCGGGGTGCGGACTGTCAAAATCCGGATCGGGCTTGTACTAGGCCGCGATGGCGGTGCGATGAAGTCGATGCTCCTGCCGTTTCGACTGGGTTTAGGCGCGTCTCTTGGAAGCGGCGCCCAGTGGATGAGTTGGATTCATATCGACGATCTGTGCGGTATGATCCGGTTCGCCGCGGAGCATGCGGACGCCAAGGGAGCATGGAACGGTGTTTCCCCCAACCCGGTCACGAACGCCGAGTTTACTCGCGAACTGGCACGGGCGCTGGGCCGTCCAGCGTTCTTCCGGGCTCCGGAATTCGTGCTGCGCGCCGGAGCCGGGGAGATGGCGCAAATTCTACTAAATAGCCAACGATGCAGGCCCGCCGCGGCATTGGCGGCCGGGTACCCGTTTCGCTACCCGGAATTGGGTCCGGCCCTGCGGGCTGTGGTAACCTGAAAACGTTATGGGTATTCCGAATGTGAAGCGGTTCCGGATCACGAGCCCGGACGGCAAAGACTCCGCCACCTTGATGGCAGTGGTTCCCAAGGGCACGGATCTGGATGTGTACCTGAAAGAAGCAAGCGCCCGGTACGACTGGAAGACATGGCAGGAGCAGAAGGCTTCGATGTTCAAGGTCCGTGTCGGTCAGCAGAAACAGAAGAAAGCGAAGTAAGTTCGCTCCTCATTGGACTTGGAACGAGCGCCGGCTGGCAAAGCCGGCGCTCGCCGCGTTTAGAGGTCCATTTGGGTGCCGATCTCGACCACTTGCCGGTGGGGCAGCCCGAAAAAGCGATCGGCGGCGACGGCGTTTTTCTGCAGGAACGCGAAGATATTCTCGGAAAACGCGCCCATGTGACCCTTGGAGGACGCGATGAAGTTCTCGCGGCCCAGATAGTAGGTTACTTCGCCGTCGGGGAACGGGATGCGTCCGGTCTTCACCGCCTCGAGCAGAACGGGCAGGACGTTGGGCTCCTCCATGAAACCGAACTTCATTACCACCCGGTGGAATCCGTCCTCCAGGTGTTCGACGCTGTAGCGATCCTCGGAGGGAACCAGGGGCTGGCCCAGAATGCGAATGGTCAATAGAATGACGGTCTCCTGGAGCGCCCGGCTCCTTTCCACATGGTGGACGAGAACGGGCGGGAGCGAACTCGCATTGGAGGCCATGAAGACCGCGGTGCCGGGCACGCGGGTCGACAACCGGGCGTCGACACGTTCCTGGGCGGACTCGCGAGTGGGGAAGCGTAGGCGGTAGCGTTGGGCGATCAGCGTGCGGCCGCGATTCCAGAGCAGCATGATGAACAGGATCACGCCGCCGATGAGAACCGGCACATAGCCGCCGTCGGTGAATTTGCCCAGGTTGGCCCAAAGGAAGGGAGTGTCGAACGCCAGGAAGAGCGCCAGCAGCCCCGCCGCCTTGGCTAGGCCCCAGTTCCAGGTCTGGCGGACGACCAGAAAATACATGATGGAGGTAATGGCCATGGTGCCCGTCACGGCGATTCCATACGCGGCAGCCAGCTTCGACGATGCCCCGAAAGCGACCACCAGAGCGATGCAGCCGATGGCGAGGAAATAGTTGATCTGCGGAATGTAGATCTGTCCCTCCATCTCATGCGCCGTATGACGAACCTGCACGCGCGGGAAATATCCTAGCTGCATGGCCTGGCGCGTAAGAGAAAACGCGCCGGAGATCAGCGCCTGCGATGCAATGATGGCGGCAAGGCTGGAAAGGACGACAAGCGCGTAGGTGGCCCAACCGGCCGGCACCATCGAGAAGAAAGGGTTGTCCATCGAGTGTGGATCGCGCAGCGCGTGCGCCCCCTGGCCGAAGTAGGCGAGCAAAAGCGACGGCGCGACAAAGCACAGCCAGACCGCGCGGATCGGCTTGATGCCGAAGTGCCCCATGTCGGCATAGAGCGCCTCGCCGCCGGTGACGGCGAGGACGACGGACGCAAGAATGTGGAGGCCTCCGAACCCGTGATGGGCGAAATAGCCGATCGCGTGATGCGGCGAGAGGGCGCCCAGAATCTCGGAATTGTGGGAGATGTGATAGACCCCGAGTGCGGCGAGGGTGCCGAACCACACGATCATCACCGGTCCGAACAGGTTCCCGACCAAACCCGTGCCGCGGCTCTGAATGGAGAACAGGCCGATCAGAATGATGCAGGATACCGGTACGACGGCGCTGGCCAGACGGGGATCGGCGACGGCCAGGCCTTCCACCGCGCCGAGAACCGAGATGGCGGGGGTGATGATGCCGTCGCCGTAGAGCAGCGCGGCGCCGATCACGGCGAACATAGCGACCGCTGCAATTCGGCCAGGTTTCGCCGTGCGCAGTTCGTCCGGCACCAGGGCGAGCAACGCGAAGATGCCGCCCTCGCCTTTGTTGTCCGCTTTCATGATGAAGGTGAGGTATTTGACCGTCACCACCATAGTGAGCGACCAGAAGATCAGGGAGAGCACTCCGTAGAGATCGGCCTCAGTGGCCTGATGATGCCCTGCGGCATGGAGGCATTCCTTTAGTGTGTATAGCGGGCTGGTCCCGATATCGCCAAAAACGACACCCAACGCGCCGAGCGCGAGGCTGCCAAAACTGGCCTTCTGCTTGTGATCAGACACTATCGTTGAGTATAAAGCGCGCGAAGCTCATTGTACTTTCGAAGGCTCTCCGCTTCGAGCGCCGCGTCCTTCCGGGCAGCCGCCGCGCGCGAGATTTGATAGGGAATTCGGGCATCAGCGGGATCGAGCAAGGCCGCCTTTTGCAACGCTTCGATCGCTTGCGCGGTCTGTCCGGCCCGCAGTAGAACTCTGGCCAGCGTCGTATAGGCGGACGGCTCGTTGGCTTGCGCGCCGAGCCGTGCGTGTTCCAGGGCCTTACCGGTTTCGTTCGCCTCGAGCGCCAAACGGGCGAGACCCAGGTGGGCGAGCCAGTTGTTCGCTTTCCGGTAAAGCGCCTCCGCTTTCGCCGATTGGCCGTCTAGCTCATGGCACCAGCCCAAGTGATAGAGAGACGGAACGTGGGCCGGATCCAACCGCAGAGCCTCCTGAAAGTGGCGGGCGGCGGCGTCCTGTTGTTGCAGATCGTCGAGCGCATGGCGGCCCAGCGCATAGTGTGGTTGCGGGTCGCGCGGGTTGCGTCGCGCCGCTTCTTCGGCATACCGTTGAAACAAGATTTTCTGACCGGCGGCGTAATAGGCTAACGCGAGTTGCAGCGGAAGTGCGGCATCGGCGGGATCGGTGCGCTCCATCCCGCGCAGGCGGCGAATCGTCTCGTACGGCTGCTGGGCGCGCAGCAATCCGGCTATGATGAGGAAGCTCAGAATGCCTAGCCGGATTTGCATCTTGGTTGTTGCGAGTCTTTGCGCCCTGGGGCAGCCGCAAGCGGCGACACCCGAGGAGTTCGACGACTATCTTATCGTTGAGGCAGCCGGGGCCGCGGCAGAGACGGTGGCGGTCTGTGTGCGATTTCAGCGGCAGTGGCCGCGGTCGGCGATGCTGCCGGCGGTGCTGGAGCGGCGATTCCTGGCACTGCAGCAACTTGGCCGGCCCGCCGAAGCGGTGGTAGTAGCGCGAGAGGCGCTGCGCCTGGCGCCGGACAACCTGACGGTGCGCGCGGCGTTGGCGGTACAGCTTGCGAGCGAAGTCCCCGGGGAGGCGCTTGCCGAGGCAGCCAAAGTTGCCGAAGGTTTGGAGTCGCTGCGCATGGCGCGATCCGTTCCGCTCGCTCGAGTCCGGGAGACGCGCGCCCGGCTGGGGGCCCAGGCGCACACAGCGGCTGGCGTGGCCCACTATCAAATGGGCGACACCGCGGGTGCGCTGCGGGAGTTGGAAGCAGCCGAGGCGCTGCTGCCTGAACCCGCGCTGCTGCTCCGTCTGGGCCGGCTGTATGCGGCGGCCGGACGGAGACACGAAGCCCGGGCGCGCTTCGAGAAAGTGGCGGGATCGGGCTTTGAACCGCTGGCGGAGATGGCGCGGAGCGAACTCCGCGCGCTCCTAAAATGAATACTTCAACGCCATCTGGATGCTTCGCGGCGGGTCAGTGCCGGTGATGCGGCCGAAGTTGGCGGGTGCGTTGATGCTCGCCGCCGGGCCGCCCCAATTCACGCGGTTGAATGCGTTGAACATTTCCATGCGGAATTGCAGTTGGTGGTTTTCGACGATCCGGAAGTTTTTCTGAATGCTGAAGTCTTCCGACACTGTGCCGAACGCCCGCAGACCGTTGTAGCTGGGTGCGGCGTTGCCGAATGTGAAGGCCGCCGGCTGGGCCCAGGCGTTGATGTCCAGCATGCGCTGCATCGCCGGGTTGCCGGGGTCGTAGTTGCCCCGGTTGACGGAGGTATAGAAGTTCGTATTGACGATGTTCGGCCGGTTACCGCCGTTCGCCAGCGGAATCACGCCGCCGCCCCCGACGAAGACCGGTGTGCCGGTGCGGAAGTTGTGGATGCCGTTCAATTGCCAGCCGCCGGCGGCCAGATCGAGCGCCGTGTGCATGCCACTGCCAAAGCGTTTGCCTTTACCGAACGGGAGTTCGTAAGTCCAGCTTGCGATGGCCACGTGGCGGCGGTCAAACGCGGCCAACCTCCGTTCCAAACCGCGGTTCCGGGTGTCGAGCGGGGCACCGCCGGCAGCGTCGATCTCGCGATTCGTATAGCCGGAACCGTGGACCAGCGTCTTCGACAGCGTATAGGACAGCAGGAACGAAAAGCCATTCGTGTAGCGGCGCTGCAGGCGGGTCTGTAGGGAATGGTAGTTGCTGAAGCCCGTCGGCTGGGCGAGGTTGTTGACGCCCGTGTACTGCGGAAACGGCCGAAGGGCCTGCGAGACCGAGCCGCGGAAACCGGGGAATGGAACGCGAATCCCCGCCGCCTGAGCGGCCGCCGAGCTGACGTCGGCATTGAGTGTGTTGCCAAGGCTCAAGAACCGCGTGTCGACCTGATTGAGGTTCTCCAGGCCCGAGGGCAGCCGCAGGCTGCGCGAGCCAACGTAGCCGATGTCGAGCAGGAAGTTCAGAGGGATTTCACGCTGCAGGTTGAACGTCCAACTATTGGTGTAGCCCGCTTTGTTGGCGCCGGGGTTCATGAAGTCGATGGTCGCGTTGTTCAGCAGCGCAGCGTCTTTGTTCGGCAGAGTGCCGGTGAAGCCAGGAACGCCGCGGTCCAAGTTGAAGGCCGGCTCCCGGCCCGCCGTCGTATTGGGAAAGGCTTGCGGGAAGGTGAAGCCCGCGTTGTAGCGTCCGGGGAACTGACCGATCTGCGTGGCGTTGCCAGGCGAGAAGAAGATGCCGAAGCCGGTGCGGATCACCGTTTTGGGATTGATACTGTACGCAATGCCCACGCGGGGCGAGACCTGTTTGTAGTAGTTCCCGACAATGCGGTCGCCGAAAAACCGGAGCGCACCCGGCAGGCCGCCGGCGCCAGGATTCGGCAGCGCCGGATCGAAGCCCGATTGCCGGCCATCGGCATCGCGCACAGTAGTCGGAACTTCGTGCCGGAAACCTAGCGTGATCGTCAGTTTCTGATTCAAGCGCCACACGTCGTCGACGTAGTAGGAGTAAAACTGGTTCTGCACTGTGCGCACGCCCATGGGGAAGAAGCGCGTGCCGGAGAATACTTCGCCGAGCATGAAGCTCGCCCAGCCGTTGCCGAGCTGGTTGAAACGAGGATCGGTGAGCGAAGAGGTGCTGAGATTGTTGAATACATACGCGCCCGAGAGGCCACCATTTTGTGTCCCGGCGAAATTGACGAACCTCAGCAACCGTCCCTCGCCGCCAAACTTCAATTGGTGCCGGCCCTTGATCCAGCTGACGCTGCCAACCACGACGTGGCTGATGTTTTTCGAAGGGTCATTTGGCTGTTGCGCGGAGTTTCCAATTTCAAGGCCGCCGTAGGTGTTGTTGATGCTGAAGGTGGGGAAGCCGGGGCTATCGGCCGGAATTCCCGGGAGTTGAATCGT
>VFZO01000075.1 GCA_016871155.1 Acidobacteriota bacterium | reverse complement strand
CAATGGCCGGATCCATTTGGGAGAAGGCGTCGCCGAGCCCGCTCCGTCCGTTCAAATCAACACGCCGGGTGTGATTTACAAGGACATGTACATCGTAGGCGGTCAGACGAACGGCCCCGGCACGATCCGTGCCTACGACGTGCGCAGCGGCGCTCTGCGCTGGCTGTTTCATCTCATTCCCCGGCCGGGCGAGACCGGCTACGAGACTTGGCCGCCAGAGGCCTACAAGACGGCCGGGGGCGCGTCGAACTGGTCGGGATTGTCGCTGGACGAAGCCCGCGGCATCGTGTATGTACCAACCGAGACGGCGCTGCCGGACTTCTGGGGCGGCGACCGCGCCGGTGCGAATTTGTTCGCCAACTCGCTGGTGGCGCTGAACGCCAATACCGGCAAGCGGCTTTGGCACTATCAGTTGGTCCACCACGATCTTCTCGACAAGGACCTGCCGACGCCACCCGTGCTGCTCACCGTTACGCGGAACGGCCGGAAAGTCGATGCCGTGGCGCAGGGCACCAAGAACGGACTGCTCTTTGTTTTTGACCGCGTGACCGGTCAGCCGCTTTGGGACATTCAGGAGAAGCCGATCCCGGCTTCGGAGCTGCCGGGCGAGCCGGGCTGGCCAACACAGCCGGTGCCGCTGAAGCCGGCGCCGCTGACCCGCCAGAACTACACGGAAGCCGACGTCTCGAACATCTCTCCGGCGGCCCGGGCGGCGACGCTGCTCCGCTTCCGCAAATCGGGATCCCAGGGGGCGTATCCGGCGCCGAGCCTGCAAGAGCGGATCATCATGCCGGGTTTCGACGGCGGCATGGAGTGGGGCGGGGCGGCGGTGGATCCTCGTGGCTTCTACTACGTCAACGTCAACGAAATTCCCTGGATCTATCAGATGATTCCGGCCCAGTCTTCCTCGCCGGGCGAACGCGTCTACAGGATTCACTGCGCCGCCTGCCATGGCTTCGACCGCAAGGGCGACGCGCCGTCCGGTTTTCCCGATATCCGCAAGCCCGCCTCACGCGAACACGTCACGCAGGTGGTGAACAGCGGCGTTGGCCGGATGCCGGCGTTCGGCAACCTGCCTGAAGCGCAGCGGCGCGCGTTGCTCGATTATCTGTTCGGGGAGGAGCGGGCGGCAGGTGCGAGCACGGCCCCGGTGACTGGCCCGCCCTATCTTTTTGGCGGCTTCCGGCGCTGGTTCGACGCCGAGGGCTACCCGGCAATCAAGCCGCCGTGGGGCACGTTGAACGCGGTGGATCTAAATACCGGCGAGCTGAAGTGGAAGGTGCCGCTGGGAGAGTATCCGGAACTGACCAAGCGCGGCCTGCCGCCCACTGGCACGGAGAACTACGGCGGGCCCGTAGTGACCGCCGGTGGTCTGCTGTTCATAGGCGCCAGCGCCGATGAGACCATTCGCGCCTTCGACCGCGATACCGGAAAGGTGTTGTGGCAGGCGAAGCTTCCATTCAGCGGCAACGCGACGCCGAGCGTCTACATGGTGAACGGCAAGCAGTACGTGGCGATCTCGGCCGGAGGAGGGAAGTCCGGGAGGCCGGCCGGAGGCAGCATTGCCGCCTTCGCGCTGCCGGATTGATCAGGCTGAGTGGGCGCGGGCCAAACCCTTTTCCAGCCGTTCGTTCAGGCTCGACTGGGCGAATTCGGCCGCCACGCGAATGGCGTTCTTGATGGCGTTGGCGTTGGACCTTCCATGGCAGATGATCGTGCACCCTCTCACGCCCAGAAGCGGCGCGCCGCCGTATTCGGAGTAGTCGACCCGTTTCTTGAATTCGTTGAAGGCACTGCGCGAAAGCAGGTACCCGATCTTTCCGCTGACCGAGGCCTTGAGCGCATCCTGCAGCAGGTGGCGAACCACCTCGACGAGTCCTTCGCTGACTTTCAACGCGACGTTGCCGATGAAGCCGTCACAGACGATGACGTCGGCGTGGCCCGTATAGAGATCGCGGCCCTCCACGTTGCCGATGAACTGAATCGGTAACTGTTTCAAGAGCGGCGTGGACGCCTTTGTGAGTTCATTCCCCTTGTGTTCTTCCTCGCCAATCGACAGTAAACCTACGCGCGGATTTTCGGTATGAAAGATCAGCCGCGAGTACAACTCGCCCATAAGCGCGAATTGCGCGATCATCTCGGGTGACACGTCGACATTCGCTCCCACGTCGAGCATGACAGCCGGCCTTCCCTTGACGGTCGGAAAGACGCTGGCCAGAGCCGGGCGGTCCACGCCGCGGACCATGCCGTTGACGGTCTTCGACGTGGCCATAACGGCGCCGGTGTTTCCGGCGGATACCACGCCCTGCACTGTTCCGTCATGCATGAGGCGGCAGGCTACGCGGATGGAGGAGTCCTTTTTCGACCGGAGGGACTTCGCTGCGGAGTCGTCCATTGTGACGACCTCCGAGGCGTGATGAATGCGTACCGGCAAGCGTTCCCATCCCGGATGGGCCGCCAATTCCTCCCGCAAAATATCTTCCTTCCCGACGAGTACGACCTCAACGGAAAGATGCCGTGCGGCGCGCAGCGCGCCGTCGACTTCGGCCTTGGGAGCGTGATCGCCTCCCATGGCGTCCACGGCGATTGTCACCAATTGTGGTGGCACGCGCTAGACTCAGGTCTACGCTTCGGCGACTTCGATGACGGCACGGCCCTTATAGTATCCGCAGGCCGGGCAGGCGCGATGCGGCATTTTGGGCGAGTGGCAGTTCGGGCATTCCGACAGGCCGGGTTTCGCTAGAAAGTCGTGCGCGCGGCGGGTGGAGGTGCGGCGCTTGGAGTGGCGTCGTTTCGGATTCGGCATGGTAGTTCCTTAGTGAATGGCTTTGAGTGCCGCCCAGCGCTCATCGCTACGCTGCGCGGGGCAATCGCACAAGAATTCGTTTTTGTTTTGTCCGCAGACCGGGCAGAGGCCTCTACAGTCCGCGCGGCACAGCCGCTGCAAGGGAACCGCGAGTAACACCTGCTCTTCAATCACTTCGTTCAGTTCCAGCCCTTGGCCTTCGTAGAAACCAAGATCGCTCTCACTGGACTTGATCGAGATCTCTTGACCCGGCGTGTGAGTTGGCACCGGTTGGTAGATCAGGTCGAAGCCGGTTTGAATCTGTTCGGTGAACGGCTCGGTACAGCGATCACATTGAAAGCTGAGGGAAACCGAGAGAGTCCCGGCCACTCGAATCTCCTCAGTGGCTTCCTGGAAGGCCGCCGTTCCCGCCGCCAGGATTGGCCCGGCTTGCGAAAACTCCGAATCGAAACGTATCGCCCCGGGTGGCAAAATCTCATCAAAGGAGATCGGCTTCTGCTCCATCAGTCGAATATCAAGGAACATACACACGATCACTCCTTCGCGGGAGCGACTCTCCTAGTATACGTTATCTAGGCTGGTTTTCGTAAGGGATCTCCTGGTCCCCGCCTTCGAGACCGGCGATTCGAACAAAGAGCTTTTTCGGGGGCGGCGGCAGAACAGGCTCGGCGAGCGGTTTGCTGACAGGTTCCACACCGGTCATCGGCGCGGTTGCGTCGACTCTTGCCCGGATGGCAGGCATCGGAACCTCTGCCCGAGTATCGACCGGCAGCGCGAAGGCGGCCAATAGCGGCGCCACACGCAGTGCGATCCGATCCCTCTCGACCCCGGCGCCTAGCGCCAATGTCGATCCCTCAATGGTTCCTTTTAGGTCGGGGACCCACGACTTCAACACAAAGAACTGCTCCTTCGCCTCTACCGAAGCGGTCAAATGGCCGAGAACCTGATCGGCGATCTCCTCGGTGGCGGTCCAAAACCAGAGATTGACGTCCGATTGAGAACCGACGCGGATTCCGACGTCCATGCCCTCGACGACGCCGCCTTCCGGATTGGCGTCGAGCATCGCATCCACGGCCTTCGGTGCGAAGCCGGCCGGGATACTGTCGCAGCTCACCCAGACCGGGTAATCCGGCGCCATCTCCATGGCGCGGCCGAAGAGTTTGTTTGTCTCCCGCAGCGGCTCCTGCCGTGGAACGCGGAAACGGTCCGCGGCGGCCGTAATGGCCGGGCGGCTGCCGATTAGAATCGTTGTTTTTCCAGTCCCGCCAGCGGTCCAACCGATATGAGGATCGGCCGCCTTGGCTCCGGGCGGCGCGGCGATGTCCAGTCCGCGCAGCGTGACCATTTTGGCGCCTTCGGCGGTTGCCATTTTCCGTAGACCAGCTAGATCGAACGCGCCGGAGAGAATGACCACGTCGGACCGCCTGCCATTGCCGTCGAAGACGGACGAGAGGAGGAGGTTTTCGGCATGTTCCATCAGGCCGGGGCCCAGAGTTGCGGCGAAACGGTCGCGCAAGGCGCGGCCAGGTTCCGATTCGCTGAGCGCTCGGAAGTTCACTCCGGCCAGGATTTGGGCATCGGTGTGAGCGAACCGCCAGGCCTGGGACTCAGAGCGTCCCGGCGTCGGTGCGCCAAATGCGGCGAAGGTGAGGAGGAGGCCAAAGGGCAGGGTTCGCATAATTACTCGATCGGTAAAATGACTCGATTGCTTTCGGATTCTCCCTGCCGGACACGCAGTTCAACTGCGCCGGCGGGCCATTCGCTGGGAATCGTGAACCGGACGGCTGTGACACCGGTCAGCCCAGGAGCCAGGCCGGCGAAATCCGGACGAATTACCTGGTTTCCAACCAGAATTTCCGGCCGGACGGAGTGGAGGTTGGGCGGATTCTCCGGGGCGGGGAATCCGTCGACGACCGGCAATAGGCCGGCGCCGAATCCAGTGCCGAGAATCGTGACTGGTTCGCCGCGCTTCGCCGGCTTGTCCGGCGTCGCCATCGATCCGTCCGGCCGCTGTGCGGTGGCGATGAACTGCTCGCCGATGGTAATGCCGAACAGGCCGGGCGCGACGCGGACGACCTTGAACTTACCGGAAATCTCCGGTTGAGTGCCATTTCGAACCGCCAGCGTGTACTCTCCATCGGTCAGGTCGGACGGAATGTACGCGTTGACCTGATCCGGCGATACGAACAACAGCGGCAACATGCGCGCGCCGGCGCGAACCGTAACGTTTCCTAGCGTTTGCGTGAGCGGCGAGTTGGGGCCGGGGATGTATGAGTTGGCCAAACCGGAACCGAAAATGGAGATGATGGATCCCGGCGCGACACCGGCAACAGGTGTTTCCCCGGCGGCGTTACGGATTCCTGCCGACGGGATGTGAGGTATCTTGTCGAGCATCGCCCGGACCAGTTTTGGAAAGCTCATCTGGAGGGTGGCGTCCAGCGACGCACCGTCCAACTCGCCGTCCCAGCGACGGAAGCGGAATCCTTCGTTCACCGTCACTCGAATTTGAACAGTGGCGCCGGCCGGATAGAATCCGTCGCCAGAGGCCGGTGATAGCGAGATCACAGCCCCTTCCGGCGGATCGGCGATGGCAAGGAGGCGGTGCTCAGTCTGGTAGCGAAACGCAAACTGCTGATCCGAGGAGCCAAATGTCACCATGCGCGTGGCGGACGGAACGTCGTTCCAGCCGGAAAATTGAATGCGGGAATCGGCACCCGTGGAGATCGATTCTGGAAGGGAGAGCGTTACTGTCGTCCCAACGGGCCGGTCCAGATTGCAAGGCAGCGGGCAAACGGACCCGTCCACAGTAAGCCGAACGCCCGGCTGAGAGTTCAAGATGGAGATTCGGGGATACAATTCGTAGTTGGCGACCCAACGCATCCCGCCTTCTGGCGTCTCGGCGGGAGTAACGATCTCCTGCGTGGCTGGACCGCCATGGGCCCATCCAAGGAAACGGTACCTGCGGCCCCGGGAATCGGTGGTTTCGGCGGGAGCGGTCACCGTGTTCTTCGTCCCTACACCCCATACGAAGTTGTAGGAGGGCCAGTTTTCGCGACCGTTGACCGACACTTTCAGTCCCGGAGGATTTGTCAGGATCGAGACGTTGGTGCCCCGTACGAACCGGGCCACGATGGCTTGCGGGATATTGGGCTGCGTAGCGCGATACACGGTTCCCTCGCCACCGCCAATGCTAAAGCTGTCAAACACGTACTGTTGGCCGTTGAGAGGGTCCTGCTGGGGAGAGGGTGCTCCTAAAACATGGCTCGAACCGTCCGCAAAGTCGAGTTCCCACGGTTTCGGCGTTCCGAGCGGCAGGTCGGTTTCCGGCAGGGATGTCGGAATCACGGTCCGGTTTACGCTGATTTTGAGACCGCGCGGTTCGGTGGAGAACGTCACGCGCTTCGCGGGCGAAAATCTGGGCGAAATCGCTACCGGGCCCCGGACGATGTAGTCTCGCAGGAAGTTCACGTTCGTGCCGCCGTTAATCAGCCAGCCTTCAAAGACGTAACCGGAAACTGGCCGGGCGTTTAGCGTGACCAGCGAGTTCTCAGAGAACCAGAGAGAGGTGGAATGCGCGTAACAAAGGCCACTGACGAAGACGACACCTGGACCTGCCGGCGCCACTGCGCCTGGCACCGGGTTAATGGTTCCGTCACAGGTGGCTTGGCCGGTTGTGCCCACGGGAGTGATTCCACCGGTCGCGCTGTAGAAGATAAGGTCGACTTTGTGCTCCACCAAAAACGTGCCTTTAATGCTGGTTACCGCTGGACTGGCCGTTACCGTGACCGAGGCTCCAGTCCCGGCAAGGAATCCCTTTTCGTCGGCCCAGTTCTGGAACGAATACCGGGAATTCAGCCCAATACTGTAAGAAGGATCGGCCCAAATGGTGTGTTTGCTGCCCACAGGCCACAGAAACGACGCCGAAGAACGGTATTTTTCGCCATCCACCCAAAAATCGATTCCCGCAGGTTCTGAATAGACGCGAGTCTGGACAATCTGGATTTGGGCCGTTAACCCGGTTGCGGCCGCAAGCGGCAGGAGCCATTGGAGCAATGTGCGCATATCGTCGATCGGGACACTCCTTTGTCCCTACGCACTCTTTCGGCAGTACTCGCGTTTACCTGAATAGTGGAAACGCCTTAGTCCGGTAATTTCTGGTGGTAAAAGTCCAGCAAATTCCGGTCGGCTGTTGCCCGAATCGCCGCTTCCACCCTCTGCCGGACGCCGGGATGAAAGCTGGCGGGGACCAGCGCCTCGGCGACCAGTTGGGACCCTGGCGCAATTTGTGCCACCAGGAAATCGATGGCCGCTTCCTGCCTCGACGCGCCCAGCGCCTGCAATAGGGTGCGTTTCCACTCGCGGCCGGCCGCCCGGTCGTAGGCATCGCGGAGGGCTTCGAAGGCGGCCAGTTCACGGGACTCCCCCAGGGCGGCGGCCGCCTCGGCGCGCAAATTCTCGTCTTCCGAACCCAAGCGCGCGGCGACAAACGCCACGTCGCGCAACGAAGCCAGCGCGGTCAGGCACGCGCCGGTTACGTTTACATCCTCGTCGCCTGTCAGGACCTTCAAACGCAGCACGCCGACAGACTCCCGGCTTCCGAGCATGCCGAGCGCACGGGCGGTTTCGCAGCGGACAGTCACTTCCGGGTCCACCAGACCCTCAGTGACATGTTCGACCACTTCGACGGCCGGCATACGGGTGCAGGTTGCCAGGCCGATGGCGCAGACGCAGCGAAGCGGCGCGGCGACGTCCTCCGGGCGCAGATAGGCCGCCTCCAATTGGACATGGCGCAGACCGCGCAGCCATTCCCGGGGACCGTCGTGCTCCAAGCCCAGCAGTGCCTTTGCCAACGCGTTCTTGGCCCAGCAATGGGCGTCGTCCCGGTCGAAGAAGCGATGGAAGGTCCCAACGAGGTCGGGCAGGAGCGCGGTGAGACGAAGCTCGCCGGCGACAGCGGCCGCCTGCGCGACGAGCAGGTTCTGATTTCCCGCAAGCGCCTCCCGCAAAGCGCTCTCTGGGGCTTCCGCCGTTCGCAGGGCCCGAATTTTCGCGAGTTTTTGGTCGAAAGCCTTCACCGGTCGAATCGCCAGTATGCCATGGCAGCGCCCGAAAGGCATAAAATAATGTCCATCATGAAAACATCGCGCCGCCGACTTCTTCAGACCGCACCCGGCCTGGCGGCCGTGCCCGCCGTCCAGGCCGCCCCAGCGGCGGCGGCCAGCAATGTGTACAGCGCGATCGGAGTGAAGCCGATCATAAACGCGCGCGGGACGTTTACGATCCTCTCGGGTTCCACGATGCTGAAGGAGGCGCGGGAGGCAGCGTCTCAGGCTGCACAACACTATGTCCATATCGACGAATTGATGGACGCGGCGGGAGCGCGTTTGGCCGCGCTGACGGGCGCGGAGTGGGGATTGGTCTCCTGCGGCTGCGCCGCGGCGATCACCCACGCGGCCGCCGCCTGCGTGGCCGGCGGCAACCCCGACCTCCATGTCCGTCTCCCCGATCTTCGAGGATTCCAGAAAGACGAAGTCATCATTCCCGGCCACTCCCGCAACGTCTACGACGCGGCCGTACGCGCGGTTGGCGTTCGCATCGTCGAAGCCTCGACGCCCGCCGAGCTGGAACTGGCAATCGGCCCGCGAACCGCAATGATCTACATTTTGGCCGGGCCTGGCGCGGACCGCAGTCCGCTGAACACGGAAACGATTTGCGGTATCGCGAAGAAGCACAACGTGCCCGTGTTAGTGGACGCGGCGGCAGAGATCCTTACGGTTCCCAACGTTCACTTGGCCAAGGGCGCGACGATGGTCACGTACTCGGGCGGAAAGTGCATTCGCGGGCCGCAGACGGCGGGCCTGCTGCTTGGACGAAAGGATCTGATTCAGGCCGCCTGGGTTCATTCCGCGCCGCATCACGGTTTTTCGCGCGGTTTGAAAATCGGCAAGGAGGAGACGATGGCGATGCTGGCCGCCGTGGAGATGTGGTCGAAGCGCGATCACAAGGCGGAGTGGCAAAGATGGCTCTCCTGGCTCGCAACGATCGAAAAGCCGTTGCGGGAGTTGAAGCACCTGAAGCTCACGATCCACGAACCGGACGAACTTTCCAATCGCACGCCGGCGTTGCAGATCCGTTGGAATCCGGCGGAGACGGGCTGGACGGGCGCCGAAATGGAACGCATCTTGTTTAGCGGTGAACCAAGAATCGCCACCGCCATTGCCGGGCCTGGTGGCATCAACATCGTCGCCTACATGCTGCACGAGCACGATATCGCTCCGATCGCGAACCGGCTTCCAGCAGCGTTAGCGAAGCAGTCCAGCCAACCGCAGGCGCCGTCCGCCCCGTCCGCCAACGTCGCAGGACGGTGGAAGGTGCGCGTGGAGTTCACGGCCGGTTCCTCCACCCACTTTTTCGATTTTTCCCCGGACGGCTCAAATTTGAGAGGCACCCATCAAGGGGACTTTGTGTCCCGCGGCATCTCCGGGAAAATCAACGGCGCTTCGCTCGACTTCTCCAGTTCCTATTCCGAACGTAGCGGCGACAGCCTGCAGTACCGGTTTACAGGCGCCATCCAGTCCGACGGCAGCCTGCGCGGCGAACTGAACATGGGTGAATACCGCGCCGCCAAATGGTCCGCCGTGAAAGTGTGATGAGGTACATGCGTTTCCCGATTCTGCTGTTCGCCGCCACTTTGGGCGCGCAAGATTTCGCCAAAGATGTGCTACCGCTGTTGGCCAAGAACTGTTCCGGCTGTCACAACGACACGAAGAAGACGTCCGGTCTTTCGCTGACGTCGATGGACGCCATCCGCCGCGGCGGCAATCGAGGTCCGGCGGCGCAACTGCTGACCGCGGCACTTCGGCAGACTGGCGATCTGAAAATGCCGCCGGGCCGCAAGCTGGACGATGCGGAGATCCGGTTGGTCGAACAGTGGGCGGCCAAGCAGCCGAGGGCGGTTCACTGGGCGTTCCAAAGACCGGTGGCCTCGCCGGGCGCGTCGATCGACGGATTGGTGCGGGCGGGACTGGCGAAGGCCGGTCTGAAGCCGTCGCCCGAGGCTGCCAAATCGACGCTTCTTCGGCGCGTTCACCTGGATCTGACAGGTTTACCGCCTTCGCCGGCCGAGACCGAGGCCTTTGTCTCCGGGCAGGTCAACTACGAGCAGGTGGTGGACCGGCTGTTGGCTAGTCCGGGCTACGGAGAACGCTGGGCGCGGCATTGGCTCGACCAGGTTCGCTACGCCGATTCCGACGGCGGCAGCCGCGATGAGCCCCGGCAGATCTGGAAGTACCGCGAGTACGTGATCGACGCGATGAATTCGGATAAGCCGTTCGACCGCTTCGTGGTGGAGCAGTTGGCCGGTGACCTGCTGCCCAACGCCACGCTGGAACAGCGCATCGCGACGGGCATGCAACGCAACTCGCTCTTGCAGATTGAAGCCGGCACGGACCGCGAACTCTATCGCACCGAGGCGGTATCGGATCGTGTGGATATGTTCGGCACCGTGTTTCTCGGCCTGGCCACCGGCTGCGCCCGCTGCCACGATCACAAGTTCGATCCCATCACCCATCGCGAGTACTATCAGCTCTTCTCGTTTTTTAATAACGTCGACGAGTACTCGAACGACGTGCCGCCCTTCTCCGATACGGGCGATCTGGAGATTACGCACCAGCCGTTCGCAGCGATAGGCAAGCCGGAGGATGTCGAGAAATACAAGACGGTCCGGTCCATGCTTCTTGCGCTGCAAAAAGAACGCACCGCGTATCTGAGCGGGCGGCAGCTCGACGGCAAGGATGCGAACCTGACGCTTCGGAACGTGGCCATCGGAGAGGTAAAGAAGCTGCTGCCGAATCCGAAGCCCACGCTTGCGATGGTGATGGAGGAGATGCCTGCTCCGCGGGAGGCGTATGTATTGCAGGGCGGCGACTACCAGCGCCGGGGCGCGAAGGTCCTGGCGGAAATTCCGGCCTTCCTGCACGGTGTACCGGACGGGAAGCCGAAGAACCGGCTGGACCTGGCCAACTGGCTCGTCGATCCGGCGAATCCGCTGCTGGCGCGCGTCACTGTGAATCGTATCTGGATGCGGTACTTCGGAAGGGGAATTGTTGCAACGGAGAACGACTTCGGCCGGATGGGCGAGCGCCCATCGCACCCGGAGCTTCTCGATTACCTGGCCACGGAGTTCATGAAGGGCAGGTGGAGCCAGAAGGCGATCCACAAGCTCATCGTGACGTCGGCGACGTACAAGCAGTCGTCAAACTCTCGTCCCGAAATCGAGAAGGCGGACCCGCAGAATATCCTGTTGGCGCGCCAGAACCGGATTCGTCTGGACGCCGAGATTATCCGCGATTCGGCCTTGACGGCGAGCGGCCTGTTGCATTCGAAACTGGGCGGCCCCAGCGTGTTTCCGCCCCAGCCGGACGGCGCCATGGCCGCGAGTCAAGTGAAGAAGACGTGGAATCCGTCGACCGGCGAGGACCGCTATCGCCGCGCGATGTATACCCACTTTTGGCGTATCACGCCGCATCCGGCGCTGGTGGTTTTCGACGCGCCGAACGCGATGATGTCCTGTACCCGCCGGCCGCGCACGAATACGCCGCTGCAGGCGCTAACGCTGTTGAACGATGAGCAGTATCACGAGATGGCGCAGGCGCTGGCGAAACGAATTCAAGCCGAAGGCGGCGCCGATAAAGCCGCGTTTGCTTTCCGCCTGGTGAATGTTCGCGGGCCCGCGGAGGGTGAGCTTGCGCGCTTGCGGCGTCTCTACCAAGCTGAGCTTGACGAGTTCCAGACCAGGCCCGCCGATGCGAAGGCGATCACCGGTGTCGAAGACCCGGAGCGAGCCGCCTGGATGACGATCGCCCGGGTCTTGCTCAACACCGACGAGTTTATTACGCGCGAGTAGCTACCAGGGCATCTGCCGCTTGGTGTACCTGCGTCCGGCGTCGGCGACCTCCGGGCCGGCGCCGGAGCAGATTCGCACGCCTTCGTCGATCATCTTCGTGATGTCGTTCGCCCGTACGGTGTTGAGAAACGCGAGCTTGTTCGCCTTGCAGGCAGCCAGGACACGGGAGCGCGCCTTTGCCATTTCCGGATGCAGCGTCTCGTTTGCGCCGTGGCCGTCGGGCAGGCGCAGCGAAAGGCCCATGTCGCCGGGACCCCATTCCGCGAAGCCAATGCCGGGAACGGCCGCGACCTTCTCGGTGTTCGCCAGCGCGTGCCGGTCCTCGATCTTCAGCCCGAGCAGGAATTCCCCGTCCGGATTGAGCGGCCACGGATCGGCTTTCTTCTTGTACTCCGCCGCGGAGACACCCCAAATCTGCGCCGGCGTTCCCTGCGAACCGTTGCCGAGCAGGCCCTCCGGCAGTGCAGGATGCGGCTTCGAATCGACGTAGCGGCAGGCGGCTACGAAAGTCTTGATCGCCTCCGGGTCGCGGGCGTGGCACAGCAGAATGCCGTGCGCGCCGGTGAGGAGAGTCTGCTGTACCACCCAGAAGTTGGCTTCCATGTGCGCTTTGCTTACGCCCAGAACGGGCAGTGTGCAAATGACGGTAGGGGTGCGGTGGCCGCTCTTGGTTGGGCCGCCGGCCACCAGACCGCGCATGAATTCGTGGAGGGCGGAAAAGTCGAGGTGCCCGTGCTCCATTTCGTAGTTGATGTAGTCGGCCCAAGTGTGGGCCATCTTCTTTCCCTCTTCAAACCCGGCGCCGCCTTTCGCGCCGGTGTAGTAGATAGGCTGGCCGTCGGCCAGCAACTCGATGGCGCGGTTGATGCGCTTGGGCTTGTAGTCCGCGGCGCGCGACGCGGCGGCGGCCAATGGAAGGCTGAGGACTGTGCGGCGATTCATGCGTGTGTTATATCACGCCCGCACTCAACGCGCCACTGACTTCGCGACCGCGCCCATGTAGCGCTCCGCAGCCAGCCGCACGCGGGCGGGGTCCAGGGTGAGCGGCTTTCGCGCCAGGACCACAGTGCGGCCGTTGATTACAACGTCGGTCACGTCGGCCGCCTTTAGCGCATTCACCAGCTGCGAATAGACGTTGAACATCGGATACGCGTGCGGACTGTCCAGACTCACCGTGATCAGGTCCGCTTTTTTTCCGGCCTCCAACGACCCGATGTCGCTGGCCATTCCTAATACCCGCGCGCCGCCGATGGTCGCCATGGCGAAGGCGTCCCGCGCGGGAAGTACCTCCGGATCCATGGCTGCGATCTTCTGCAGTTTGCCGGCCAGGTCGATCTCTTCAAACAGATTGAAGTCGTTATTCGAGCCGGCCGGACCGTCGGGGCCCAGACCGACCGCTACGCCTGCTTTCATCAACTTCCCCAGCGGCGCGATGCCGCTGGCGAGCTTCATGTTGCTGGATGGGCAATGCGCGACGCCTACTCGTTTGGCGGCGAGCGTCGCGACATCGTCTTCGTCCAGCCACACGCCGTGCGCGGCCACCGTGCGGCCATCGAAGACGCCGAGCCTGGCCAGCGCGGCCACCGGCGTCATCCCGCGTTTCGCGCGGCTCTCGTCGAACTCGCGTTTGGTTTCGGAAACGTGGATGAGCAGGGGCGCCCCGTATTTGTTGGCAAGAGCGCGGGCCGCTTGCAGCGTCCCATCGGCATTGGTGTAGATGGCGTGCGGCGCCGGGGCGGCAGTAATCAACGGGTTCCCTGCGAACCGCTTCAAAAACGCTTCGGTTCGCTGCAGCGCCAGTTCCGGAGTCTTCGCGTCCGGGACGGGGAACTGAATAATGGTCTGGCCGAGAACTCCGCGCATACCGGCCTTTGCCGTAGCGTCGGCGATGACCTCCTCGAAATAGTACATGTCGGTGTAGGTGGTCGTACCGCCGAGCAGCATTTCCAGTACAGCCAGATCGGTTCCGGCGCGGCAGAAATCAGCAGTGACGTTTTTTGCTTCCGCGGGGAAGATATATTTTTCCAACCACTCCTGCAGCCGCAGGTCGTCGGCGATGCCGCGCAAGAGACTCATCGGCGCGTGGGTGTGGGTGTTGATCAGGCCAGGTGTGATCAGAGCGTTGGGCCGGTCGATGCGCCGTTTGGCGGTGAATCGCCGGTCGATGTCCGCGCGGGCGCCTACTGCGACAATGCGATCCGCCCGCACCGCCACCGCGCCGTTGGCGACGACGCGATACTGGGCGTCCATGGTGACCACTTCCCGGCCGGAGACGATCAGGTCCACCGGTTCGGCGGCCCAGAGGCTGACCGCTGCCGCCAGAACTCGAATACTACTCGGAAAGATTTGCCGCATCGAATGCTTCCGGGAACAGCTCGCGCAATTGAAACTCCCGCCGTTTTCCTTTCAAGTTCACGAGGATGACGGGCACGTCTCCGCAGAACTCCCACAAGATCTGGCGGCAGGCCCCGCACGGAGGAGTCAACTCGACCGCGTCGGTGCACACCACCACTCGTTGGAATGAGTGTGGCCGGTGCCCCTCGCTGACCGCTTTGAAAATCGCGGTTCGCTCGGCGCACATCGTCAGCCCATAGCTGGCGTTCTCCACGTTGCAGCCGGTGATGATCTCTCCGCCGGCGGTCTCCAGCGCTGCGCCCACCCGGAAGTTGGAGTATGGGGCAAAGGCGTTTTCCCGAACCCGAACCGCAGCCTGGATTAGCGCGTCCATGTCACGCGATCCGGGGCACCACGGCCTTCAGTAGCGCCGTGAACCGGCTCCGAACCTGACGTCCCGTTTCCAGCACCTCTTCGTGGTCGATCTTCTGGTCCAGCACCCCGGCCGCCATGTTCGTGACGCACGAAATGGCCAGCACCTTCATGCCCATATGATTGGCCGCGATCACTTCCGGCGCCGTCGACATTCCCACCAGATCCGCGCCGATTGTCCGCAAATAGCGGATCTCGGCCGGCGTTTCGTAGTTGGGTCCCAGCAGTGCGGCGTAGACGCCCTCGGGGAGCTCAAATCCAAGGCTTTTCGCCTCCGCGCGCGCGATGGCGCGGTAGCCGATGTTGTAAGCCTCCGACATGTCGGGGAAGCGCGGCCCCAAGCTGTCGTCGTTGGGACCCGCCAGCGGATTTACGCCCTGCAGATTGATATGGTCCGAGATCGCCACCAGCGCCCCCTGGCTGTAGCTCAGATTGATTCCCCCGGCGGCGTTGGTGATCACGATCGAGTGCGCGCCCAGCCGCTTCATCACGCGCGTGCCAAAGGCGGCCTGCTGCGCGGTGTAGCCCTCATACAGATGAGCGCGGCCGGACAACACGGCGACATTGGCCCCGGCCACTTTGCCGAACACCAGTTTCCCCGCGTGGCCGACGGCTGTGGACGCGGGCCATCCCGGAATCTCGGAGTACGGCACCGTTACGGCGCCGGTCAACTCTTCGGCAAACGCGCCCAGGCCGCTGCCCAGGATTACGGCGACGGACGGGGCGCCTGGCAACCGGTCGCGTAAAGATTCGACTGCGTCCATTACAAAAGCACTCCTGCAATACAGGCTGACATGAAATTCGCCATCGTTCCAGCGGCGACGGCGCGAAGGCCCAGCCGCGCCAGGTCCGATTTCCGGCTGGGAACCAACGCTCCGATGCCGCCTACCTGGATTGCGATCGACGAGAGATTGGCGAAGCCGCACAGCGCAAACGTCGCGATCGTGAACGAGCGCGGATCCAACTGCGCCTTGAGAGGGCCCAGATTCAGAAACGCCACGAACTCGTTCAGCACCAGGCGCGTGCCAAGCAGGTTTCCGACCATCGAGGCGTCTTTCCACGGCACGCCGATGATCCAAGCAATCGGCGCGAAGACCAGCCCGAGAATCTCCTGCATCGAGCCGGGCACCATAGGCACCGCGGCGTGGACGGCGCCAAGAATTCCGTTCACCATGGCGATGAGCGCCGTGAAGGCGATCAACATCGCGCCGATATTCAGAGCCAATTGCAGACCGTCGCCCGCGCCGCGCGCCGCGGCGTCGATCACGTTGACCCCGGGTTTTTCCACCTCGATCTTCACGCTGCCGGCGGTCTCGGGCGTCCCGGTCTCCGGTATGAGCATCTTGGCCAGCATGATGGTGGCCGGAGCGGTCATGATCACCGCCGTCAACAGATGGGCGATGTCCACGCCGGCGATCTTCACATAGGCCGCCATCACCGCGCCGGAGACGTGGGCCATGCCGGACGTCATGATGGTGAACAGCTCGGAGCGCGTCAGCCCGGCCAGGAACGGACGAATGGTGAGCGGCGCTTCGGTTTGTCCCATGAAGATGCTAGCGGCGACGCAGGTGGACTCCGCTCCGCTGACGCCCATGACGCGGTGCATTCCCACGGCCATGGCTTTGATCACAATCTGCATGACTCCGAAGTAATAGAGAATTGCGAACAGCGACGCGATGAAGATTACGATCGGCAGTACCTGAAAGGCGAAGACGACGCCTTCCGGACCAGCCTCCGTACCCAGCCTTCCGAACAAAAACTCGCTGCCCTTTTCGGCGTACTTTAATAGGGCGTTAACAGCCAGCGACACAGTCTGAAATCCCTGGCCGAAGGGCGTCTTCAAGACCAGGAACGCGAATGTGAACTGCAACCCCAGACCCCAGGCCAGCAGGCTGGGCCGGATCCGCTTTCGATCCGAGCTAAACGCATACGCCGCGCCAAGAATGGCGAGAAGTCCCAGAAGACCGGTAAACCGTTCCATGGGCGCCTCCTAAAGGGGAAGTGAACTAGCTGACGACTTCTAGAATGATCTCGCGCCGCTCGGGTTCGTTGGCGGAGATCCGGAAGGCGTCCTCAACCAGCTCGGCCGCTTCCTCCACGTTGGCTTCATCGCGATAGTAGAGCCTGCAAAGGACGGAGTTGGAGTCCACCTTCGCGCCAACTTTTACGTCGAGAATCACACCCACCGCCGGGTCGATCGCGTCTTCCTTGGTGGCGCGGCCGGCGCCGATCAGCGTCGCCGCCTGGCCGATCAGCCGGGCGTCGATACCGGCGACAAAGCCGCCGCGCGGTGTCGAGATCTCCCGCATGCCGGTGGCGTTCGGCAGCAGTTGGAAGTCGTCCAGCACGCGCGGATTGCCGCCCTGCGCCGCGATGACTTCGCGAAACTTTTTGAAGCCCGAACCGTCCAGGAGTTTCTGCTCCGCCAGCGCACGCGCCGCGCCGATATCGGGGGTGATCTTTCCCAGGTGAATCATGCGGGCCGCGAGTTCGAGCGATAGCTGCACCAGGTCCGGCGGGCCGCCGTTCTGGAGCGTCTGCGAAACTTCCATGATCTCCAGCGCGTTGCCAACGGCATAGCCCAAGGGCTGGTTCATGTCGGTCAGGAGCGCGATGACCTTCTTATTGTTGCGGCGGCCGATCGCAACCATGATTTGTGCCAGTTCACGCGCCTGAATCTGCCGTCTGATGAACGCACCCGCGCCCACCTTGACGTCCAGGACGAGGGCGTCGATGCCCTCGGCGAGCTTCTTCGACATGATGGACGAAGCGATCAGCGGTACGCTCTCAACGGTGCCGGAGGCGTCGCGCAGGGCGTACAACAGGCCGTCGGTGGGGGTAATCTGCTGGGACTGTCCGGCGAACGCCAAGCCGATTTTGGCGACCTGGGCCTTGATTTCGTCGACCGTCAGATTGGTGCGAAACCCGGGGATCGACTCCAGCTTGTCAAGCGTTCCGCCAGTGAAACCCAACGCGCGGCCCGAGATCATCGGTACCTTAGCGCCCGCGGCCGCCGCTATCGGCGCCGCAATCAGGCTGGTCTTATCGCCTACGCCGCCGGTGGAGTGTTTGTCCACCTTTAGGCCCGCAATTTCACTCAGATCCAGGGTTTCGCCGCTGCGGAGCATGAGGTCGGTGAGAACCCCGACTTCGCGGTCGGTCATCGATGAAAAGTAAGTGGCCATCAGGAACGCAGCCATCTGGTAGTCGGGGATTTCGCCCCGCGTATACCCGTCAACAATGAACTGCAACTCTTCGGCGGAGAGTTCCTCGCCGTCCCGTTTGCGGGTTATCAAGTCCACGGTACGCATAAGAACTACCAGACTACCACGCCAATTCATTGAAAGGAAACTGGATCGGTGATTTTGCTCCGCGGGCACACCACCCCCCGGCCACGCGGTTCCAACTGCAAACACGCCCGCGAAGCCCTATTCTGGCCGGATTTGCGGCAATGGGTATCGGAAAGTTCCAGCAAAAACTTCGCTGAAAATCCTCAACATCTCCTCGTGAATAAGGCCATTATCGGCCAGAAGATGAGGACCGCGCAGGCTGCGCGAACCGCTCCGCATGTCGGAGCAGCGTCCGCCCGCCTCCTCGATCAACAAAATTCCGGCAGCCATGTCCCACGAGTTGAGGCCGAATTCCCAGAATCCGTCCAGACGCCCGCTGGCGACATAGGCTAGGTCCAGCGCCGCCGAACCGGCGCGGCGCACTCCGTGGCTGATCATCGCCAACTGGTAATAGAAGTGAATATTCACGTTCTCGTGCCGTTTTCGACTGGGAAAACCCGTGGCGACTAACGAATCCTCAACCCTCTGGGCCTTGGACACGTGAATTCTCCGGCCGTTCAAGTAGGCCCCGCCACCTTTTTCGGCCGCGAACATCTCGTTGCGCGTGGGGTCGAATGTCACGCCGGCGATGAGCTCGCCATGGCGCTCCACCGCCATCGTCACGTTGTATGCCGGAAACCCGTGCGCGAAATTCGTGGTGCCGTCCACTGGGTCGACGTACCAGCAGTACTCGGCTTGACGCTCCCGCTGGCCACCCTCTTCGCCGACGATGGTGTGCTGCGGATAGTGCGATTGCAGGCGCTCCACAATCAACCTCTCGGAAGCGCGATCCGCCTCCGTCACGAGATCGAAGTCGCCCTTTAACTCATATCCGATACGGCGTTCTGCCATGGATGTGACAAGCGCACCGGCCTCCCGTGCAATCTCCATCGCGGTTTCTAAGTAGGAGGCCATGAAGAACTAAACTTCGAACAGATACTTGATGTCGTGCTTGAACACAAACAGATTGGGTTGGGCGGTGCGCGTAAGGCGGACGAACGTCTCGTCGAAATACTCAAGCGTGCCGGTGTGCTCCTGGTTGTCCATCAGCCGGACGCGCACCGGTTGCTGCCTTTCGATTAGCTCGCGAAAATACTCCGTTTCGCGATGCGTCGTCTCCGGCGCCTTCTTTTTTCCAACACCCTTCGAACCCATGCTTTAAGGAGCTGCCTCCCCATAATAGCCGCTGCGCGTCTGCACGCGCAAACCGGGCTTCCCCACGCCGACTTTCACCGCGTGGAAACGGTTGCGCGTTAACGGCACGTTCTTCGGATAGTACGTAAGCAGGTACTGCGTTCGAAGGTCGCGCAGGATCTCGTCGAACGCCTTGTCCAGCGCAGCGCCGACCGACGGGAGAAAGAACCGTCCGCCTGTCGAATTCGAAAACTGCGTCAGCGCGTTCTCGCCGCCGACATTGCGGCCGGCGTCGTTCGAAACCGGCACGACGACAATGCTGTAGATCACGGCGTCGTTGGCGTGCGCGGCCTCCAGTGCCGCGTGAAAATCCGTCTGCGACGTCGTGTCGCCACCGTCGGTGATCACGACGATCACACGCCGCCCCTCGCGGCGCTTCAACTCGCTCGCGCCCAATAGAATCGCGTCGTATAGCGACGTGCCGGCCTCCGCCTTAATCGAATTGGCCGCGTCTTCAATGCGTTTTTGCTTCCGCGTGAACGGGCTGCGCTTCAACACTTCGTGGTTAAAGGTGAACAGCGCGGCCTGATCGCCAACGTTTCCGGACGCGAACAGCGCTTTCGAAAATCGCTTGAGCGAGTCGATCTCATACTTCAAATCCTTTGCCGTGGAGCCGCTGGTATCGACGAGCATCGCTACCGAGAGCGGCTGGGCGGTTTGCCTTTCGAAGTGTGCGATCTCCTGCGGCGCGCCATTGTCGGTGATCGCGAAGTCCTCTTTTTCCAGGCCCGCGATCAATGCGCCGTTCGCATCCTTGACGGTCGCCAACATCCGGACCAGCTTCACGTCGGCCCGAAAGGTTACCTCCTGCGCGGCCAAAATCGGAGAGGCGACAATCAAGCGCCGCGTGGCGTTCATAGCGGTTTCAACTTTTCGTCCCACTCGCCGTCCACCCAAACCTCGCCGTCCGCGAAGAACTCTTTTTTCCAGATCGGCACTAGTTTCTTCAGTTTGTTGATGCCGTCCAGCGCCGCATCGAAACAAGGCTTCCGGTGCGGAGCGAAAGCGATGACAGCGACGGAGGTCTCATTGATCTCCATGCGGCCCAGCCGGTGGACCATGGCGATCCGGCTGATGGCGTGACTGCCGACGATTTCGTCGCCGATTCGCGCCATCATCTTGATCGCCATCTCCTCGTAGCACTCGTATTCCAAGTACCGCGTGGATCTGCCCTTGGTGTTGTCGCGCACCACGCCTTCGAAGTTCACGAACGCCCCATCGTGCGGTTGCAGCAGTTGCCTGGCCAGTTCGCCGGCCTGGATCGGCTCCCGCGTAATGCCGTAGAAATTGCCTTTTTCCGGCGTGACGATCCGATGCAGCCAGTTGGTGGAGCCTCCCGAGACGGGTGGCAACAGGGCGACTTCGTCGCCGTCGGCCAGTTCCGTGGCAGGGTCGGTAAATTCGTGATTGCGGGCAACCATGATCGATTTTCGAGCCGCTTGGATCGCGGGAAATTGTTGAATGAGTTGTTCAAACAGATCGGCTGCCGTGGAGCCGGGTGTCAGCTCGCACTCCTGTTGTTGACGGCCGGCCATGTCTCGCAACACGCCGAAAAACAGCACTTTTACGCGCACAGCTTCATCGTAACAGACCGCTCCGCGCCGGCTTTGGTTGCATCTCTTTTGAGGTGGCGTGCATCCGTTCAGGTATGAACAAGACAAGAAACAATCTGGCGGAGGACACCCGGCGGAAAGTCGTTGGCATTCTCAACGCCCGTCTGGCGGATGCGACGGACCTGCGCTCGCAGCTCAAGGAAGCGCATTGGAACTTCAAAGGTGCACAGTTTTTCGCACTCCACGAGCTCTTCGACGCGATTGCCGGGCGGATCGACGGCCACATCGATGACATCGCCGAGCGAGCGGTCCAACTCGGCGGCAACGCTTCGGGAACCATTCGCCAGGCGGCCGCCGCGTCGACGTTGCCAGAGCCGCCCGCTAGTCCGGAATGGGTGGAGTGGGTCGCCGGCGGGTTGGCAGCGCATGGTGCGCTGGTGCGGGCGGCAATCGACGAGACCGCCGGATTGGGCGACGCCGATACGGCCGATTTGTTCACCGGGATCAGCCGCGACTTGGACAAAGATCTCTGGTTTGTCGAAGCGCACCTGGCGTAAAGAGTCAGAACTGGAAATAGACAAACGGGATCGTCACGCCGGTGACGCCGAACAGTTCAATGCCCAGCAGCATGGCCGCAACAGCGGCCGCGAACGGCAGCGGCCGGGCTCTCGCCACGCGATCGAACCATTGCCATCGTTCCTCGGCAAAGGCCAGAAGAGCGGTGGCGATTGCCAGGCGCAGCATCCACGGCGACCAGCCGAATCGGCCGGGGGGCGCCGTGACGAGCTGCCCAGTAATGTACAAGGCGTCACCCAGCGTGACGGCCCGGAAGAACACCCAGCCGATAGCGACGAGAACGAAGGTGACCGGTGCGGAGGGCCGCAGTTTCGTCGCGCGCTCAAAGGCGAGCAGCACTCCGTGATAGCCGCCCCAGATCACGAAGTTCCAACTGGCGCCATGCCACAGGCCGCCCAGAAGCATGGTCAGGATCAGATTGCGATATGTATGCCGCCGGTTGCCGCCGAGCGAGATGTAGAGGTAGTCGCGCAACCATTGGGACAGCGAGATGTGCCACCGTCGCCAGAATTCGGTGATGCTTCCGGCCAGGTATGGCCGCCGGAAATTCTCCGGGAATTGAAAGCCGAAGAGAGCCGCGCAGCCGATGGCCGTATCCGTGTAACCCGAAAAATCGAAGAAAATCTGCATGGTGAACGCGAGCACTCCGCCCCACGCTCCCAGGTACCCCTGGGCGGCACCTGGGTCGGCAAAGTAGGCGTCCGCCATCTGCGCGAACTGGTCGGCTACGATCATTTTCTTCATCAGTCCGAAGAGCAGCAGCAGCACCCCCGCCTGCACCTGGGCCGGCGAGGGTTTTTTCCAGGCGTACAGTTCCTCGAAGAACGTCGTGGCCCGCACGATCGGTCCAGCTACAAGTTGCGGGAAGAAGGCTATGAATAGCGCGTAATCGGGCAGGCTGGTCACCGGTTTCGCCTGGCGGCGATAGACATCGATCACGTAGGACATGCTTTGAAAGGTGTGAAAGCTGATGCCGATCGGCAGCAGAATGTCGAAGTGGCCCGTGGGAATTCGAAACACGTCGACCAGAAAGTTCAGATACTTGAAATAGGCGAGGAACCCAAGATTCGCCGCCAGGCTGAGGATCAGCGCCAGCTTTCTAGTCCGGCCCCCGGCCTGCGCAATCCATTTCCCGGCGAAGAAATCGATAAGCGTTAACGCCGCAATCAGAAGGATGAACTTGGGATTCCACGCCATGTAGAAGTAGTAACTGGCGATCAGCAGAATGGGCTTCTTCCACGGAAGCGCGTAGAAGGCCGCCAGGACGATGGCGAGAAACACCGCGAATTGAAGAGTGTTAAAGAGCATCGGCCAAGTGGCGCGTCAGCGTTTCCGTCAACCGCAGACAGCCGCTGGCGTTCAGGTGAAACGGGTCCTGGAAGTACTCCGGTTTTTCCAGCGGCTCGAGCAGGTGCTCATCGACAAGAATCGTGTTTGGACGTTGGCGCAGGGAGCGCGTATAGGCGTCCGGTTTCCGCCGCAGCATATCCGGCCGCAGATAGGGCGCCCGCGGGACGCGGCTGAAAATCAGCTTCGTCTTCGACGTTCGGTAGGCCTCGGCGATCTCGCCCAGCCATTCGCGATGGTAGCGTTCGCGCGTGCCGGTGTCGTCCGCCACTGGACCTAGCAAAATCTCTTTCACGAGCCGGCGTTGCTCGGCTGTAAAGTGTTCTGGATACTTCGCGGTGCGCGACGCCCAATCGATCTCGACGCCCTCCATCGTCCGCTCGTCACCCGCGTAACCTGACAATACGCCGGTCATCATCTCCTGGTGATGGGCCATTTCGGCGAAGCGCTCCGCGGGATTCTTCAGGAACGCCTGCACGTCCTGCTTATACGCCGACCCTTGAACAGCAGCTGCACTACGGCCCCGCGCCGCGTCGGCGGGTCCGTCATCGAACCGGCGAATCGCGGAATATCCGCGTAGCCGAGCCGGTGCAGTAGGAGGCGCTGGTCCAGATCTCGATTCCGAAGATCCTCCAGTTCGTCGGGGTCCTCGTAGCTGGGCAGAAGGAAGAGAATCGCCGCGTAACGGTTCCGGCTGGGGTCGAGTTCGCGCAGAAGATAGCTCCAGACGCGCGGGGTGGACGACGCGATACCGGCGTTGCCGAATTCGAACTTCGACTGTAGCTGATTCGCGTACCAGGCTCGCAGCGCCATGCGTGAATCACCCACAGCCAGAATTCGAGGCCGTTGGCCGTTGGCCAGCCGGTTTTCGAACTCGATGACCGTCTCAAACGCACCGGTGTACGATTCGGGCCGGACGTACTTCACATACAGGCCACTCCGAAAAATTGCCGCTTCGGCGAGCAAAAAAAGTACGGCGCCCGCCAACGCGGCCGGCCAGCCCGGCGTCACCCTAACCCCGGCCCGAGAAGGGCATCGCGGTGGCCATCACCGTCATCGTCAAGACATTCGCTTCCAACGGCAGATTCGCCATGTAGAGCACGGCGTCCGCAACGTGCCTGGCGTCCATGCGGGGTTCGGTGGCGAGTTCGAAGTTCGCCTGCAGCACTCCTTGGGTCATGCGCGAGGTCATCTCGGTGGCGGCGTTGCCGATGTCGATCTGTCCGGCTGCGATATTGAACTTCCTGCCGTCAAGCGCAAGCGACTTGGTCAATCCCGTGACGGCGTGCTTGGTGGCTGTGTAAGGCGCCGAGTACGGCCTCGGCGTGGTCGCCGAAATAGAGCCATTGTTGATGATGCGCCCGCCTTGCGGCGTTTGCCGCTTCATCAGCCCGAACGCCGCCCGCGCGCAGAGAAAAGCGCCGGTCAGGTTTACGCCAACGACTTTGTGCCACTCTCCGACAGGCAGTTCATTGATCGGAACGGCAGGCGCGTTCGTCCCAGCGTTGTTAAACAGGACGTCCAGACGGCCGAATTGCGACTCGATTCTGGCGAAAAGATCCGCGACCGCCTGCTCGCTTGAAACGTCGGCCGGAAAAACGTGCATGTTCGACGCGCCCGCGGCCGTCTTATGCAGTTCCTCCTCCCGGCGGCCCGTAAGAAGAACCACATAGCCGCTTGCTTGCAGAGTCTGGGAGACGGCCCGGCCAATGCCGGAGCCAGCGCCTGTGACGAGGGCGATTTTGCTCATTGGCTTTTCAGTCTAGCTGAAGATCCTGCGCATGGGCTCTCCGTGCACGTCCGTAAGCCGGTAGTCGCGGCCGCCGAAACGGAAAGTGAGGCGGGTGTGGTCGATGCCGAGCAGGTGGAGAATCGTCGCGTGCCAGTCGTGCACTGTGGAGACGTTTTCTATGGCGCGGTAGCCGTACTCGTCGGTGGCGCCGTAGATTGTGCCGCCCTTTATGCCGCCGCCTGCCATCCAGAGCGAGAAGCCGAAGGGGTTGTGGTCGCGTCCGTCGGTGCCTTGGACAAATGGTGCGCGGCCGAACTCG
>VFZO01000074.1 GCA_016871155.1 Acidobacteriota bacterium | reverse complement strand
TTTCCGCGCGGCAGCAGTTGAAATGCGCCCTTCCAGAGCGGTTTGTTCTCCGTGCGAACGGCAAGCCGCGCCAGCGCCGCGTCGTTCTCCCGGCGCATCGCCGCGTTGATCCGCAGGAACCGCTCCGCCGCCGGT
Source organism: Acidobacteriota bacterium (assembly GCA_016871155.1). Classification (GTDB taxonomy): domain Bacteria; phylum Acidobacteriota; class Terriglobia; order Bryobacterales; family Bryobacteraceae. The sequence continues at coordinate 24,482 of VFZO01000074.1, read as the reverse complement.
CCCGTGCCCGCGCCGTCCAACTCGTCGAAAATCTTCAGCAGGAATCCCTCGCCCAGATCCATCACGCGATCCCGGAATTTCGCGCCGGTCATCCTGTGAGGAAACGCGGACTCCGCCTCCTCTCCCGCCTGGTTCCGCGCATAGATCACCGGTTCCGTGCGTGCGTCCACCGTCGGCGGACACGCGAACAGGCTCACGCGCCGCTCCGGCCGCCCCTTCAGCGGGTAACTCGGAAAATGGTACGGCCCCACGCGCACGCCGGCTTCGCTCCATCCGCCGCCCGCCGTGAACGTCACGATCCCCGTTCCGCCGCGGCGAAAGAACACCGGCTCCGTGTCCGGGGTCACTTTGGGACTCTCCAGCACCACCGGCAGTTCTTTGGACAAGCGCGCGATCTGCCCGCGAAAGTCGTTGGACTGCACTTCGATCACGACGGTTGCCTTGCCCGGCCGCAACGACGGCACCTGCTTGGTGCCGATCGTCAACGCCGCCCGCGCCCGGCCCCCGGGCTTACGCCAGAACATCCATCGCGCCGTCTCTTCGCGGTTTTCGAACACCGGGCTGCTCACGCCGTCCTGTTCCAGCCGCAGCGACACCAGCCGTGCTCCGTGGTCCGTCCGCCACTCTAACTCCATCGGCGTGGAGCGCGTCAGAACCCTCGGAAAATCGCCCTTCACCTGCACCTCTGGCGCCGAGGAGAAAATCCACAGCGCGCCAAACGCTCCCGCCAGGGCCAAACCAACTATCACCAGCAGCGCCATTCCCAGCGGCCGCCTGGACGCGCCTAAATACGATGGCTCGATCATAAAACGTCCACGAAGCTCCCGCGCAGCTTTCGGAACACTCCATACCCGGCATAAAACGCCACGATACCGATGACCATGGAATGCAGCCAGATCGTCAAATCCGGCCGCTCCAGGGTCACAAATACATAGCGGTACTGCGCAACCAGCTTATACATCGGCGCCTTCTGGAGTATGGCCAGCATATGCGGCGACAAGGAGTCCATCGGATAGCAGATCGGTGTCAAGAAGAAAACCAGCGTCAGGAAGAATCCGTTCACCTGGCCCAGGTCGCGGACATAAACGCCCAACGCGGCCCACGCCCAACAGATGCCGGCCGTCAGCAGAACTTGCGGAATCAGCAGCGCGGGGATGTAGATCATTCCGCGGGGCAGCCCCTCCCGCACGGCCATCACGAAAAAGAGAAACACCGCGAGGGCGAATACGAACGCCACCAGCCCCGACAGCACGATGTTAATCGGCAATACCTCCACCGGAAATACCAGCTTCTTCACCAGATTCTTGTGCTCCAGAATTACGTACGGCGCCCGGCTCACCGAGTCGTTGAACGCGAACCAGGGCAGCATGCCGGAGACAAAATACAGCAGGAACCACTTGCTCCCCTGCTCGTCGTTGAGCCGGCTCTGAAGCACCGTGCTGAACACAAACCAGTAGGTCGTCATCAATAACAGCGGTTGGGCGATGGACCAGAAGCGGTCGCCCAGCGAACCCCTGTATCGGCTCTCCACATCGCGCCGGACCATCGTCGCGATCAGCGCCCGGTTCTCCCACGCAGCCCGCCACGGCTCCAACAAAAAGCCGCCCACGCGCCCAGGCAGCCCCTCCAGCCGCAACGCTCGCAGCGAAGTCATCCGGTCGCGCGCCACGCGCTCCACACCGTCCTCCACCGCCACGTCCACCACGCGCAAACTCTCGCCGCGTTCGTAGGCCCAGCCTCGCAGCGGGTCCACCGTCGAAACCAGCACCCGGTACAGTCCGTTCTCGCGAGGCAACTCCACGTCGCTTTCGACCGCCTCGCGCACCCACTCGCCTTCGCGGATCAACGCGCCGGTCCGCGCGTCCAGCAGTTGCCAGCCGGCCGCCTCTCCGTTCGAAGGTTGCAGCGAAACGCGCACGAAGTTTATTCTCCCCCCTCGTACAGCCACGCAGGATAGCGCTTCTTCAGCGGGCCCGTCTTCCGCCCCACCGCGTAAATTCCATCGCCGCGCAAATGCTTCGGCAGTTGGTACTGGTTAAACATCCGCAGCACCCATCGGTCTTCCGGGCGCGGCTTGTCCAAGAACTCGCCGGTCTCCAGCCTCTCCACCTCGAATCCGCCATCGGTCATTAAAAAATGAATTTCTCGCGGCGTGTACTCGCGCGCGTGCCGCGCCTCAACCTCTTCGCCCGGCCGCGCCGGCTTGATGTAGGCCGGAAAGAATCCCGGATGATATCCCTCCAGAATCGCCCGCACCGCGCGCAGCGACGCCACGTTTGGCGTGGTCAACACCAGGTGTCCGCCGTCTCGGAGGATCCGGTTCAACTCCGCCATCATGTGCATGGGATCGGTGGGCAGATGCTCCAACAATTCGCAGCAAAGCACCGTTGCGAACGATCCGTCCTCATAGGGAAACCGGTCCTTCTCCGCGTCGAACAGGTCCACATCGCACGCGAAAATCTCACCCGCGGCGGATCGCACTTCGCGATGGTCCACCTGCCCCGCCGGCCCGTAATAGCAGCCGCGCACGTGTCCATATCCCAGCCGGCCGCGCAGCGCCGGCGTTATTTGCATGTACGCGCCCATCTCCAAAACGCTGTCCGCCGCGGTGCCCGGTGGCGTGATGTTCAACGTGCGTTCCAACCGTGTGATGTGCGTCTCGGCGTAGGCCGTGCTCTCCGCGTCCCGCGCCGCCCATCCCAGAATGAACTCCGGTTCCACCTGTTTCGGCGCCTCGGGCGGCGCGGACAAATCCAACTCTGCTTCGATCGTCGCCTCGGCCACCGTCACCGGCGCGGTCACCGGCTGCATCCATGTCTCTCCGTCGCGGACCGCGCGCGCGAAGTCCAGATACATCCCGGCCACGCGCTCCCAGTTGCACTCTTCGGCAACCCACCGCCGCGCCCTCGCGCCCATCTCGCGCGCCAATCCCGGCCGCGAAACCAGCAGGTTCAAATACTCGTACAGCGTGTCTTCCTCGCGCGCGTCCACCGGCGTCTTCAGGCAGATCGCATCGGGAAACTCGGCGAAGCTTCCCACGTCGCTCACCACCACCGCCTTGCCCAATCCCAACGAGCGCAGCAGCGTCCCCGAACTCTCTCCCACGGTGGGAAACCGCAGGTTCAGGATGATGTCGCACGCCGAAATGTAGCCCGCGAACTCCTCGATCTCAACGAACCCGAGCATCCGCACATTTTCCTCGAGGCCGAGCCCGCGAATCATCGACGCCACCGGAAAATCCGGATGCGGCTCTCCGCACAGAATCATCTTCACATCCGGCCGCACGCGCACCAGGCGCCGCATCGCGCGCAGGCTCTCCGCGATTCGCTTGTACGGCTTCAAGAATCCAAACACGCCGACCAGCGGCGTCTGTTCGTCCAGCCCCAATTTGTCGCGGTACCCAAGGTGGACGCCTTCCGGCAGCCACGCGCCATGCGGAATCCGCGCCACCGGGCCGTCGAATCCAGCGCGTCGCACATCGGCCTCCACCGCGCCGCTATGCACAATTACGGCTCTCGATCGCTCCAGCACCCGCCGCAGCATCGGCACGCCTTCGTAGTCCGGCCCTACCTCCAGCGCCCGCACACGCTCGGCGAACGCGCGCGCCGCCCCGCCGCCATCGAACGCGCACGCTTCCACGTACCCGTCCCAATCCTGGCGGCGAATCGTCAAATCCGTGATCAGGTGGTGCAGGTTCGCTTCGTGCATCACTGTGATGCCAGGTGTCCGCAGCGCCTCCTCGTAGACGAAGTCGTGGTGCCCGTTATTTCCGATCTGATAGATCACCGCATCGTACGCCGGGGCGTCGAAGCGCGCCGGCTTCGACGCGAACACTTCCACCGCGGCTTGCAGGCGCATTGCGCCGGCCAGCGCTTCCGAATAGTCGGCGATGCCGCTCTTGGCCGGCGGCATCGGAGAGAACAAAGCGATTTTCAGCGGAGCCACTCCATCGTGAATGTGCCCATCGCGAACGGCACCCGCACCAATGCCGGCGTGCGTGCCTCGTCCCGGGCCAGGAAAAGTTCAAACTCTAATTTTGACGCACTTCCCGTCACCGTGACTTTCAGGCGGTCGGTCTCCATCGGCGCTTCGGCGACCTTCACCCGTTCCACGCCAACGAACCGCACTCGCACCTCGTACTCCGCGCCGAAATAGATCATTTGCGGTCCGGGCAGCCGTCCGCGCGCCACTTCGTCGCGAACGAAAAACAGCAGCGCCACCGCGTCGCGCGGGCACTCCGGAACGGCGAACTCGCTCCTGCCGCCCCCTACCGTCTCCCGCGTCGCCGTCCCGTTGGCGAACGCCGTTTTCTCCTTGCCTTTGCGGGTTCCGTGCTCAAACTCTTTTTCGATCTCCGACGCGCAATACTTGCCGTCCACGCGGGACCGGTAGGTGTCCATTACCCGAAATCCCGGAATAGACGCTTCTATCTGAAATTCCAAATTCCAATTTCCGCCGTCGCGCGAGGATCGCATCTGCGCCTCGCCTAAGCCCAGTCCGCTGGGCCAATTGACCTGGTACCGCAGCAGTTCCTCGCGCGGCCCTGCCGCCAGCAGGGTCGCAGCCGCGAACACAAACCAGCCCACCTAGCGCCTCTCCGTCTGTGCCGTTCGCTGCCGCCCCTTGGTCTTTACGCCTGCCACTTCGTAGTAGACGTCCAATGTCCGTTGCGCCGTTCCGCGCCAACTGAAGCGCGCCGCGTTCTGCTGCCCCGCCCGTTCCATCCGTGCCCGCATCTCCGCGTTTCGCAGCAGGCTCCGCATCGCGGACATCATGTTCTCCGTCGAATGTGGATCGAACAGAACCGCCGCTTTGCCCGCCACCTCCGGCATCGCCGATGTGCCGGCGCAGGCTACCGCGCGCCCGCAGGCCATCGCCTCGAGAATCGGAATTCCGAAGCCCTCGTAGTAGGACGGAAAGACGAAAATGTCGCAGGCGTTGTAAAGCTGCAACAGTTCCGCGTCGTCCACCCACCCGGTGAAGTGAATGCGATTGCCGAACGGCGAATTCTCCGCCGCCTGATGGACGCGCGGCGAATACCACGTATCCTTGCCCACCATCACCAAGTGATGCGGTAACTCCGGACAGTTCGCAACCAGCGACTCAAACGCATGGATCAAACCCAGCGGATTCTTCCTAGGTTGCAGATCGCCAACACACAGCACAAACGGATGGTCGAACTGAAACCGGCCTTCGACGAACGCCTTCGCCTTGGCCTTCGAAAGGGGCTTGAAAATCTCCGAGCACGCCGCCGGCACTACCGCGATCCGCGACGGATCCAGCGAATACGCGTTGGCAATTCCCTGCCGTGAAAATTCACTTAGCGTCAAAATCTTTGCCGCCCGGCGCACCGTCCGCTCCACGGTGAACCGCAACTGTGTCCGCCGCATTCGCGTGAAAAATTCCGGATGCTCCAGGTAACTGACGTCGTGAATGCTTACGACCACCGGGGCGGGACACAGCAGCGGCGCCGTATACTGCACATGCAGCAGAGCGGGTTGGTCCTTGCGTACTTGCCTCGCCAGGTCCACGCCCAAACGCACAAAGGGGTTCTCGCTTACATGAGCGGTCCGGATCCGGGCGGGCAGATGCTCCGCGGCCCCGCGGACCGACGTGTAGGCGATGAATTCCGATTTTTTGTCTAGCGCAGCGAATCCCTCAAGCAGACTCCGAACATAAACCTCATTCCCCGTCAGGTGCCTGCCGATTGCGTGCGCGTCGATGCTGAACCGCATGAACGTCCTTATTAGTATAGACCCGGGACTTTGAACCCGGCCTGCAACAAAAAGTCGCTACAGCAATCCGGCGTTGTCGAACGCCTGCCACGCCGCCGCGTTATGGTAGCGGGCTTCGTACATACTCCGGCCCCCCGCAGCCAGCGCCGCGCGCGCTTCGCCGTCACCCAATAAATTCAGTACTTCGCGCACGAACCCAGCCGCCGTATCCGCCACGCGCAGCGTGCCTTCCACCGGCAGGCCCTCCGCCCCGATCGACGTCGAAACCACCGCGGTTCCCGCCGCCCAAGCCTCCAGAATTTTTACACGTGTTCCGCTTCCGGCGCGCAGCGGAACCACCGCCACACGGGCGGCGGCGATCTCCGCCATCGCATCGGGCACCATGCCGGTCACTTCGATGAACGAATCGCCGCGCACCACGTGCGCCACTGCGTGCGCGTTCATCCCCACCAAACGCCAACGTACGCCGGCCTTGCGCACTGCCGGCCAGATCTCCTCGAAGAACCACCGCACGGCCTGCGAATTCGGGTGATACTCCATGTTGCCGGAGAACACTATGCTCGCGCTCTTCTCCACATCGAACCTGGGCCGCCACGGAATGGTATTCGGGATGACGCTTCCCCGTCCAATGCGCCGGGCATCGTCGCCGGAGCAAACCAGCAGACCGTCGAATCGCGGCAGCCACCGCTCTTCGATCTCCCGGTTCAGCCTCGCGAAGCGCGCATGAGCCCAGCACATCGGCGGCCGGGAGGACCGCGCCAACGTCTCGAAAAATGCCGATTCGATATTCTGCAAGTCGCACCAAACCTTCCCGGCGTAGGCTCGAAACAGGTCGGCGTACGGTGCGATCCACAGGTGTTCCAGCACAGCCACGTCGTAGCGCCGCGTTCCCAGCGCCTCTCGAATCCGCGGTTCGAGTCCCGCCAGCCGGTCCACCAGCGGCGGCACGCTGCGAATCAGCCGTCCGGCGTTTCTAAATATGCGCGCCGCCAGGGATCGCCCGTTGGCCGGCAGCGGTACCGTCATGACCTCCCGCAGCACGCCGGCCGGCGCCTCAAACGGCACGAACGTCAGCACGTCGACAGCGCAGCCGCGCTCGCGGAAGTATCCGATCAACGCCGCGATGCGCTGCGCGCCCCCACCCAGCGCCGGATACGGAGCCTCCGGGCAAACCACCAAAACCTGCTTCATTTCGCCGGCGCGGCCAGCCTCTCGGGCGTCTTCGGAATCAGATTCACCAGCCGATTCGGCTTCCCCTTGCGCAGCTCAAAGGCGTCGTACAAGCCGCCCCGCGCCGTTCGCGCTTCGAAACGAATCTTCGCCGGGTCCACTCGAATCACCTGATAAAGCTGCGTATCAGCCGCCGCTCGCGCCATCCAGTTTTCACGTTCCAACTCGTATTGCTTCGGGCCGGAGACCGACACGACATACATCGTCCCGCCCTTCATCCCCGTCTTGCCCGTCATCAAGTTACTGCGGCCGTACGTATGGTCGTGGCCGGTCAGAACCATGTCCACGCGGTGCTTATCCAGAATCGGCTGCCACATCTCGCGCAGAACTTTGTTGTCGCGCTTGATCGCGGGCGAATAGATCGGATGGTGGAACGTCAGAATTGTCCACCTGGGCCGGTTCGGCGCCGATAGCAACGCGTCCAGCCACTCACCCTGCTCCTTCTGCCGTTCGTTGGAGTTCAACGAAATCAACCGGACTCCCTGCACGTCGACGTAGTAGTTGGACTCCTCCAGCCCTTTCACACCGTTCGACGGCAGCGCGAACTGTTTTCGCCAGTGTCCCGTAAAGTGCCGGACCTTCTGCGCGTCCGCCGGATACTCATGGTTGCCCGGAGTGGGCAGCGAAACGATGGATCTGTTGATCCAGCCCGCCGCCGCGAACCATTCGCCCCATTCGTAGTCCACGATTCCGCGATTCACTAAGTCGCCCGCGTGGATGATGAAGCGCGCCTTCGGCGCGTCGCCGTAGGCCTGCCGGATCACGCGGGACCACATGGAATAGATATCGTTCTGCGCGTCACCCACGTAAACAAACTCCACGGGAGCCGACGCCGAATCCGACGCCGTCCGGAACTGGTTCCACTCGCTCCAGTTCATACCGTCACCCACGCGATACACATACGGAGTATCCGCGCGCAAGCCGTCAATATGCACGAAGTGCGCCCGCGCAGGCCCCGCATCGGTGACAAAATCTTCCGACACGGCGTCCACTTTCCGGGCCTTCTTCGGATGTCCCGGCCCATCCTCGGCCAGAGCGATCTCCGCGAAACCGCCGGCGGAAGTGCTTCGCCAATTCACGGCTATCGTCGTCGCCGGATCGCCGGCCCAATTCAAGATGATCCGGTCCGGAACGGCGGTCGCTTTGTGGATCTCGTTGTCGGGAACCTTGGCCGTCTTCTGGGCGATGACCAAAATGGCCGCCGCCATGGCAAATCCGGCGGCGCGAAGGAGAGCGGTTCGCTGCATGCTTCCTTCATTATCGCTTGGGGCGTCCGCCTTCACACTTCTTAACCAACCTGTTTCCGCCGGCCGCGTTTCTCTATACAGCGGCGCTTGACAACAAGACGCCAGAACGAAAGGAAGGTTTGAAATGACTCATCAATTCACGAAACTAGCCCTGTGTGCGGCCCTTGCCGCCTCCACCGTATTGCCCGTGGCCGCCCAGCGTCCCGGCGGCATGGGCGGACCCGGCGGCGGCGCCTCACGTCAGGAATTTCTGGCGGGCTATCTCAATCTGACCGACGCGCAGAATGCGCAAGTCAAATCGCTCTACGACGGCGCGCAGGCCGCGATGGAGACCGCGCGGGGCCAGATGGAGAGCCTGCGGACGGAGATGAATGCGGCGATCAAGGCCAACGGTCCCGATGCCACGATTGACCGCATTGCAACCGCTCTTGGTACGCTGCACGCTCAGCAATCGGCGGCGCAGGCCAAACTTCAGGTCAAGTTCCGCGCGATCCTGACGGATGAACAGAAGACAAAACTGGATGCGCTCGAGTCCCGCCGAGGGGAGGGCCGCGGCCGGCCCTAACCGGCTACAACTGCCGGGCCGAATAGCGGAACGCCCCCCTCCGCGACGGTCCGGCCCGCTCCCCGACGATTGCGCCGCTGGCCGTCCCCGCAAGGGCCTGCCAGCGGCGCAGCCGTGCCTCGTCCACCGGGTTCGGTTCGCGCGCGATCATCACCGGCGTTCCGTCCATAATCAACGGAATCTCCAGACCGTTTGAGTCGCGCCAGTAGCGCATCGCAGGCTCATTGCCCGAGTGCAGCGCGTTCCGGTACATCTCCCAAACCACCTGGCTCTCGAACGAATCGGAACCCAGCCAGTGCATCTTGGGTGCGCGGATCACGCGCCGCCCAAACGTGTGTTCGTCGGGCGCTAGCAACAGAAGCCGGAAACACTGGTCCAGCGCGTTCATCCAACGCACCACAGTCCGATGCGATAAACCGCACGCCCGCGCGATGGATTGTTGGTCCAGCACTTGGCCGCTCCGTTCGCGAACCTCGCGAGCGAAGGTCTCGAACCGTTCCAATTCCCGCACGTGGACCAGATCCCGCACGTCGTGATGCAAATAGCTGCGCCCATCCGGAAACGGCTGCGCCGCCGCAAACCGTTCCGGCGGTTCCAGCGTCAACGGCGGCCGCTGCTCCAACTCCGCGCGCGTCGGCGGGTACAGCGTAAGCGTCGGCAGCGCCGTCCGCAGCCGCTGGGAGCTTACGGCGATTACCGGCTTTCCCGTCACGTATTCCAGGACCTCGGGTGCGCGATGCGCGTCGTCGAGAATGGCCGGGCCGCGCAACCACGCCACCGCCCGGCGCGCGTCCGGGTCCTCCATCGAGAAGTAGGCGTATTCCGGGAACTCCGCGCGCGCTAGCGTCGTTTTGCCCGCGCCCCTCGGCCCCTGCAATAACAGGGGTTCCCGCAATTGCGCGGCACGCCGCAAAGGAATTGCCAAGGCTCGCCGGAGCATGTAAAATCATTTTACTAAACGTATATAACATGCCAAATGCTGTCCGTTTCTTGACCGTCCGGCAGGTGCGCGCGTACCCTCGGACGATGAGCATCAATATCGCCCCGGCCAAGGGCAAACTCGGAGTTCTGACGCCCGGCATGGGTGCCGTCTCCACTACGTTCATGGCAGGCGTCGAGGCCGTCAAGAAGGGTCTCGGCGAGCCGGTCGGCTCGCTCACGCAGCTTGGCACGATCCGCCTGGGCAAGCGCACCGATAACCGCACGCCTAAGATCAACGAGTTCGTTCCCCTTGCAGGTCTGAACCAGCTCGTCTTCGGCGGCTGGGACATTTTCGAGGACTCCGCCTACGAGGCGGCGCAGCATGCCCAGGTTCTGAAACCCGAATTGCTCAAGCGGGTGAAGGGTTCGCTCGACAAGGTCAAGCCGATGAAAGCGGTTTTCGACCGCAACTACGTCAAGCGCATCGACGGGCCGAACGTCAAATCCAAGGGCTCGCTCATGGACAAGGCCGAGGCGCTCATGGACGATATGAAGCGTTTCAAGAGGGCCAACGGTTGCGAACGCCTTGTCGTCATTTGGTGCGGCTCCACCGAGGTGTTCCACAAGGCGGCCAAGGTGCACCAGACTTTGGAGGCCTTCGAAAACGGCCTTGCTTCGAACGACCCCGGCATCGCGCCCAGCCAGGTTTACGCCTACGCGGCTCTGAAGTCCGGCGTCCCCTTCGCGAATGGCGCTCCAAACCTTACACACGACATTCCGGCCCTGCTCGGGTTGGCCCGCGAGAACAACGTACCGGTTTGCGGTAAGGACTTCAAAACCGGCCAGACGTACATGAAGACTCTGCTCGCGCCCGGCTTGAAGGCGCGCATGTTGGGCTGTTCGGGCTGGTTCTCCACCAACATACTCGGCAACCGCGATGGAGAGGTGCTCGACGATCCGGGATCCTTCAAGACGAAGGAGGAGACCAAGCTCAGCGTGCTTGACCAGATTCTTCAGCCCAATCTCTACCCGCAGCTCTACAAGGATCTCTTCCACTCCGTACGCATCAACTACTACCCGCCCCGCGGTGACGAGAAGGAAGGCTGGGACAACATCGACATCTTCGGTTGGCTGGGCTATCCCATGCAGATCAAGATCGACTTCCTTTGCCGGGACTCCATTCTTGCCGCGCCCATTGTTTTGGACCTCGTTCTCTTCCTCGATCTGGCCCAGCGGGCAGGAATGAAGGGCATTCAGGAGTGGCTCAGTTTCTACTTCAAAGCGCCCATGACCGCTCCTGGCCTTTACCCCGAGCACGACATCTTCATCCAACTGATGAAACTCAAAAACACCCTGCGCTGGATGCGCGGCGAGGACCTCATCACGCACTTAGGTCTTGAATACTACGACTAGATTGTGGAATCTAGAGGGGTGCTTCGCGGCATCCTGATCTTCTCACTCACCCTGGCCGGCCAGACTCCTCCGCATGTTTCGCGGGCCAAAGAGGTTGTGTATTCCGCTCCCGCGGCGGCCGACTTCGAGGAGCCGGCCGGGCTGCGTTCGCACATCGAACGCTACCAGGCGGACCTCGGCGCGCTGAACCGCTTTTATCGCATCGAGGAGGCCCCGCAACGCCTGAAGGCGTTGCGCGCGTTCTTCTCCACGTGGCAGGCCACGCTTCGGACGCTGCCCTTTACCGGGCTCTCGCCCGACGCGCGGATCGATGTTGTTCTGCTGTCCAATGAGATTCGCCGGGAGCTGCGCCTGCTCGATCTCACCGAACAGCGGGTGCGGGAAGCCAAGCCGCTGCTGCCGTTCTCCGATCCTGTGTTCGAACTCATCGATAGCCGCCGGCGCGTGGAACCGGTGGATCCGCAAAAGATCGCAGCTCTGTTGCACCGTCTGGACCGGGAGATCGGCCACGCGATTAAGGAACTGCCTTCGCAAAAGAGCCGCTTTAAGCCCACCATCGCAAACCGCGCCGCCGTTCTCACGCGCAGCCTGCTCGGACATCTCAAGGAGTGGAACACTTTCTACACCGGCTACGATCCACTGTTCGGCTGGTGGACCGCCGAACCCTACGGCCGGTTCGCCAAGTCATTGGACGCCTATGCCACCGCCTTGCGGGAGAAACTCGCGGGTGTCGAGAAAACGGACCAGGACACCATTGTCGGCGATCCCATCGGCGATGCCGCGCTGCGCGCGGAGCTAGAATTCGCCTTCATTCCCTACTCACCGGAGCAACTCGTGAAGATCGCCGAAAGAGAGTTCGAATGGTGCGAGAAGGAGATGCTGCGCGCCTCGCGGGACCTGGGCTTCGGCGACGACTGGAAAAAGGCGTTGGAGCACGTAAAGAACCTCCACGTGCCGCCCGGGCAGCAGACTACGCTAGTGCGCGACATGGTGTTTGAGGCCGCCAACTTCGTGGAGCAGCGCAACCTGCTTACCGTTCCGCAATACGCCAAGGATATTTGGCGAATGCAGATGATGACGCCGGAGCGGCAGCGCCTGAATCCTTTCTTTCTCGGCGGCGAATCCATCATCGTCTCCTTTCCTACCGGCGAGATGCCGCACGAATCGAAAATGATGAGCATGCGCGGGAACAATATTCACTTCTCGCGCGCCACCGTGCATCACGAAGTCATCCCCGGCCACCACCTGCAAATGTATATGAACGCCCGGCACCGGACCTACCGGCGCGCCTTTTCCACGCCGTTTTGGATTGAGGGTTGGGCGTTGTATTGGGAGATGCGTCTGTGGGATCTCGGCTTTCCCCAGACACCGGAGAACCGCATCGGGATGTTGTTCTGGCGCATGCACCGCTGCGCCCGCATATTGTTCTCGTTGAGTTTTCATCTCGAGAAGATGACGGCCCAGCAGTGCGTCGATTTCCTGGTCGACCGCGTTGGCCACGAGCGCGAAAACGCCGCCGGCGAAGTGCGCCGGTCGTTCGAGTCCAGCTACGAGCCGCTTTATCAGGCCGCCTACATGCTCGGCGGATTGCAGTTCCGCGCCCTGCACAGGGAATTGGTTGTCAGCGGCAAGATGACCGAAAAGCAGTTCCACGATACGATCTTGAAACTGGGTACAATGCCCGTCGAACTGGTTCGCGCCAGTCTGACCCAGCAGGCCGTACAGCCTGACTTCCGCGCCGCCTGGCGCTTCTACGGAGAACTATGACCTGTAACTGGCGCGGCGTCTTTCCCGCCGCCACAACTCACTTTAAACCGGACTTCTCGCACGATCTGCCGGCCATGCAAACCCACTTGGACAAGATGATCAAGGCGGGCGTGCACGGCATGGTCGTCCTGGGTTCCGTCGGCGAGAACACGACTCACGAGTACGCCGAAAAACTCACCGTGCTGGAGGCCGCCAAGGAGGCTATCGCCGGCCGCGTCCCCATGCTCTCCGGCGTCGCCGAGTCAACAACCGCCAACGCCTGCCGCTATGCGCGCGACTGTGAACGGCTCGGCCTGGACGGCCTGATGGTGCTTCCGGCGATGATCTATAAGTCCGATCCGCGCGAGACCATGGCCCATTTCCGAGCCGTCGCCCGCGCGAGCGGACTCCCTATCATGGTCTACAACAACCCGCCGGCCTATTCGGTGGACATCACACCGCACATGTTCGTCGAGCTGATGGACGAGCCGACGCTGGTGTGCATTAAGGAGTCTTCGGACAATCCGCGCCGCATCACCGACATCGTCAACCTCACTGGCGACCGCTATGTGATCTTCAGCGGCGTCGACGATCTGGTGATGGAGTCCGTTTTGCTCGGCTCGGTTGGCTGGGTGTCGGGTTTGGTAAACGCTTTCCCCGACGAGAACCGGGCGCTTTGGGATCTCATGATGGCTGGTCAATGGGAACAGGCCTTGAAGCTGTATCGCTGGTATACCCCGCTCCTCCATTTGGACACGCACGTTAAGCTGGTGCAATATATCAAGCTTGCCTCGCAGGAGACCGGGATGTGCAGCGAATTTACACGTCCACCGCGGCTCCCACTGGAAGGCGAGGAGCGGGCGCGAATTCTCGGTATCATCCGCAAGGCGATCGCGGAGCGGCCGAATGCGCTTCGTTGAGTTCATCGACTCGCACACCGGCGGCGAGCCCACCCGTCTCATCCTCTCCGGCGGGCCTGACCTGGGTTCCGGTTCCATGGCGGAGCGGCTGCATCGATTTCGAACCGGATTCGATAGCTTCCGTTCCGCTGTCGTGAACGAGCCGCGCGGGAACGACGTGATGGTCGGCGCGCTGTGGTGCGAACCGAACGGCGTTATCTTTTTCAATAACGTCGGCTTCCTCGGCATGTGCGGCCACGGCGCGATCGGCGTAATCGCCACGCTGGCGTATCTGGGGCGCATCGCTCCGGGCGATCACGTTCTCGACACGCCGGTGGGCGAGGTCAGGGCGACGCTGCGCCCATCGGGTGAAGTGAGTATCGCCAACGTGCCCAGCTATCGATACAGAACGAGAGTGGAGGTGCCGGGCCTCGGCGTGAGCGGCGACATCGCCTGGGGCGGCAACTGGTTCTTTCTCGCGGAGCACCCGCTCGGCGATGTCGAAGGCCTTACCGAGTACGCCTGGAAGATCCGCCAGGCGCTGACGGCCAACGGGATTACCGGTGCAGAAGGCGCGGAGATCGATCACATCGAGCTGTCCGAGGGAAATCGCAACTTCGTGCTCTGCCCGGGCAAGGCCTATGATCGTTCGCCGTGCGGCACCGGCACCAGCGCGAAACTTGCATGTCTGGCCGCCGATCGAAAACTCGCGCCGGGCGAAGTGTGGCGGCAGGAATCGATCATTGGTTCGGTGTTTGAAGGCCGCTATACGCCCGATGGCGACCGCATCCGGCCTCTCATCACCGGGCGCGCGTGGGTGAGCGCGCACGGTAAACTCGTGCTCGATCCCACCGATCCTTTTGTAAACGGCATCCGTGCATGAGCGATTTCGTCATCGTCGGAGCGGGCATTGTTGGCGCGGCTTGCGCGCGAGCCCTGGCCGATGCCGGCGCGGACGTGACGGTTGTTGAGGATCGGGTCATCGGTGGCGGAGCGACGGCCGCCGGCATGGGCCACCTGGTCGCCATGGGCGACGAACTCTCCGCGTATTCGCTCGACCTGTGGCATAGCCTGGCGCCCCGCCTGCCCGCGGCCGCGGAGTTTTCCAACTGCGGCACGCTCTGGATCTCCGAAGGCGAGTTGCCGGCGGACTCTTCGGCGGAACGCCTGGATGCGAAGCAGCTCTACGAGCTGGAGCCGAACCTTCGGCCCGGCCTGGCCGGCGGCCTGCTGAGCCGCCGTGATGCCGTGGTTTATGCGCCGGTTGTGACCCGCTGGCTGCTGAACGGAATCCGCGTCGTCCGGCCGCCCGTCCCGGCCGCGAAGAAGACCATCTACGCCTGCGGGACACGCACCTCCGAATACTTTCCAGAGTTGGCCTTGCGCCCGCGAAAAGGGCACCTGGCGATCACAGATCGCTATCCCGGCGTCGCGCGGCACCAGATCATCGACATCGGTTACATTCAGAACGCCCAGGGCGACGCCGAGGAGTCCGTGGCCTTCAATGTGCAGCCGCGCCCCTCCGGCCAATTGCTGATTGGTTCGTCGCGTCAGTACGGCGCGATCCACTCCGGGATCGACCCGCACATGATGCGGCAGGTATTCGAACGCGCCTTTCATTTTCTGCCCGCGCTGCGCGACTGCAACATCCTTCGCGCCTGGACCGGATTCCGCGCCTGCACACCCGATAAACAGCCGCTCATTGGCGAGTACCGGGAGAACGTCTTCGTCGCCACCGGCCACGAAGGTCTGGGAATCACAACATCTTTGGGAACCGCCGCCGTGTTGGCTGCGTTACTACTGAACAGGCAGCCGCCGGTTCCAGCGGCGCCGTACCATCCCCGGAGATTCGATGGTTGAACTGATTCTCAACGAAAAACCGGTGAGCGTCGCCGATGGCACTTCGGTCGCGGCGGCGCTGATCGCCCACGCGGCGGACTTCGCGCCGCTGTGTGGAATGGGAGTTTGCATGGCGTGCCGGGTCGCCATCGACGGCCGTCCCCACCAACTCGCCTGCCAGACGCTCTGCAGGCAAGGAATGCGGGTATGTTCGACATAGCGGTATTGGGAGCGGGGCCGGCCGGCCTGGCCGCTTGCCGCGCGGCGGCGGGCAAGCGTGTCGTGTTGATCGACGACAATCCGTCCCATGGCGGGCAGATATGGCGGGGTGAACTTGCGATCTCGATTCCGGACCACGTTACGTTTCATCCGTCGACGCGCGTCTTCGACCTCCGGCCCGGCTTCACGCTGCATACCGATACGCAGGGCGTGATTTCCGCGGCGAAGTTGATCGTTTGCAGCGGCGCGCGGGAGCTGTTTCTGCCGTTTCCCGGCTGGACGCTGCCGGGAGTATTCGGCGCGGGCGGCTTGCAGGCGTTCGTCAAGAGCGGTCTCGACGTTCGCGGCAAGCGCGTGGCAGTGGCGGGATCGGGTCCGCTGCTATTGGCCGTCGGAGCGACGCTTCGAAAACGCGGCGCGAAGGTCTCCGTCATCGAACAAGCGCCGCTCGGCCGGCTGTTGAAACTGCTGCGTGCCTACCCGTCGAAGTTGCCGCAGGCGATCACGATGAGACTCGGCCTGCCGATGCGGACCGGGACGTGGCCCGTACGCTTTGACGGTAAGCTGCACCTCTCCAACGGGAGCGCGCTGGAGGTCGATTACGTCGCATGCGGTTTCGGCCTGGTGCCGAATACGGAAGCCGCGCAGTTACTAGGCTGCCGTCTGGACGATGGTTTCGTCGCCGTCGATTCCAAACAACAGACGTCCGTCGCGGGCGTGTATTGCGCGGGCGAGCCTACCGGCATCGGCGGCCTGGAAAAAGCGTTGGCCGAAGGGGAAGTGGCCGGCCGGGCAGCCTGCGGGCTGGCGACCCGGCCGGTGTCCCGGCGGTTCGTCCGCGATCTGATTGAAACGTACCGGCTGCACCCGGACCTGGCCGCGCTGGCGAAGGCCGATACCGTTGTGTGCCGATGCGAGAATGTCACGCGTGGCGCGCTGGACCCGTTCCGGTCGTGGCGCGACGCGAAGCTGCAGACGCGCTGCGGGATGGGCGCGTGCCAGGGCCGCATCTGCGGCCCGATCACGCAGCAACTCTACGGCTGGACGCCGGAGTCCGTGCGCCCGCCGATCGTTCCCGTTCCCGCCGCGCTCTTCGATCAGTGATAGATGCCGGGCGCTTCGTGGCCCAGCGCCGTCACATATTCCGAGTAACTACCGGGGTAAATCGCGGGTTCGTCGCCGAGTTCGAGCACGCGATTTGCCAAGCCGCGCAGAAAGGCGCGATCATGCGAGACGAAGATCATCGTGCCTTCGAACTCCTTCAGCGCTTCCACCAGCATTTCCTTCGTCGCCAGATCCAAGTGGTTGGTGGGCTCGTCGAGGACGAGAAAATTCGGCGGATTGTAGAGCATCCGCGCCATCGCCACGCGCGATTTTTCGCCGCCCGATAACGAGCGGATTTTCTTCTCGACGTCCTCGCCGGAGAACTGGAACGCGCCGGCCAGCGAGCGGAGCGAGCCTAGCGTGTCGTGAGGAAAGTCGCGCTGCAACTGATCGATGATCGTCAGGTCGGCATTGAGGATGTCAAGCGATTGCTGCGCGAAGTAACCCATCTGCAGACTGGCGCCCAGGCGTACGATACCCGAGTCCGGATCCAGGTTGCCGGCGATGATCTTTAGCAACGTGGATTTGCCGGCGCCGTTCCGGCCCATCACCGCCCAGCGTTCGCCCCGGCGGATGGTGGCGCTGAAATCCTTGTAGATCGTCCGCGCGCCGTAGGATTTGCAGATGCCTTCGATGACGGCGACCTGGTCGCCCGAGCGCGGTGGCACACGGAATTCGAACTTGACCACTTCGCGCTTCTTCGGCAACTCGAGTTTGTCGATTTTGTCGAGCGCCTTGATACGGCTCTGCACCTGAGCGGCCTTGGCGGCGTGGGTACGGAAGCGGTCGATGAACCGCTGCTCCTTGGCGAGCATGGCCTGCTGGCGCGCGAACGCGGCCTCCTGATTCGCCTCGCGAATAGCGCGTTCGCGTTCGTAGAAATCGTAGTTGCCGGTGTAGGTGGTGATCTCGCCGCCGTCGATCTCGGCGATTTTTGTGACGACGCGGTTCATGAATTCGCGATCGTGCGAGGTCATGAACAGCGCGCCTTCGTAGTTCTTCAAGAACTGTTCGAGCCAAATGATCGACTCGATATCCAAGTGATTCGTGGGCTCGTCCATCAGCAGCACACCGGGCCGGCCGAGCAGAACGCGGGCCAGAGCCACGCGCATTTTCCAGCCGCCGGAGAGAGCGCCGACGTCCCCGTCGATCTGATCGTCGGCGAAACCGAGACCGTGCAGAACCTCGCGCGCTTGCGCTTCGAGCGAATAGCCGCCGAGGTGTTCGTACTCCTCTTGCACCTCTCCGAAGCGGGCGAGTTTAGCCGGATCGTCCAGTTCCAGGCTCAACTCATTCAGCTCGTGATGCAACTCTCCAGCGCGGCCGCTGCCCGCGATCGCCTCGTCCACAACGCTGCGGCCCTTCATCTCTTCTACGTCCTGGCGGAAGTAGCCGATGGTGAGTTTCCTGGGTACAGAGATTTCGCCGTCGTCGGCGGATTCCTCCCCGGTGATCATGCGAAACAGCGTGGTCTTGCCCGCGCCATTCGGTCCGACGAGGCCGATTTTTTCACCAGGGTTCAATTGGAAGGAGGCTTCCACGAATACGAGCTGCTTGCCGTACTGCTTGTTTATGTTCGAAAGAAAAATCATCCGGAACTACCAGGCTATCGGATAGAGGCGGTCCGCGTTTTTTTGAGTGAGCAGCGTGTGTTCAAGAAGCATCGCGCACGGCACCCGTTTCGCCATGAGAATGCCGAGAGCGAACCGGAAGAAAGCCTCGCCGTTGCCGTCGAAGATCGTCGTGAAGTCGAACTCGGGTGGGCAGTTGCTCGCGACCGTCTTCGACGATTCCTTTCGCGGCGCGGCTAGAGGCCGAGGACGCGGCCGATTGTCGACGGCGAGTTCGATCTTTAGAACCGAACGGCCCGTTCGGGATTGGAGTACCTTCGAATTATGAAGTTCGGTTGGATTTTGTGGCTCGGAACTGCGGTGGCGGCGGAGCCGGTAGATTTCGTGAAACAGGTGGAGCCGATCCTGGCGGCTAAGTGTTACGTCTGCCACGGGGCGGCGAAGCAGGTGTCTGGGTTGCGGTTGGACGACAGGGCGCAGGCGTTGGCCGGCGGTTACAACGGGACAGCAATTGTGCCCGGAAAGGCCGCGGAAAGTCCACTGATTCACCGGGTCAGCAACACGCACGGGCTGAAGGCGATGCCGATGGGATCGACGGGATTGCCGGCGGCGGAGGTGGCAGTGCTCAAGGCGTGGATCGACGGCGGCGCGGCCTACCCGGCTCGGACCGTAAGCGCGGCGCGGCCGGTGTCGAAGCACTGGGCGTTTCAGCCGGTCACGCGGCCGGCTGGGACGATCGACTCGCTAATTCGCGCGCGGTTGGTGAAAGAGGGTTTACAGGCATCGGCCCCGGCGGCGTGGGAGAGCCTGCTGCGGCGGGTGAGTCTAGACTTGACCGGACTGCCCCCGGCGCCAGAAGAGATTGCCGATACAAACTACGAGCGGCACGTAGACCGGCTGCTGGCCTCGCCGCAGTTTGGCGAGCGGTGGGCGCGGCATTGGCTGGACCAGGCGCGATACGCCGATTCGGACGGCTACGAAAAAGACTGGGAGCGGCCGTGGGCGTGGCGGTGGCGGCACTGGGTGGTGGAGGCGATCAACCGCGACATGCCGTTCGATCAGTTCACGCGCGAACAGGTGGCGGGCGACCTGCTGCCCGGTGCGACGGTGGAGCAGCAGGTGGCGACCGGGTTTCACCGCAACACCCTGACGAACCGTGAGGGCGGCATCAACAACGAACAGTTCCGGTTTGAGAATGTGGCGGACCGCGGCGTTACAGTGGCCTCAGTGTGGTTGGGACTGACGGCGGGCTGTGCGCAGTGCCACGACCACAAGTACGACCCGTTCACGCAGCGCGATTTTTATTCGCTATACGCATTCTTCGACAACGCGGAAGAGGTGAATATAGACGCGCCGCTGCCGGGCGAAATGGGAGTGTACCTCCGAACGGCGGCCACGTACGAAGAGAAGCGGGAGAAGCTGATCGGCGAGTATAACGTGCGGGCGCTGCAGGTGGATTGGGAGCCGAACATGTTGGACGCGTTCCGCAATCCGGGCCGCCGGACGGATTGGGACCTGGCTTGGGACTGCCTGCTGAAGTTGACCGAGGACGGCGACGGCGCGCGGATTCTAAAGAAGCCCGCGGCGGTGCGCACGGCGCGCGAGAAGCGCATTCTGGAGAATCACTTTATTCGCAACTACCATTTCGCGGTGGGGCAGAAGCGGTACAAGGAACTGAAGTTTGACGTGCTGGATAAGAAGCTGACGGAGCTGCGGGCGGAGTATCCGGAGCTGACGCAGGCGCAGACAATTCTAGAGGAGCCGGCGCCGCGCACCTCCCACCTGCGCGTGCGTGGCGATTTCAAGAGTCTGGGGCCGGAGGTGACGCCGGACACGCCGCAGTTCCTGCCTCCGATGCGGAAGCGGGGCGCGCGCGGGAGCCGGCTGGACCTGGCGGATTGGCTGACTTCGCGCGAAAATCCACTGACGGCACGAGTGACGGTGAACCGGATTTGGCAGGAGCTGTTTGGCACTGGGCTGGTGAAGACGCCCGAGGATTTCGGCTTGATGGGTTCACGGCCGTCGCATCTGGATTTGCTGGATTTGCTGGCGTCGGAGTTCCTGGATAGCGGGTGGAGCCGGAAACGGCTGATCAAGGCGATCGTTCTGTCGGAGACTTACAAACAGACATCCGCTGTGACGCCGGCGCTGTTGGAAAAAGATCCGGAGAACAAGTGGCTGGCTCGGCAGACGCGCGTGCGGCTTCCGGCGGAGTCGATTCGCGACTCGGCGCTGCATGTGGCTGGATTGCTGGATCTGTCCCGAACGGGAGGGCCGTCGATCAAGCCGCCGCAGCCGGACGGAGTGACGGCGATCGGCTATGCGCGGGGAACGAAGTGGCAGGTGTCGCCGGGTACGGCGCAGTACCGGCGGGGCCTTTACGTTCACTTCCAGCGCACGACGCCGTATCCGCTGCTGATGAATTTCGACGCTCCGCGGTCGACGACGGCGGCATGCCGGCGGTTGCGTTCAAACACATCGGTGCAGGCGTTGAACCTGTTGAACGATCCTGTGTTTCTGGAGGCGGCGGAGGCACTGGCGCTGCGGGTGCTGCGTGAGGGGCCGCTCGAGGTGCGGGGCCGCATTGTGTTCGCCACGCGGCTGGCGCTGGGGCGCGCGCCGAGCAACGCGGAGGTGGCGCGGCTGGCTGCGTATCTCGACAGGCAACGCACATTGTTCGGCACCGAGACGGAGATGCCAGTGGCGGCGGTTCCGAATGTCGACCGCGTGGAGCACGCTGCGTGGGCCGGATTGGCCAGCGTGCTGTTGAACCTGGACGAATTCATTACTCGGGAGTAGAGACTATGGACATGGCAGGAGTGCGGAACCGGCGCGCGTTTTTACAACAAATCACTGGCGGGATCGGTACGGCCGCAATGGCCGATCTTTTGACGCGGAACGGCTACGCTGCGGAGATTCGCAAGCCGCACTTTGCGCCGAAAGCGAAACGGGTGATCTTTCTGTTTCAAGAGGGCGCGCCGTCGCAGATGGACCTATTCGATCCGAAGCCGGCCCTGCGAGAGTGGCACGGCAAGCCGCTGCCCGCCTCGTTGACAAAAGACCTGAAGCTCGCGTTTATCAAGCCGACGGCGGCAGTGCTGGCGAGTCCGCGCACGTTTCAGAAGTACGGACCGTCGGGGATGGATGTTTGCGATCTGCTGCCGCACACGGCGGCGGTGGCGGACGATTTGTGTTTCATCCGGTCGATGCAGAGCGACCAGTTTAATCATCATCCGGGGCAGTTGCAGTTGTTCACGGGGCACAATCAGGTAGGACGGCCGTCGATGGGGAGCTGGGTGCTGTATGGGCTGGGCAGCGAGAGCGAGAATCTGCCCGGGTTCGTGGTGCTGTCGTCGGGTGTCGGGACGTCAGCGGGCACCGATAACTTTTCATCTGGATTCATGCCGTCGACGTTCGCCGGGACGCAGTTCCGCAGCGCGGGCGATCCGATTTTGTACTTGTCGAACCCCAAGGGGATCTCGGCGCTTACGCAGCGGTCGCGGCTGGACGCCATCCGGGACATGAACGCGATGCGGCAGGAGGCCACGGGCGACGCGGAGATCAACGCGCGGATCCACTCGTATGAGCTGGCGTTCCGGATGCAGTCGTCGGGGCCGGAATTGTTGGACTTTTCGAAGGAAACGAAAGCCACGTTGGACATGTACGGAGTGGGGCAGGAGGCGACCAACGCCTACGGGACGAACTGCCTATTGGCCCGGCGGATGGTAGAGCGCGGCGTACGGTTTGTGATGTTGATGCACGCTTCGTGGGATCACCACTCGGGGATCAACCAGAACCTTCCGAAGATCGCGAAGGCAACCGACCAGCCGGCGTCGGCGCTGGTGCGGGATTTGAAGCAGCGCGGACTGTTGGAGGACACGCTCGTGGTTTGGGCGGGCGAGTTTGGAAGGACGCCGATGTCGGAGATGCGGCGGCCCGAGGACGCGGAGGGCGCGGGGCGGGATCACAATCCGAACGGGTATACGATTTGGATGGCGGGAGGCGGGGTGCGGGCCGGGTTGGCGATCGGGCGGACGGATGATGTGGGGTTGAATATTCTGGAGGACCGCGTGCACGTGAACGACCTGCAGGCGACGATTTTGCACTTATTGGGATTTGATCATACGCGGCTGACGTACCGGTTTATGGGGCGGGAGTTCCGGTTGACGGACGTTCACGGGGAGGTGGTGGGGAAGGTCATTGGGTAGGAGACCTGCGCCTGCCTGAAGATTGCGGGCCATGCACAGACGCCGTCAGTGTGAATGGTGACTAGGTCGCGACCTTGGGATTCAACGCCTGCTTGTCCCGACGCTGGGACGTCGAGTCCCCTAGTACCCACTCGGCGAGCGCGAAAACGCCGGATGCCGAAACGGGGGCTGCAACCGCGACCGTAAAATCGGCGAAAGCGACTGGAATGTGATCCTCGGACAAAGCGCCATACGCATGGGCAACCGCTTCACTGGGTAGAGGTCGTGACGTATGGGGAATTGTGTCGAGCGCGCAGCGAGCCGGCCTTCTAACAACTCGATCCTAAACCGATGCCCGTTGATCCCTTCCGCCTGGGTTAGGGCTGCGGCCCTAACTTGTTGCCGTGCCGAAGCACTGACCCGCGGGTGAATTGACGGGTGGACTCGACACCGCATCCGATCATTGCAAGGGAGAGCTCTGCACGTAGGATGTCCAAGACTCGTTCGACTCCCTGCTGACCGAACGACGCCAGGCCCCAGATATACGGGCGGCCGATGCCAACCGCTCGCGCACCCAGCGCCAACGCCTTGAAGATGTCCGTGCCACGACGGAACCCACCGTCGACGAATACAGGCATCCTCGCGCCGACGGCGTCTACCACCTCTGGCAGGATATCGAGTGTCCCGCGTCCAGTTTCCATGGAGCGCCCTCCGTGGTTCGATACGACGACACCGTCGGCGCCATGCTCGCGCGCGAGTACCGCATCCTCGGCGGTATCGATCCCTTTGAGCAGCAGTTTCATTCCGGTCATCTTCTTGAGCCGCTCGACGTAGCTCCAGTTTGCCTCGGCGGGATTGACCTCGCCCGAGAGCCCGGCGAACATCGGCTGCGTGCGGCGCCTCTGCGCGCTCGAGCCAGTAATGGGGTGCGTAGCGTGGCAGGCAAGGCAGTTCCGCGCATCCGTTCGCGCGAGTCGCGTCGCGGTCTCGGTATTCCTTGCGTTGACCCGGTCGATCGTCCACACCAGCACCGGGCACCCAGCGGCTTCCACGCGGCGGACCAGTTTCTCCGTCTCCGCCCACGTCACCGGCAGGTACATCTGAAACCACGGTGGCCGGCCCAGCGCCTTGCCGACATCTTCCACGGCGGTCGAAGTCCCCATCGCCAACATCTGCGTCGTCTTCCGGGTGTTGGCCGCCCGGGCGGTTGCCAGTTCGCCCTCCGGATGAAATGTTCGCTGGCCGCCGACTGCGCTCACGTAGATCGGTGCCTCCCAGGGGGCGCCGAATACTTCCGTCGCGAGGCTGGGTTTCGCGATCCCTACCAGCCGGCGAGCCCGCAGTTCATAGTGGGACATCGCTTCACGGTTTTTGCGGACGGTGAGATCGTCATCCACGCCGCTCGCCATGTAGCCCCAATGGGCTGGCGGCAGGGCGCCGCGAGCCAGCGGCTCGAAGTCCATGACGCTCAATGCGTCTGTGGCCGAAGGAGCATCTTGCGACTGCGCTACCAGCGCCCTGCTCGCGAGCAGGCGAAACACGTTCCGGCGGTTGAGCAGCAGGCGGTTCATAGTTGGGGAAACCACTTGGGGCAGAAATTCTGTTCTCCGCGAAATTGGCTGCGCTTTTGACCGATCTCAAGCGGGAGTTTGATCTAATTCTCATCGACACAGCGCCGGTATAAACGGCGGAGCAATAATAGACCACGAAACGCCGTTTGAGCGGCGGATTGTGGCGGTCGAAAAGTAGACCACCATGCTGGGAAATCCGCAGGGGCAGCGGGAGAGCTGTGCTTGTGGAACACCT
>VFZO01000073.1 GCA_016871155.1 Acidobacteriota bacterium | reverse complement strand
GCCGATGCCGGGCCGGTCCTTCCAGACGATCTCGCCCTTCCGGGCCGGATCTACGGCGCGTACCTCGCCCGATTTCTGGGCCAACAGTAGCAGCGGCCGCCGGCCGCGCACTAAGATTGGGGGGGGGCTCCGAAGTCGTGATCCGGTCCGGCTGAGTCGGGACAGTTTACGCGGTCGGGCAATGGGCAACCGCCGTTGTAGGCGTCGCCGGCCGTGTACTGTTTGGACCACAACAGCTCACCGGATGAGGCTCGAAATGCCAACAGGGCGTCGGAGGTCACTGTTGGTGGATCGGAGTAGTTGTCACCGGTTACGGCGTAGACGATGCCGGTGCGCTCGTCGACGGTTGGCGACGCCCAAACGCCCGCGCCAGAGGGGCCCAAGGTCCTGGCACCGCTTTTCGTCGGCTGGCCGGGACGGGCGGGATCGCGAACCGTATAGGTCTTCCAGATCACTTGGCCCGAAGCGGCATCGAGCGCGGCGACGCTGCCCCGGAAGGTGCAACAGACATAGCTGGGCGTGACGGCCAGAGCCTCTTCGAAGGACGCCACGCCTACATAGACGCGGCCGCTGGAGACGGCCGGGGTGGCGGTGATCAGCGCCGCCGGATGGTCATCCACACGCCGTTGCCACAGGGGCTTTCCGGTCTCGAAATCCAACGCATAGACCATGCCCCCGACGTCGCCCAGGTAGACCCGGCCGCCGTCGACGACAATGCCCGTCCGCACCTGGGAGCCGACCTCGGTGGCCCAGTGGGAGCAGCCGGTTTTCGCATCTAACGAATAGACCACGCCTTCCTGGCTTCCGAAAATCAAACGCCCGCCGAACACTGCCGGCTGGGAGCGGACATTCGTCCCATCCGGCACTCCAAAGGCCCAGCGCAATTGTAACTTGGGAACGTCCTCGGCCCGCAGGCCCGGCGTAGGTTGAAACCGCATGTTCTCAGCGCCGCCGCCCCAGCGGGTCCATTCGCCGGTCAAAGGAACGCTGGCCGCATCCCGGCAGCGGTTTGGCGCAACCATAGCCACGGCCTGCGTCCGGCCCAACCAGGTCGAAATCGCTCTGCGCTCGGAGCGGTTCAGCGCGGCGCCTTGGGTGCGCATCACGCCCGATTCGAGCGAGCGAAGTATCGACCCGCCAGACCGCGCGCGCAGCGCCGCTTGTGTTGGAATACGAGCGCCGCCTGCGTCGTGACAGCTTGCACAGTGCTTGCGATAGAGCTGCGCGCCAAGCGGCTCATCGGCACACCAGACGGTCAGCGTGAACAGGAGGGCGGCGATTTTCATGTGCCCTCTTGTTCTATCAGATTAGAAGCTGTACCGGAGCGAAAACTGCATGATGCGGGGCTGCGTGAACGTTTCCGAATACCGGCCGAAGGATCCCGTGGAACCCAGACTCAGGCTGGCGAAGAACGGATCGAATCGCGTCGAGTTCGTCACATTAAACACATCCCACCGGACTTCGAGCCGGTGCTGTTCGGAGAACGGCATCGCGAAGTGTTTCAGCATGTTCATGTCGATGTTGAAGTTCCCGTCACCCCGAACCATGTTGCGGCTTCCGGTCTGTCCAGGCAACGTAAAGTCCCAGGAGGCCAGCGCGGCGCGGGGATCCTGGAAGATGTTCGGACCCGATGCGCCGCCGGCCACCGCCGCCGGCGCGTTCTTGTTTGATCCGTCGGCGAAGGGAATTCCAGTAGGCGTCGCGTAGCCAACCGCATTCCAGTTGGTCGGATAGTTGCGGCCGGGCGATACGGAGATAGGCAAACCGGATTGCTGCCGGTAGAGCCCTCCTAGCTGCCAGCCGCCAAGCACGGCCCGCGCGAAACCCGTCTTTTCCTTTGCAAACGGCAGCAGATAGGTCCAATTTGCGTTGAACTGATGCCGGGAATCGTAGTCGGAATAGGCCCGGAACTGGGAGCGGTTCCATGCGTTAATGATCGTTCCATTTGAGTTCGTCGACGATTCCGGACGCGAACCAAGATCATGTGATTTCGATAAGGTGTAGTTCAACTGAATCTGATTGCCGTTCGAAAACCGCTTGCGGGCAGTGACCTGCAGCGCGTGGTAGCTGCCCGACCCCACGCTGCGCAACGCTCGAAGGAAGCTGTATTGCTCGTTGTAGTAGGCGAAGCGGCCCAGCTTCGAGCAGGCCGGCCTGCAGTTCCGGTCGAGCGTCCATAGTGCGTTGGTCGTATCCGGTCCGTTCGCGTTGAAGACCTCATACACCCGCTGTGTGGCCGAAAGCGTCGGACTTGCCGCCGCCGGGAAGAGGTTCTCCCAATATGGAATTCGCGGCACGTTGGCCACCGGCGTCGCGGCGCGAGACAGCAGCATCAGTTGTGTCGCCGCTTCGAAGTACGTCACGCCGCTCGCCGGGTCCCGCAGGTTGGTCGGCTGCGACATATCCTCGTAAATCAGGGATCGCCGGGACTCCCGTCCCACATAGGAACTCTCTACAAACCAGCCGTTGGAAAACTCGCGGCCGATCGAAAGATTGAAGTTCATCGAATATGGAGCACGGATGCGGTCGTCCACGACTGTAGTGATGTCCTGAATCGCCGGCGCCCGCTGCGGGAATCCGGCCGGCGGCGCCGCGGAGACCAAAGACTGTGGGATCGAGGTGAAGCTCGAGTAGCGAGGCGCCGTGGCCAGCGTCTGGGTGCCGGACGGGTTCGTCAGATTGGTCGCAAGCCCCAGAGCCACGCCATCAAAGGTTGTAATCAAGCCACTGCCAAACAGGTCGTAGTACATACCCCAGCCGGCGCGAATCACCGATTTGCCGGGCGCGCCGAAAAGGAACCGTCCAATTCCGGAACTCGCTTCAGGCGAATAGGCAAGCGATACGCGAGGCGCGAAGTTCTTCTTGTTGAAGCTGTACATGTCCCGTCCGCCAGGATCCTCGCGAAGGATGTATTCCACCGGTTCCACCTGCGACTGCGGCAATCCCGCATCGGCCAACGCCTGGCGCTTGGCGAAAAACTCGCTCAGTGGAATCCGTGTCGAGGTCTGCAATCCTGTCGTTTCGTGGAAGGGCGGCATCAGCGAATACCGCAGACCGGCCGAGGCCGTCAGATTTTGTTTGACTTTCCAAGTGTCCTGGACGTAGAACTCGTACTCATCGGCGGCGAAATTCCGCGCTACGCCCTGCCCCGGAGCGAGGGGTTTGCCGGACTTGTCGAAGTTATAGTAGGTGTTCACCTGCGTGATCGAGCCCAGCACGGCGAGCGTCGCATCGCGGAAGGCCGTCCGAAACGTGGCGTTGAGATCGGTCACGGGTGCGTTGATGTCCGCGCCCGTATTGAGCATCCAGCTCGAATTGACGCCCGCGTCGTTGAAGGCGTTGGCGAAGTTCACGCGATTGTTGCGAACCGCACGAAACACACCGCCCATGCGAATCTCATGTCTGCTGCGCATCCACGTGAAATCGTCGGAAATCGTCGTAACCGGAGTCTTGCGGATGAGCGGCCGCGCGGTGCCAAAGCGGTTGGTCAAGCCGCGGATGTTCACGAAGTCAGAGAGCAACACGCCAGTGTTCTCCAGGCTTGCGCGCGTCAAGCCGTAGCGAAACGTGTTGATCATCGCCGGCGAAACCACTGAGTTCAATCCCACACCCAATGCCCGGCTGCCACTCAGATTCGTGTTGTTCGGCGCCAGCCCTGGAAACTGCGGCGCGCTAAAGTCCTTGTCGTCCTGCAACTGGCCGCGAACAAACAGTGTGTGCTTGGAATTCTTGTCCAGCGTATAGTCCAGACGCGAGAAGTACGACTTCCAATGCCCCTGGATCGGTGCGTTGAAGCG
This sequence comes from Acidobacteriota bacterium, assembly GCA_016871155.1. Classification (GTDB taxonomy): domain Bacteria; phylum Acidobacteriota; class Terriglobia; order Bryobacterales; family Bryobacteraceae. The sequence goes on along the minus strand of VFZO01000073.1, from coordinate 20,911 downwards.
GAATCCCGACGTATTCAGACCGTCACCGGTGGAACTGTCGTTCGGCAACGGATAGGAGTTCAAGATCGAAAGCGCCGCTTGGGACGGGCCAATACCCAGCGGATCGATCCGCGTGCGCAGGTCCGCCGGCGTGAGCATTCCCACCGAGCGGTCCGTGCGTAAGTACCGAACCTCACCGCGGCGCAGGCTTTCGGTTGGCACCAACCGCAGCAGGCTGTCCTCACGCCGGTCCTGCCTCGCCTCGAAGTTGCCGAAGTAGAAGAGCTTGTTGCGGCGCAGCGGCCCGCCCACGGTGCCGCCGTAGATATTGCGGTTCAGCTTTTCCAATGGAACGTTGTTCAGGTTGTTGAAAAAACTCCGTGCGTTGGTCGCCTTGTTGCGCAGAAAATGGTAGGCCGATCCGTGCCACTCGTTGGTGCCGCTGCGGGATGCCAGCGTAATCTGCGCGCCGGAAGAGCGTCCCATGTCCGCGGTGACGCCGGTTGTCATGATGCGGAACTCCTGCACCGTATCCAGGGGAAGCCGGATGGCCGCCACGAACGACGTCTTGTCCTGCTGATCGTTCACGTCCACACCGTCCAGCGTTATGTTGGCCTGGTCGGCCTTGCCGCCGTTGACGTTGCCGCTTCGATAACTGTTTCCGTTGTCCCCATAGTAGGTCACGCCCGGCTGCAGCGACAGCAAGCCGATGATGTTGCGGCCTTCCATAGGCAAATCGAGAATCGCCTTCTGTCCGAAGTTATTGCCGAGGGAGGCGTCCTGCGTATTGATCTGCGCGGCCGTGGATACGACCGACACGACCTCGGTCACAGCGCCAACCTCTAGTTGAACGTTTTGCGTCGTGGGCTTGGCCACGGCCAGGACCATTTCGTTGACCGATTTCGCGCTGAAGCCCTGCGCCTTCACGGTTAACGCGTAGCGCCCGGGCGCCAGTTGCGGGAAAGCGTAGTAGCCATCGGAATTCGAGGAACCGGTTCGTTTGAAACTCGTATCTAAATTCGTAAGCTCCACGTTCGCATTCGGAACGACGGCGCCGGACGAGTCGGTGACGGTACCATTTAACGAGCTGAGCGCCTGCCCGTAGGCGGCGGCCAGCGCGGCAAGGATTAATAGACGATTCACGACAACCCCCCAATTAAGTGGTGTAACTGTCCACAGTGTCCGGCTGGAAAGGGGTTCCCGCCAAAACCGCTGCCGCGAAACGCACTGGGGAGGGGTGAAGCGGCCTCGCATTCTTTGACAGGGAGCGGCCAGGTTTTGACGGAGGGTCCCAAAACGCACGTTCCAAAGTGCGAATCCCTCAGTTCCGGCGTAGGATAGGTCAAGTGCTGCGTCAACCGGAGCTGATCGACTGTGGTGACTACCTGGTCGCTCAAGGACGGAATCTCGTTGAAGGTTCCATCTCCACTCAACCTCTATTTACTGACGAGTCCCTGCGGGACACAATTCACGAATTGCGGGCGATGCTCGAAAAGGACGGGCATGCCTGGAAGAATCTGGAATCGCCTGAAGCCACGCGGATTCATGAGTTTGCCGGCGTCTGGTTTCAGCGGCTGGACTTCCCTGCCCTGGGGCTCTCCACGGTAATGGACCGCCGATGGCCCTGGTTCGATGAAGGCGGCGTGAATACACTCGGCCGGCGTCTCACGAGCGAAGAGGCCTGCTTGCTCAGACCCTGGCCCAAGTGGATGTACATTCGGCCGTTGTTGCCCGATCTCGCGGGCAAGTCGATTCTCGAAGTCGGCAGTTCGAACGGATTCTTTCCGTTTCAGTTCGCCGGTCTTGGAGCCGCCCAGGTGACCGGATTGGAGATTCGAAAACGGCGCTATGAGTCTTCCGTTCTGGCCCGGGAGTTGCTCGGGCTCGAGCGGGTTGATCTCCGCCACACGGATTTTCTTGTGGATTTCACCATCCCTGCGCATGACGTCGTCTTTGCGTCGGAGGTCGTAAATCACCTGCTCTGCCCCATGTGGGGATTGGCCCGGATGGCCACGCTCGCGAAGGAGTGCCTGATCGTCGATACCGGCGTATTCGAAACCCAATATCATGGCATGGATCTCTCGACCGGCTGGACCAAAGGCGAGAGTCTGCCCCGGTTCCTGAGTTACCAGATCAGCGACGGCCTGTTCCGTTCGTTCTTCGACGCAATCGGCATTCGCCCTGCCGATATTGAAGTCTTCGTGGAACCCAACGCGATGCACTACCTGTACCGGATCGATACCAGGCAAATGCACCAGAGGCTGGCCGCTGGCGATATCAACGAATGCTTGCTTCCTTCGCTCACGATGCAGTTCCGCTTTCCGAGCGTCTAAGTAGTACGCTGTCTAGATGCTCACCCGAAGGGCCTTCCTAGGCTCAATAGCTGTAACGGCGCAGAGCGCCGCCAAGCGGCCCAACATCCTCTTTGTGATCTCCGACGATTGGGGCCACGGCCACGCCGGCGCGTATGGCGCCAAGTGGGTGAACACCCCTCACTTTGACCGCGTGGCGCGGGAAGGCGTACTGTTCCATAACTGCTTCACATCGAATCCAAAGTGCAGCCCATGCCGGGCCACGATTCTCTGCGGCCGCAATTCGTGGCAGATGAAGGAAGCGATCAGTCACTTCTCGATCTTCCCGAACGATTTCCCGGTGTTTCCGGACCTGCTGGAAAATGCAGGCTATTTCGTGGGGTTGACGGGCAAAGGCTGGGGGCCAGGCGACTTCAAGTCTACGGGCTGGAAACGAAACCCGGCCGGGCCATCATTCGACAAATTCCGGTCCAAGCCGCCCACGAACGGTATCTCGCAGCTTGACTATGCGCGGAATTTTGAGGACTTTTTGTCGCAACGTCCCAAAGAGAAGCCGTTCTATTTCTGGATGGGGCTCCACGAACCGCATCGCAAGTACGAGAACGGTTCCGGCGTTCGGGCAGGCAAGGATTTAGCGTCAGTCGACGTGCCAAGCTACTTCCCGGATAACGCGGTGGTCCGCGGCGATATGTTGGACTACGCCGTAGAAGTGGAATGGTCCGATACCCACTTGGGACGCGCTCTCGCACTCCTGGAAAAGGCCGGCGAATTAAACAGTACGCTCGTGGTTGTCACCTCGGATCACGGCATGCCCTTTCCACGTGTGAAGGGCCAGATCTACGAGCATGGGTTTCACATTCCGCTGGCGGTCCGGCTCGGCGGACTGCCAGCAGGACGCTCGGTCGACGACTTTATCAACACGCGGGACTTCGCGCCGACGCTATTGGAGTTCGCGGGCGTGCCCAAGGCACCTACGATGACTGGCAAGAGCTTCGCGGACGTCTTGCGATCGCCGCGCAGCGGGCAGGTGGACTCGTCCCGCAATGTAATGATCGTCGCCAAGGAACGGCACGACCTGGGACGCCCAAACGACGCCGGCTACCCGGTACGCGCCATTCGCACCAAGGAGTGGTTGTACGTCCGCAATTACACACCCGATGCTTGGCCGGCGGGCAACCCGGAGACCGGGTACCGGAACGTGGACGACTCCCCAACGAAAACACTGCTGATCGCCACCTTCGACGAGCACTACCAGTTGGCATTCGGCAAACGGCCTGCCGAAGAACTCTACCACGTTTCGGAGGATCCCGAATGCATGAAAAATCTGGCAGGCGACGCTGCTAACGCGCTGGTCATTCGCAACCTGCGCTCGCAAATGGAGAAAACGTTGAAGGAGGAAGGCGATCCCCGATTGAACGGCGATGCGGGCTTCTTCGATACCATCAAGTACACCGGCGGGCGCAAACACGGCTACGATGAGTGGCTGAAGAACCAGAAGAACAACCCATGAAGCTCGCATTGATTCTCTGCGCATCGGCACTGAACGCCGAGACCTATCACCGGACCTTTTACAACAAGCATCCGGTAAAGCAGCGCATTCAGCCCGGCGAAATCGTCACCACCCGAACTCTGGATTCCAGCGGCAAGGACCACGAGAGTGTCGAGCGAAGCGACGGGCCGAATCCCCTGACCGGGCCGTTTTTCGTAGAGGGCGCCGAGCCCGGCGATGCCTTGGAAATCCGGTTCTCCAAAGTCCGTCTGAATCGCGATTGGGGATACAGCGGCTATCGTTTAGGCCTGTTCGCTATGACACCTGAGTATATTGAGAAAACTTATCCTCCGGTGTACAAGCGCGACTTGGTCCGCAAGGGGTTCGCCCACTACGTTCCCTGGGATTTGGATCGAGCGCATGGTTTGGTCCGGCTGCGCGAACCGGGTAGCCAGGCCATTAAGATGGAGTTTCCCGCCAAGCCCATGCTTGGCTGTGTCGGCGTCGCGGCGCCCGGCGATTGGGCTCCAACGTCGTCACCCTCCGGGTCCTATGGTGGAAACCTGGACTACAACCGGATCGGCGAAGGCGCAACGGTCACCCTGCCCGTCTACCATCCAGGCGCGCTCTTGTTCCTGGGCGATGGCCACGCTCTGCAGGGCGACGGCGAACCAACGGGAAACGGCGTGGAAACGTCGATGGACGTGGAGTTCTCGGTCAAGGTCCGCAAGAGAGCCGGGCTTACCGGACCCCGCGTGGAAACGGCCGAAGCCATCATCAGCATCGGATCGCAGCCGGAGTTCCAAAGCTCGCTTGACCGGGCCCTGGAAATGGCCACAACGGATATGGTGCAGTACCTGATGAAGGACCACGGCCTGGAAGAGTGGGCGGCCCATCTGCTCATCGCCTTCCAAGGCAAGTACGAGGTGGTCACGGCCCGCGGATCGATGGCGTTGGTAATACCGAAAGCGGCCTTAGCAGCTAAGCCCCAGCGGCCGAAGTGACTACAGGACTCGAGGTCTTCTCCGAGGCGTAGCCGGCGATGGTGTCGTGGAAGTTCTGAAGCTGCGTGGCGAAGTCGGTGGACTCCCGATAGATCGGTGTGAGAACCGCGACGCGCATGAGGTCGGGAACTTTGCCGGCATCCTTTCGGAGGCCGAGGCCGGCGCACAGGCCGTCGAAATTGTAGCCGAGCTCTGTGATCAGATTGGGCCCAAGCGCATGGAGATAACTCCGAGCGATTTCCTGCCAGGCTGGCGTGCCGTTCAGCGTCTGCCGCCATCGTTCGGCTGGCGCGGTCACGGGCCGGACTTCGCGGTAGACCGTGCCCTGATCACCGAAGGCCCACCGCTCGTTGGCCTTTCCGTCGCCACCGTACTCAATCATCTCAGGGTGGAACTCGACATTCAGTTCCTTGCACATCCGGGAGACCGTCGCAGCTGGATTCTGAATCAGGTTTTCGTAGTGGACGACACTGCACGCATCCTTCATGGCGGTCCGGATTGCGCCGGGCGCGGTAAGCAGATCATGCACGAAGTCGATGCGCAGAGAGTAGAGGTTGCTGAAGAATGGCTGCTTTACCCATGTGTCCAGAATCGAGGACAGCACACCGAGCGGGTTGCGAATCAGAACGACGAATCTGGCATCCGGAAACGTGCGGCGAAGTTCGTCGACGATGAAATAGTACCGCGGCGATTTGTCAAGAAACACAGATTTTCCAGACACTTGCAGAGCTTGATCGTACAGGTAGGGAAGCATCCGGCGGGCGCCTTCGAAGTACGCTTCCTCCCCCTGGGGAAGGTGGGACAGAAAGTCGGAAGTTGCCTCCAGAGCGAGATTGTGACTGTAATTTGCCGAGACACCCTGCGGGCGCAGACCAAACAACGGATGCAACGCAATCCAGGGTTCGGACAATGTGTGTATATCCGGGTGTGCACCGAGAATTTTTTGCAGCAGCGTTGAGCCTGTGCGGGGTTGGGACACTAAGAATATGAGGTTCTTGCCAGTATTCATTGGAGTTTTGGGCGGGCTCCAGCTTGGGAGGACTTCTGCTCGACGGGGAAGTGCGTTTCGCAGGTAGGCACGCGCGAAACACAATGAGAGGTAGGTACACCGGGCTCATCGAGTTCCTTCTCGACCACCGATGTCTTCGTAAGGATAGCACCGGTCGTTCCCGGCGGGAATAGGAAATTGCAACTTCGGTCTAGAATTTTGCATCATAGAGTGTGACGGCAAGAGGGGAGTAGATCGCCCCACCGCGAGGCCCGTCAATACGGCCGGCCCACACGGGCTAGCCCGGGCGCGCGGCGTGAGTCGAAACGGCCACGGATCAAGACCTTTTGCGCGAGCATCCGGAACTTCCGGGCACTGGCGCGAAAGGTTTTTCGCTTTTTGAAAGGACATGCACAATGAATCGAATGAAGACCTACCTGCTGCTAGCCGCCTTGACCAGCCTGCTGGTCGTGGCCGGACAGGCGATGGGCGGCAAGGGTGGGATGATGATCGCAATGGCCATGGCGGTAATCATGAATGTAGGCTCCTTCTGGTTCTCCGACAAGATTGTGCTGTCGATGCACGGCGCCAGGGAGATCAACCGGGCCGACGCCCCGGAGATTTTTTCGATGGTGGAACGTCTCGTCCAAAAGGCGGGAATTCCCATGCCAAAGCTGTATGTAATTCCGGAAGACTCGCCGAACGCTTTTGCTACTGGGCGCAGCCCGGCCAAGGGAGCGGTGGCGATGACCGAAGGGATTCTGCAGGCGCTGAGTATAGACGAGTTGGAAGGTGTAATCGCGCATGAACTGGCGCACATCGCCCACCGCGATACGTTGATCATGACCGTCTCGGCCACCATCGCCGGTGCATTGAGTTCTCTTGGAAACATGGCGATGTGGGGTGCGATGCTAGGAGGGCGTTCGCATGACGATGAGGATGGGCCCAGCCCGGTTGGCATGATCGTCAGCGCCATTGTGGCGCCGATTGCGGCGACCATGATTCAGATGGCCATCAGCCGGTCGCGCGAATATATGGCGGACGAAGCCGCGGCGCGTTATTCGGGTAAGCCGTTCGCCCTGGCCAGTGCGCTGCGGAAGATCGAGTCCTGGTCAAAGCAGATCCCGATGCACTCCGGCAGCCCGGCGACGGCTCATTTGTACATTTCGAATCCGTTCTCGGGCGGCCTCGCTTCCCTGTTCTCCACGCATCCCCCGACCGCTGAAAGGGTGGCTCGCCTGGAGGCCATGGGCCGCCGCGCGTGACACTTTTCCCATTCGCCGAGTACTGGACATTCTACACCGCGTTCACCGCGGCGGTTCTACTCCTGCTTGCAGCGGATCTTGGCATCTTCCATCGGAAGGCTCATGCGGTCTCTTTCAAGGAAGCGCTGCTGTGGGTCTGCTTCTGGGTAGCGCTGGCGCTGGCCTTTTGTTTTGGCCTGTTCCAGTACAGCCTGGACAAGTTCGGGATGGAGACCGCACGTGAGGTCGCGCTGGAATTTCTGACCGGCTACGTCCTGGAAGAGTCGCTGAGCGTGGACAACATGTTTGTGTTCGTCGTTGTCTTCGGCTATTTCGGCGTTCCGGTTCAGTATCAGCATCGGGTGCTTTTTTATGGGATCGTCGGTGCGCTGCTGTTCCGGGCACTTTTCATAGCGGCCGGTTCGGCGCTCCTGCAGTTTCAATGGACCGTCTTCGTCTTTGGCGCCATTCTGATCCTGACGGGCATAAAAATGATGTTTGGAGGCGAGGGGAAAATCGATCCGGAAACCAGCGGACCTCTCCGTCTGCTGCGCCGTCTGCTTCCGGTCACGCCGGTGATGCATGGCGCGCGCTTTTTCGTCCGCGAGAACGGGATCCTGCATGGTACGCCCTTGCTGGTGTGCCTTGTCTTCCTGGAGTTGACCGATATCCTGTTTGCAATCGACTCAGTGCCGGCCATTTTCGGGGTGACCAGCGAACCGCTCATCGTGTACACATCGAATATCTTTGCCATCCTTGGGCTGCGTAGTCTTTTCTTTCTGCTCGCCGGGGCCGTCCACCTTTTCCATTTTTTGAAGTACGGGCTGGCGAGCGTGCTGATGTTCGTCGGCTTGAAAATGGTTTGGCTCAACAAACTCTATGACGGACACTTCCCGATTTTGTGGTCGTTGGCGATTATCGGTGTGCTGATTGGCGGGTCCATCGCCTTCTCGCTTGCGTTTCCTAAGTCGCAAGAGCAATCCGCAACATAGCGCGGGCGCGATGCAGCCTCTGTTTCGCGTTCTGCTCGGAGATTTCCAGCAACGAGGCGGTTTCCGCGGTGGATAGCTCCTCTACATCGCGCAAGAGAATCACGGCGCGGTAGTGCTCCGGAATAGAGCGGAGCGCCCGGTCCAGGTCATCTCTGATTTCTTTTCGGGCCAGGAGTTCGTCGGGTTGTTCGTCGGCGGCGGTGAGTTGAACATCGTCGATGGGTACTTCGGCGCTCGGCGCGAAAGCGCTCTTCCTCCGTTTGGTGAGGCAGCAGTTCCGGGCGATGCGGAAAACCCAGGGCTTTACCTGCGCGGGATCGCGCAGTTGGGCCCAATTCTCGAAAACTTTCAGAAGCGTGTCCTGGGCCACTTCTTCCGCGTCCTCACGCTGGCCGCACATCAACCATGTATATTGAAACACCTTGCGCTGGAATGTTTCGATAAACGATTGCAGCGCCTCTTTGTCTCCGGCGATCAACCGCCTGGCAAGTTCGACTTCGGGCGTGTCCACACTTCCAAGATACCCGTGTCACCAATGGCGGGGAAATTGCATCTAGCTTGACAAGATGCGATTGATATGGATTTTGCTGGTTCCTCTTCGAGCGGCAGAACTCTCCCTGCCAGAGGCGGCCCGAATGGCGCTGGCCGGGAATCCAACTATTTCGGCGGCGCGGCACATGGAAGAGGCGGCAGACGCGCGAATCCGCCAGACGGACACCGCTATGCGGCCCAAAGTGGAGTGGCGGGAAAACGTTCAGGGGGGAAACAATCCGGTGTACGTCTTCAGCTCCCTGCTCACGCAACGGCAGTTCAGCGCGGAAAACTTTGCGATTCGATCGCTAGTCCGGCCGGATACGCTACAGAATTTTCAGTCTCAACTTATAGTCGACCAGCCGATTCTGGACTTCGGCCGGAGTCGCGCGCGGCGAAAGGAGGCTTCGGCCGCTCGAGCCTTGACCGCTGAGGAAAAGCGGCGCCGTGAGTTGGAGGTCCTTACACAAACCGCGAGGGCTTACTTTGGTTCCAAGCTGGCCGAGAGCGCGAAGGCGGCGGCGGAGAGTTCAGTACGCTCAACGGAAGCGACACTCGAACAGGCGAAAAACCTCCGCGCGGCCGGGCGGGCGACCGATGCGGACGTACTGGCCGTGGAGGTCGATTTGGCCGGAGCCCGTGAAAATCTATTGGCGCGCGGTCAGGATCAGGAAGTTGCTCTCGCAACGCTAAACACGGCCATGGGACAACCCATGGAAACAGTTCATGAATTGACAACCGGACTTCAACGCCTGTTGCCGGAGCCCCTCGCAGCAGCCGTGGTAAGGCCCGAGGTGAAAGCGGCGGGATTGCAGGAAACCGTCGCCGCTGCACGCCTGGAGCAGGCGGACGCCATGCGGCGGCCCGAGGTCGGGTTGCGCTTCATCGCTGAGGCGGACCGCCAACGTTTTGTGACTCGAGGCGGAACGAATTGGTTTGCGGCCGCAACAATGCGGTGGAGCCTTTTCGACGGGGGCTTGGCACGCGAGTTGCGCTCGGAAGCATTGAGCTCGGCGGCGACGGCGAGGGAGGAAGTGAAGGCGGTGTCCGGTCTGGTGGCGCTGCAAGTGAAGCGTTCGGACTCGGCGCTCCGAACCGCGGAGGCGAGGATCCAACTCACCGCGACCGTGACCGAGCAGGCGAAGGAGACGCTGCGCATCCTCAAAAACCGGTACGGCGCCGGACTGGCGGCGCTGGCCGAAGTCTTGCGAGCTGAAGCAGCTCTTTTTACAGCCGAATCGCGGCGCCTGGCGGCGATGCACGACTACCGCATTGCGCACGTCGAGCGGGCGGCAGCCGCCGGAACTCTGCATGGAGATTCGAATGAACTTCGTTAAGTGGCTGCCTTTCGCCTTGTTGCTCGGCTGTGGCCGAACGCCAGCGCCCGAAGTGAAGGAGGCCGCGCCGGCGCGGGTTCGCATTGCCAGCGTGGAGACGACAATTCTCACGAACGAGTTCGAGGCCGCTGGGACGGTAACCGCTCGAACGACGGCCGCGGTCAGCGCCCGGCTGGCCGGCCACATTCGAGAACTACGCGCACGGGAAGGAGATTCAGTGGCGGCCGGTCAGGTGATCGCAATCGTGGATGGACGCGAGATCTCCACCGCGCTGGCACAAGCTGAAGCTGCGCGCGCGGAAGCGGCTGCCGCGATTCCCGAGGCCGATGCCGCCGTGCAAGCGGCCCGTGCCCAGTTGGATTTGGCAAATGTGTCTTTCGGCCGGATGGAGACGCTCAAACAAAGCCGCTCCATCACCGACCAGGAATTCGACGTCACGCAGGCGCAAGCCCGCGCGGCGCAGGCACAACTGGATATGGCGCAAGCGCGTCGGAGGCAGGCCGGCGAACGGGTTCGGCAAGCCACTGCGGCCGTGGACCGCGCGCAGTTGCAGAAAGGCGACACGTCGGTAACCGCACCCTTCGCAGGTATTGTTACGGAGCAGCGGACCGACGCCGGCGCCTTTGTATCGCCCGGTCAGGCGATACTCATACTGGAACGCGCCGGCGAGTGGCGTTTAGATGTTGCAACGGACGAGAGCCTATTGGGCCGATTTCGCCGGGGAACCGTTGTGCGGGTGACGCTGGACGCCATTGGAGAGGAATGGAGTCTGCCAGTCACCGGGATTTTGCCGGTCGTGGACAGCGCGGCGCGCACGGCGACTGTGCGTATCGCCCTGCCGGGAAAAGCTGGAATCCGGAGCGGGTTGTCGGGCAAGATTCGATTCGCCGCAGGGGAGCGGAACGCCGTGGTGGTGAGCGCGCGTGCTGTGGCGCGGCATGGGCAGTTGCAGAGAGTCTTCACAGCGGACGGTGGACGTGCACGCTGGCAACTGGTAACTTTGGGCACCTTCAGGGACGGGCGCTATGAGGTGGTGAGCGGCTTGGCCGCTGGTGACCGCGTAGTGCTGGATCCGCCGCCGGATTTGATCGACGGCGCGCGAATTGAGGTGACGCCTTGACACTCGGAATCGCGGGGCGGCTGGCAAAGGTCTGGATCCACTCCAAGCTGACGCCGCTGTTCATCGGCGCTTCGCTTCTGCTTGGCGGGTTCAGCGTACTGCGGCTGCCCCGGGAGGAGGAGCCCCAGATCATCGTCCCAATGGTTGACATTTTCGCCAGCATGCCAGGCGCGACGCCGGAGGAGGTGGAACGGCGTTTGACGCATCCGATGGAGAAGCTGCTTTGGGAGATACCGGGCGTCGAGTACATCTACTCAACCTCCCGCACAGGCGGCGCTATGGCGATCGTACGGTTTCGCGTCGGAGAGGACGAAGAGCGCAGCCTGGTGAAGCTAAATCAAAAACTGCAGTCGAATTTCGACCGGATTCCGATCGGTGCAACGCCACCGATTGTGAAGCCTCGCTCGATTGATAATGTGCCGATTCTGGCGTTGACGTTGCATTCCGCGCGGCACGACGATAGCGAAATCCGGCGCACCGCCGCCGAGTTGGAGGCCGTCGTGGCCCGGACGCCTGACGTTTCTGAAGTTCTGCTGTTAGGCGGCCGCCGGCGAGAGATCCGCGTCAGTCTGAATCCGGCGAAAATGGCGGCACGAAGTGTTGGGCTGCTTGAGATTGAACAAGCTCTGATTTCCGCGAACACCCTGCACGACGCAGGCCGAGTGACGGCCGGGCAACGGGAAATCCTATTGGAAGCCGGACAGAGCCGGGCAACGGCCGCCGAAGTTGGAGCGGTGGCGATTCGCGAAGGCGTGTTTCTTCGGGACCTCGCGACGGTTCGCGACGAAGCCGAGGAACCGGTGCGAATGGTGACGTTCGGCTCGAGGAGTGGCTTCGCTCCGGCGGTGACGCTCTCCATCGCCAAGCGAAAAGGAACCAATGCGATCACCGTTGCGGAGGATGTGCTGGACCGCGTGCGTCCGTTCGCATTGCCCAGCGGCATGGAGTTGACGGTCACGCGCCACTACGGGGAATCGGCGGCGGAAAAATCGAACGAACTGCTCTTTCATATGGCAATCGCCGTGTTTACGGTAACTCTGCTCGTAGCGTTCACGCTGGGCTGGCGAGAGTCGGGCATCGTCTTCGTCGCCATTCCCGTCACATTGGCATTGACACTCACCGTGTTCTATCTGTACGGCTACACACTGAATCGAATCACGCTGTTCGCGCTGATCTTCTCAATCGGAATCTTGGTGGACGACGCCATCGTTGTGGTCGAGAACATTGTCCGGCATGCGCGAATGCCGGAGAACGCATCGCGCGACTTGGCAGAGGTGGCAGTGGAAGCCGTCGACGAAGTCGGAAATCCAACAATTCTCGCCACCTTTACCGTGATCGCGGCGATTCTTCCGATGGCGTTCGTGGGAGGACTGATGGGCCCGTACATGCGGCCGATACCAATTGGTGCATCGGCCGCGATGTTCTTCTCTCTCATCGTGGCCTTTCTGGTGACGCCATGGGCGACGGTTCGTTTGCTGCGTTCGCATGGAGGGCACGGCGAAGCGGCCGAGGACCGTTTGACACTCCTGTACCGGCGCTGGATGCACAAGCTGCTGCAGACGCCGGTGTTGCGTTGGAGCTTTCTGGGAAGTGTAGTGATTCTACTGTTGGCGGCTTGTGCGCTGTTGGCCGTGCGGTTCGTGCAGGTGAAGATGCTGCCGTTCGACAACAAGAGCGAGTTTCAGGTAATAATCAACATGCCGGAAGGCACTCCGATGGAGCGAACGGCCCGCGTGGCACGGGAGTTGGCCGATGCGGCCCTGGCGCAGCCGGAGGTTGTCAACGTTCAGACCTACACCGCCACACCATCCCCATACAACTTCAATGGACTTGTACGGCACTACTTTTTGCGGGAAGAGCCCCGGCTTGCCGACCTGCAGGTGAATCTGCTGCCAAAGCACGACCGCGATAAAGACAGCCATACGATCGCCAAGGAGATGCGAATTCGTTTGCAGCCGGTCGCGCGCAAGCACGGGGCCCGGATCCAGGTGGCGGAGGTGCCGCCGGGTCCGCCTGTCCTGCAGACGCTGGTTGCCGAAATTTACGGTCCAGATGCAAAGGGCCGGGAGAAGGCCGCCCGCGAGGTGATGGCGATCTTCGAGAAGTCGCCGGGAGTCGTCGACGTGGATTGGTACGGCGAAGAAGATCAGAGGCGCCGGAGTTACTGGCTCGACGACGCGAAGGCGGCACGTCATGGCATCACTCCATCGATGGTGGCATCGACGCTCGACATGGCGTCCAATGGCCGGACTTCCGGGTTGCTGCACGACGGGACCGCCGCCGAAGACGTGCCGATTCAACTTCGGCTGGATCGTGCCATCCGGAATCAGCCGGGCGCACTGGAGAGTCTTCGAATCAACGGAGTAGCCCTTCGCGACGTCGTGACGATCGAGGAAAGCGTCGCCGGGCGGGCGATTTATCACAAAAATCTGATGCCGGTCACCTACGTGACGGCGGACGTAGCGGGTGAGGTGGAAAGTCCCGTCTACGCAATTCTGGCGCTGGGCGAACGGATCCCGCTTCCGCAGTTCACGGCGGAGCAGCCACGATTCGATAACGGGTACGCGATGAAGTGGGATGGCGAGTGGCACATCACCTACGAAGTGTTTCGTGATCTTGGCGTTGCATTCGCCGCGGTACTGGTGCTGATCTATGTGCTCGTTACTGGCTGGTTTGAGAGCTTCCTGACCCCGCTGATCATCATGGCGGCGATTCCGTTCTCTCTTGCCGGAATTCTGCCGGCGCACGGTCTTCTAAACGCCTTCTTCACGGCGACGAGCATGATCGGTTTCATCGCCGGCGCTGGTATCGTCGTTCGAAACTCGATCATTCTGGTCGATTTCATCGAACTTCGCCGCAAGGAAGGAATTCCGCTCGATGCCGCCGTGGTCGACGCCGGCGCGGTGCGCTTCCGTCCGATGATGCTGACCGCCGCGGCAGTCGTGGCCGGCAGCGTCGTGATCCTATTCGATCCGATTTTTCAAGGGCTGGCGATTTCGCTAATGGCGGGCGAGATCGCGTCGTTGTTGCTTTCGCGGATGACGGTGCCCATTGTGTACTTCATCGCCAACCGAAAAAAGGAGAATTCGCAATGAATGTGGAACGTATGCTTCGAATGATCGCCGGCGCCTTCGTTGTGCTGAGCGTCCTGCTGGGTATGTATGTGAATCCGCTCTGGCTTTGGTTCGCCGTCTTCGTGGGCGCAAACCTGCTGCAGTCGGCCTTTTCGAACTGGTGCCCGATGATGAGCTTCCTGCGGAAACTTGGCGTGCGCGGGTAGAGACTAAAGATATGGAAACGGCGTTAAGTCTTCACCGCCTTCATTTCGCATTCACGATTACCTACCACTACCTGTTTCCACAACTGACGATGGGCCTTGCGTTGCTCATCTTCCTCTTGAAAACCATGTTCCTGCGCACGGGCAACCCTGCCTACGACCGGGCGGCGCAGTTCTGGGTCCGCCTGTTTGGCATAAACTTCGCGATGGGCGTGGTGACGGGAATTCCCATGGAGTTTCAGTTCGGCACCAACTGGTCGCGGTTCTCGAAGGCGGCCGGCGGCGTCATCGGCCAGACGCTGGCGATGGAGGGAATGTACTCGTTCTTTCTGGAGTCGACCTTCCTGGGGATCCTGCTCTACGGGCGCGAACGTGTTAGCGCGAGGATCCATTGGCTCGCGTCGTTGGGCGTCTTCCTCGGCTCGTGGCTGAGCGGCTTCTTTATTATCGCCACCGACGCGTGGATGCAGCACCCGGTGGGGCACCGCATCGGACCGAACGGCGAGATCATTTTGGAGAGCCTCTCGGCATTTCTTCTGAATCCGTGGACCTATGCCCAGTACGCTCACACCATGACCGGTTCGGTGGTAACGGCCTCCGCATTCGTCTGCTCTATCGGCGCCTTTTATCTTCTGCGCGACCGCCACGCAGAATATGGGCGTCTGTTTCTGCGCCTTGGGGTTCCAATCTTCGCGCTGTCGAGTGTGATGATGATTTTCCCCACGGGCGATATCCAGGGAAAGATGGTGGCCCAAAATCAACCGGTAGCGCTGGCGGCGATGGAGGGGCATTTCGAGACAGGCTCCGGCGTGCCACTCAACGTGCTGGGGCAGCCAGATGTGGAGAAGCGGCGGCTGGATAATCCGCTGCGCATTCCGAACGTCTTGAGCCTGATCAGCTACGGCCGCTGGAACGCCGAGGTGAAGGGATTGAACGACGTTCCACGCGAGTTGTGGCCGGACAATATTCCTCTTCTCTACTATTCGTTCCACATTATGGTGGGCCTCGGCACCTTGTTCGTGGCGCTGTCGTTGTCTAGCTTTGTGGCTCTACGCATGGGTCGGCTGTTCAACTCAAAGGCCCTGCTGTGGCCGCTGCTGCTGGCCCTTCCCTTCCCCTACATCGCGAACACGGCTGGGTGGATGGTGGCGGAACTGGGGCGCCAGCCGTGGTTGATTTATGGCGTCATGAAAACCAGCGAGGGTTTCTCATCCCGCGTATCGGCGGGCAACGCGATGTTCACGCTGCTCGGCTTTATGGGGCTATACACGGTGCTCACCATGCTGTTTCTATTCTTGATGCAACGCGAGATCGCCCTCGGTCCAGAGGAGACGCATTGAACATGGAGACCCTCTGGTTTTGTCTGGTCGCGCTCACGATCGCCGCCTATGTGATTCTGGACGGCTTCGATTTGGGGGCCGGAGCAGTTCACTTTCTTTTAGGCAAGAATTCGGAGGAACGCGAGACGCTTCTAGAAACGATCGGTCCCTTCTGGGATGGCAATGAGGTTTGGCTGCTGGCCGGCGGCGGCACTCTGTACTTCGCCTTCCCAACGCTCTACGCAAGCGCCTTCGAAGGCTTCTACCTGCCGCTGATGATGGTGCTGTGGCTGCTGATCCTGCGAGGCATCGCAATCGAATTCCGCCATCAGATGCACGACGTGCTTTGGACGCCCGCCTGGGACGCCGTCTTCTGCGGCGCCAGCGCGGCGCTACCGGTGTTTTTCGGCGCGGCCCTTGGCAACGTTGTGCGCGGAGTTCCCTTGGACTCAAACCGTGAATTCTTCCTGCCGCTGTGGACCAACTTTCGCGTATCGGCCGAGCCCGGTGTGTTGGACTGGTACACGATCCTGGTGGGGCTGCTCGCTCTCGCCGCCTTGGCCATGCACGGCGCACTATGGATTCGCCTCAAGACCTACGAGCCGATCGCAGGCCGGGCCGCCTCTCTGGCCTCGCGTCTATGGGTGTGCGTGGCCGCGCTGACGGCGATTGTCACAGTCGCGAGCTTTCAGATTCGGCCCGCGCTCCTGCGCAATTTCGTTGAGCATCCGTGGGGCTTCGTGTTTCCCGCGCTGGCGCTGGGCGGTTTGGCGTTGGCCGGCACACGCAAATCCTTTCTAGCATCGTGCGGATATCTGGCCGGCATGTTGTGTTCGGTCGTGTTCAGTGTGTACCCCGAAGTGCTGCCGGCATCGCCGGGGCACGAACCGCTTACGGTTCACAATGCCGCGGCGCCGGATTACGGGCTGCGAGCCGGGCTAGTATGGTGGATACCCGGATTGATTCTGGCGATCGGATACGCAACGTTCCTGTACCGGCGATTTTCGGGCAAAGCGGGCAAGCCCGCCGCAACTTCCAACAGTCTTCGGGGTTAATCACAAGTTATGCTTTTTCGCGGCGTGCTGCCGGTGGTCATTCTTTGTCTTTTCGGTGCCGCTTCCATTTGGAGTCAAGCCTGCACTTCGGTAACACTCAATAATTCCGGTGCGTTCGCCGCAGTCGGCGGGGGCAATGGCACCTTCAATGTCTCGGGCAACCCGACGAACTGCCTGAAGAGTGCATCGAGCCAGGTACCCTGGATCACAATCAGCTTTGGCGGCGGCGCGTCGAATCCGTCTACATTCGGCTACACCGTGCAGGCAAACACGGCCACGTCCGAACGCGTGGGAGCCATTTTGGTGAATGGCGGGTTGGCGACCTTCACAGTGACGCAAGCCGGTATCGCGTGCAGCTACAATCTCTCCCCCGGTTCGGCCACTGTTTCCTCGGCCGGCGGGTCGGGCACTTTCAATGTGAGCGGCAACGAAGCTTGCTCTTGGAATGCCGCGACGGCGACTCCATGGATCTCGATCACGGCGGGCTCCGGCACCGGCAACGGCAGCGTGAGTTATTCGGTGCAGCCAAATACGTCGACCGATGCGCGAACGGGTACCATCACCGTCGGCAACTCCACCTTCACCGTAAACCAACAGCCGGCGTGCAGCTTCACGCTGGTGCCCAGCTTTCAACAGATTCGGGCCAGCGGCGAATCCGGTTCCGTGGCGATCACCGCGAACGTCTCGAGCTGCGAGCGGCTTGCGGTGAGCGACTCGCCGTGGCTGACTATACCGGTCGGCTCCTCCGGCACCGGCAACGGAACGCTCAGTTGGACGGCGGCGGCTAACAACACTTCCTCGGTTCGCACGGGCCGGATCACGGTGGGCAACGCAACGTTTTCCGTGCAACAGGAGGGCGGCGCGTGCAGCTATTCGCTGAATCCGGCTAGCGTCGATGTCACAGCGGGCAACGTAGCGGGCAACTTCACCGTGACCACAACTTGCGCCTGGACTGCACAATCGTCCGCCGCCTGGTTGACAATCAACGGAGCGAGTACGGGCTCGGGGACATCGACTATCGGTTACGTTACGGCCGCCAATCCACTGCCCGCCGCTCGCACGGCGTCGATCACTGTGGGAACGGCCGTGTTCCGGGTGAATCAAGAAGGGACACCATGCAGTTTAAACCTCTCGGGTACCGGACTTGAACTTACCTCCGCAGGCGGCTCGGGCGCGTTTGAGGTCGATGTGGTCTCCGGCTGCAGCTGGACGGCGTCGTCGAACGTTCCCTGGATTACCTTCACCTCGGCTTCCTCAGGTAATTCCGACGCCACCGTGACCTTTATGGTCGGTGTCAACAGTACACCGGGCACGCGCACCGGCACAATCACCGTGGGCAACCGCCAATTCGTCGTCACTCAAACCGGCGCGAATTGCGAGTTGACCGTCGCGCCAACATCAAACCTTGCCGTGCCTTCGAACGCATTCCAGGGCTCCATCACCGTGAACTCGACCTGCCAGTGGACGGCACAGTCCACGGCGGGATTCATCACGATCGTGACCGGCGCCTCGGGCAACGGGAATGGGCGGATAGACTACTCCATCGGCGCGAATCCGTCGGCGCAAAGCCGCTCCGGCTCCATACGAATCGGAAATCTGGTGTTCGCGATTACGCAGGCGGGCGGTGGATGTTCCATTTCTTTGAATCCCGCGTCGACAACGTTGGGCGGTGGCGCCGTCACAGGAAGTTTTAGCGTCAATGGTTCGATTGGGTGCCAATGGACGCCGTCGGCCGTGGAAGATTGGATCACGGTCACCGCATTCTCCAGCGTGAACGGCAGCGGAGCGGTGGACTTCGAATTGAAGCCAAACTTCTCCGGCGCTACCCGCACGGGCACCGTGCGAGTAAACGATCAAAGCTTCGCCATCACGCAGACGCAGGGCAGGCCGGCGATCATAGCCAACGGAATTCTGAATGCGGCGAGTTTCCGCGGCGGCCCGGTTGCACCGGGGGAGATCATTACGATCTACGGAACGCTGATGGGTCCAGAGAGCATTCGCACGCTGGAGTTAACACCGGATCGAACTGGTATTCGCAGCGTTCTGGGCGAAACGCGCGTCCTCTTCGATGGATTCGCCGGCCCGATGATCTATACGACGGACCGTCAGTTGAGCGTGATCGTTCCTTTCGAGGTGGCCGGCCGGCAAACGACGAAAGTCCGCGTCGAGTACCTGGGCGCGCAATCGGAAGAGGTGGATGCGCCGGTGGCGCCAACCGCGCCCGCGATATTCACGCAGAACGCAAGCGGCACGGGCCCAGGAGCGATTCTGAATCAGGACAATTCGTTGAATACTGCGGCAAATTCGGCCACTCGGAACTCGATCGTTCAAATCTTCGCCACCGGCGGAGGCCTAACGATTCCCGCCGGCCAGACGGGCCAATTGACCGGTACGCCGCTTCCGGTCTTTCCTCCGGGAAGAATCACGGTTCGAATCGCCAACCTCGACGCTCCGATTGTGTATGCGGGCGGCGCGCCGGGCCTGGTGCAGGGGTTGAACCAGATAAACGTCCGGATACCGGCCAACGCCCCAGTGGGCGGGTCCGTGCCAATCGTGCTTCGCGCAAACAATGTCGACTCGCCGGCAGGCGTGACGATCGCGATTCGGTAGCACGCGGCGCGTTAAACTAAGGAGACATGCGCTATTTCTGGATCGCGCTGGCTGGGGGCGCCGGCAGCGTGTGCCGCTATTTGATTTGGCGCGCGGTATCGGTCCCTGATTCCGCTATGCCGTATGGCACCCTGGCCGTAAATATCATCGGATGTTTTGCCATCGGCGTGGCCGGTCGCGGCATCCAAGACGAGATGGCCCGCTTTGCGGTGATTACCGGTTTTCTCGGTGGCTTCACCACATTCTCCGCGTTCGGAATGGAGACCTTGCAGCTATTTCGCGCAGGATTCGCGGGAACGGCAGTGGCGTATGCCGCGTTATCCAATCTGGGCGGACTCGCCGCGGCTTGGCTGGGATGGAAGTGGATGGACCGATGACACCGTTTCGATTCAAACTGGCGACAGCGTTCGGATTAGCTGTGAGTTCCCTACGCGCCCACAAGCTGCGTAGTTTCCTCACGCTGCTGGGCGTGATTATCGGCGTATCGTCGGTGGTGCTGGTGGGGTCGGCGATTGAAGGCTTGGGCAACTACGCCGAATCGACGACGTCGAAGGCGTTCGGCAGCGAGTCCTTTCTGATCGCGCAGATCGCCAACGTAGGAAAAATGACCCGCCGGGAGCGGGCTGAAAAGCTTCGCGTCAATAAGGAGATCCGGCCCGACGATCTGGACTACCTCCGAATCACGACCGGCGAACAGATGCTGTATAGCCCCTACCGCAACCGCTTCGAGGATGTTAAGGCCGGCGAGTTGACCTTTGAAGGAGCGTCGATCATCGGGACCGGCGCCGTGCTGCCTGAGATCCGCGAAGTCATCACAACCGAGGGGCGGTTCTTCACGGAGCAGGAAGAGTTGAACAAGCAGTTTGTCTGCGTCATCGGCACCGAGATTCAGGAAAAGTTCTACGGCGATTCGAGCCCGATCGGGAAATTCATTGTGATTCGAGGCTACGCGTTTCAAATAGTGGGTCTGCAGGAAAAACTGGGAAACGCGGGCGGCCGTTCCCAGGACAATTCGGTCTACATACCGGATTCGACCTTCACTCGAATCATCGGTCCGGCGCGTTCTCTGGCTTTGTTTGCGCGGCCCCGGCCGGAAAGCGGATTGACGATGGAGCAGGGGCTCGACGTCGCACGCGTGGCCTTGCGAACGCGATTTAAAGCGCGTGCAGGCGCCCCGGACAACTTCGACTTTCTCACGCCGGATTCGATCCGCGCGTTCATCGATCAAATTCTCGGACTCATCGGAGCCGTGGTGGTGCCCGTAACGATGATCTCGCTAGTGGTAGGCGGGATCGTAATCATGAACATCATGCTGGTTTCGGTAACGGAACGCACTCGGGAGATCGGGATTCGCAAGTCCGTGGGCGCGAAGCAGAGCGATATCTTGCTTCAATTCCTAATGGAGGCCGTCTTCCTGTCGAGCGTCGGCGGAATGATGGGACTGGGACTTGGCTTCGTGGCGGCGCGAGGCTTGTCGATCGCTTTCGGCGTTGATCTGGAAGTAACACCCTTCTACATTTCTCTTTCCGTGATCGTTTCGAGTTTGGTCGGCGTGCTCTCGGGCTGGTATCCAGCTAAGCGGGCCGCTCAGTTGGACCCGATCGTGGCGTTGAGGGCCGAGTAACCCATGGGGCGCATTTCCATTCGGGAACTG
>VFZO01000072.1 GCA_016871155.1 Acidobacteriota bacterium | reverse complement strand
GAAACTGGGGCGACTGCAGAAAGCGCTCAAAGCCCGGAGGGGCGAGGCGCAGCATGATTTCTCCGAAAGACACGACGAGAGTGGACATAGGAAACGCCTATTCTACCAACGCTGTGTTAGCGTGTACCCATGACGACTTATACCATCCAGGCAGGTGATACCCTCTCCCGCGTTTCGAAGCGATTTGGCATCCCGGTGCCGTCCATTATGACCGTCAACGGAATCGTGGACCCGAACAAGATCCGGGTTGGACAAAAACTCCAAATACCTGAGGCGACCACGGACATGACGCTGCTGCCCCCGGTGCCTGCGCCGCCCGCGCCCGTCACCGCTTCCAGCGGGCTGG
This sequence comes from Acidobacteriota bacterium, assembly GCA_016871155.1. Taxonomy (GTDB): domain Bacteria; phylum Acidobacteriota; class Terriglobia; order Bryobacterales; family Bryobacteraceae. Next base: position 24,387 of record VFZO01000072.1, on the reverse strand, counting down.
TCATCGACCGCAAGCGGTTCGCTCTGCCGGAGTCTCAGTTCTTTAGCAAAGAATTTCCGAAGGATTTGATCGTTTTGCACTTCACTGCCGGCCAGACGGCGCGCAGTGCCTTCGATTCGTGGATCAATTCACCGCTGGAGGTCGCGACGGCCTACCTGGTGGACGTGGACGGGAAAGTGTATGAGACCTTTAACCCGAAATGCTGGGCCTATCACCTGGGAATCACTGGCGCGCCCGCGGCGAATCATAAACACGACAAGCGCTCGATCGGAATCGAGATCGCCAACGTTGGACCGTTGAAGGAGTCTGGCGCCAACCTAAACTGGTGGCCGAGGGACTGGGGCGCCAAGTGGTGCGTCAAGACCGAGACATCGAAGTATGTGGCCAAGACGTATCGAGGCTTCGACTTCTACGCCCCGTTCGCCGAGGAGCAGATGGTATCGGTGGAACAGTTGGTGCGGCATCTTTGCGAAACGTTTTCCATTCCGCACGTGCTGCCGCCGGCGGCGAAGCGCACCGAATTCGACATGGCGTTCTTCGGCTCGTTTAGCGGCGTGGCGTCTCATCAAAACTTTCGAAAGGACAAGTACGATATGGGACCGGCTTTCGACTGGAGCCGTCTGTGATTCGCCTGCTATTCCTGCTTTGCGTCTTGCGGGCGGACGAAGTGGACCGCATTGTCGCCGAAGAGATGGAGAAGCAGAAGATCCCAGGCGTCTCTATCGGTGTCATGCGGGACGGGCGCATTATCAAGGCGCGCGGCTACGGCGTGGCGAATCTGGAGACTGGGACGCCGGCCACGGTGGATACGGTCTACGCCATCGGATCCTTGAGCAAAGCGTTTGTGGCGGCCGGCATCCAGATTCTGGCGCAGGATGGGAAGTTGAACGTCGACGACCGGCTGGCAAAGCACATCGACGACCTCCCGATGTTCTGGCAGCCGTTGACGATCCGGCAGTTGTTGACCCATACAAGCGGGCTAGTGCGCGAGAGTCCCGCGTTCGACGGAACGCGGGATCCGAAGTTATTCGAGCTGATCCGGCGGACCTACCCGGTTCCGCTAGCCTACGTTCCGGGCGCGAAGTGGCAGTACTCCAATATCGGCTACTTCGTGTTGGCGGAGATAATCGAACGTGTGTCCGGTAAGCCGTGGGCGGTGTTTTTGGAAGAACGGATTTTTCGTCCGCTGAACATGGAGTCCACGCGAACGACCACCCACGGCGAGCTCGTGACGAACCGCGCGGCCAGCTACGTCCGCAGGGAGAACCGGTTTCTGAACGCGGATCCGTTGCTGACGGTGCGTCCCAGCGGGGCATTGCTTTCGAACGTGATCGACCTTGCCAAGTGGGACGCCGCATTGAACACGAACGAACCGCTGACGGAAGCGTCGAAGGCCGCGGCCTGGACGCCCATTCGTTTGAACAGCGGCGAGACGTATCCGTACGGTCTCGGCTGGCAGGTGAACGGCGGGACGGTGAGCCACGGTGGCGCACTGCAAGGGTACAAGAGCCACTTTCTCCGCATGAGGAACGAGCGGCTTTCCGTTGTCGTTCTCACCAATGCGCAGCAGGCCGAGCCGGGACCGGTCGCGAACCGCATCGCAGCTACCTACAAGCCCGCGCGATAGCATACACTGAAACGCGTGACTCGCATACTTTGTCTCGCGTTCGTAACGTTATCGTCTCTTCTCGCACAGCCTCCGCAAGGCCGGCGTCCCGGTGGTCCGGGCAGCGGTCGAATGCCAGGGCCGGAACCGGTCAACATTGAAGACCGCACCGGCTTTGAATCGATTTTCGACGGAAAGACGTTGAGCGGCTGGGATGGCGACCCCGCGCTGTGGCGCGTGGAGGACGGAACGATTGTCGGCGAATCGACGGCGGCCAATCCGATTAAGAAGAACTCTTTTCTAATCTGGCGCGGCGGCAAGCCCGCGAACTTCGAGTTGAAGCTGGAACTCAAGATGAACAGCACGAACAGCGGGATCCAGTATCGGAGCGTGGAACTGCCCGATCAAGGCAAGTGGGTGCTGAAGGGGTATCAGGCGGATTTCGATTTCGTCAACCAGCACACAGGCCTTCTTTATGAAGAGCGTGGCCGCGGCTTCTTAGCGCCGCGCGGTGTCTTCGCCACAAAGGAAACGGGCAAGCCACCTCGCACGCTGGCCAATCTGAAGCCGTCCGAGGACCTCAAGGGCGCCATCCGCATCAACGCGTGGAATACGGTTCACGTCATTGCCCGGAATAACACAATCTTCCACATCTTCAACGGTCAATTGGTCTCGGCGTTCATTGACGACGATACCGAGGGCCGGGCCATGGACGGCTTGATCGGCTTTCAGATTCACGTCGGGCCGCCGATGAAGTTGGAGATCAAGAACGTCAGCTTGAAGACCTTCTAGTTCAAGCGCCGTCGATTCAGCGATATGCTGGCAGACGATGCGCCCTGCCCTGCTTGTGCTTTCATTCGCACTTTGGTGCGCCGACAAAAACCGCCAGCAGTCCGCCGTTGACCTGGTAGCGGCCAAGGGCGTGCCGGTACGCGTGGAGATTCCGGTGCGCCAGGGGTTTTCGACGGACTCGTTGCGGTTGTACGAAGAACCCGCGCACACACTGATTCCAGTGAAAGTGGAGTACCGCCGTCCGTCTGCGATTCTCCATTTCGTCTCCACCGGCGCGGGGAAGTACACCGCCACTTGGGACACGTTTGGCCAGGGCGAGACGGAGCGCATTGCGCCGCCGGCAATGGTGGGCAGCGGCGACCGAGTCACCTATGGGCGCACGGGGGTGCGCGGGAAATTGTCGGTGGGTCTGTACTCCCATCCTGTATCCATCGATTGGGACAACGATGGGGATCAGGATTTGATCGTGGCTTCACCGGACCGGCCCTACAACGGCACCTATCTGTTCCGGAATCTCGGGGGCGGAGTGTTCGACCGGGCCATTTGGCTGGAGCCTGGATTGAAGGATCTGGTGCTGGGCGACGTGGATGGCGACGGCCGCGTGGACGCCACAGCCTCTGGCGGCAGATGGTTTGCCGATATTCGCCGCAACGGTTTTACCCAGCCGCGTCAATTGGCGTTGAAGCGTGACTACCACGTTGGCCGCGACGATGTCTGGTTGCCCGTGGATTGGGACGGCGACGGCAAGACGGACCTGCTCAACGGCGTCTCCGACTGGCGCGAGTATGGCTGGGACGACGCCTTCGACACCGAGGGAAAGTGGTGGCGCGGGCCGCTGCATGGCTATGTCTACTTCTGGAAAAACACCGGGACCGGCTACGCGCCGCCGGTGAAACTGAACGTGGATTCGTATGGCTCGCCGGCCCCGCAGATCTTCAAGTGGCGGGAGACCGCCGGCGATCTGTTGCTTGGCAGCTTTCTGGATTTCATTACCCTGCACGACCGGGCGGATCTGACGAAGTCCGAAACGCTGCCGTTCCGAATGGACCTGGAGATGATCCAGCCAAGGGTCGTCTATTGGCATAAGGACAAGCGGCCGTCGTTGTTGATCGGCGAGGAGGGGGGCACGCTGACCTTCGTTGAGAACGAGGCGCCGTTCGGCGAGCGGCCGCGCTGGGCCAAGCCGCGCTATCTGGAACAGATGGACCCATATGTCAAGAGCGGGTCTCTGTCGCGGCCGGTGGCCGTGGATTGGAATGGCGACGGAAAGCTGGATCTGGTGGCGGGTAATTCGGCCGGTTACATTCAATGGTTCGAAAACACCGGATCGAAGGAACAGCCGGCATTTGAGGACCGCGGGTATTTGAAGGCCGCCGGCGCGCCGATTCGCCGAATGGCTGGGCCCAACCGTTCGGTGCAGGGACCCGCCGAAGCGAAGTGGGGCTATGCGAATCCCACGGTGGCGGATTGGGATCTCGACGGCAAGCTGGACCTGATCGTCAACGACATTTGGGGCGAAGTGGTCTGGTACAAGGGAACGGGCGGCGACCTGGAGCCCGCGCGCAACATCGAGGTGGAGTGGACCGGGCGCGCACCGAAGCCGGACTGGGTCTGGTGGGAGCCGAAGGGAAAGCAACTGCTGACGCAGTGGCGCACCACGCCGGAGGTGGTGGACTGGGACCGCGACGGGCTGCCGGATCTGGTGATGCTGAACCACCAAGGGTACCTGTGCCTGTATAGGCGTGCGCGCAAGAACGGCCAGCTTGTGCTGGGCGAACCGGAGCGGATTTTCGTCACCGACGGCGGCCGTTTTCTCTACATGGCGAATGGCCGCGCCGGGGCCAGCGGCCGGCGGAAGATCGACCTTGTCGATTGGGATGGCGATGGCGACCTGGACCTGTTGACGGACTCCAACGACGGACCGGTCTGGTACGAGAATCGGGGCGACTTAAAGCAGGCTGTGCTGCATCTGCGAGGCTTTGTCACGCGCGCTCCGCTGCAAGGACACAACCCGACGCCGAACGCGGCGGATTGGAACGGCGACGGCAAGCTGGACGTGCTGATTGGCGCCGAGGACGGGTTCTTCTACTTCTTCGACCGCCGGTTCATCGAGTCCCAATCCGCGCGCGGAACGCGATAAACTCAAAAACCGATCATGAAGAAGAATCCACGCCGCCGGTTCTTGCAATTCGCTCCGCTCGCCGCGCTGACAGGGTGCGCGACGAAGCCCGCCGCGACCGAAGAGGAGCAGTTGCCGAGCCAACTCGGCAAGCCGCTCAGCGCATACGGAGAACGGTCGAAGTATGAGACGGCCAAACGCCTGGTGCCTGAGGTCAAGCGGCCGCAGATTGGCGCGACGCGGACGCCGTTAGCGGAAATCGACGGCACCATCACGCCGGCATCACTCCATTTCGAGCGGCATCACGCGGGTGTGCCGGATTTGGATCCGGCCAAGCACACGCTGCTAATTCATGGTCTGGTCGAAAGGCCGGCGGTCTTTACTATTGCGGACCTAAAGCGCCTGCCTTCGGAGACGCGAACGCATTTCGTGGAGTGCGCTGGGAACTCCGGCAACGAATGGAAATCGCCTGGCGCCGGTGATGTAGTCCGTGGATTTGGTTTGGCGTCCAACACGGAGTGGACCGGCGTGCCGTTACGGATTCTGTTGGAAGAGGCGGGGCTGAAGAAAGAGGGTAAGTGGTTCCTGGCCGAAGGAGCCGACGTATGCAAGATGTACCGGAGTATCCCGATCGAAAAAGGGTTGGGCGATGCCATGATCGTGTACGCGCAGAACGGCGAGGCGCTGCGGCCGGAGCAGGGCTATCCGCTGCGCCTGCTTGTCCCCGGCTATGAAGGGAACGCGAACGTGAAGTGGGTGCGGCAGATCAAGGTTGTCGATCAGCCGGGCCAGGCAAAAGATGAGACGTCGAAGTACACCGACCTGCTGGCCGATGGAACGGCGCGGCAGTTCTCGCTGGTGCTGGATGCGAAGTCCGTGATTACGTCTCCCAGCGGCGGGCAGAAATTGGCCGGACAAGGCTTCCACGAGATTCGCGGATTGGCCTGGAGCGGGCGCGGGCGAATCGACCGCGTGGACGTTTCGACCGACGGCGGAAAGACATGGACGAGGGCGGCCTTGCAGGAGCCCCGGCTGCCGATGGCCTTTACGCGCTTCCGCTTGCCGTGGGCTTGGGACGGGCAACCAGTCGAGATTCTTAGCCGGGCCGTAGACGAAAGCGGATACGTGCAGCCATCGCGGGAGGAGTTGACGGAGGCGCGCGGCGGAAACTCGCAGTATCACTACAACGGCATCAAGCAGTGGAAGATCGAGGCGGACGGGAGCGTGAAGAGTGTTTAAAACAATTTTGCTCGTTCTCGTTACCTGCGCCGCGTTTGGGCAGAAGTATAAGGTAGGCCGCGCGGCCGGCGCTGAGGATCTAAAGGCTGACATCTTCGTGGCGCCCGACGGCAAGGGTCTGCCCCCTGGTAAAGGGACGGCGGCGGCGGGGCTGGAGATCTATAACCGGCGTTGCCAGCGCTGTCACGGCACGCAGGGGCAGGGCGGAGAGGAGTCTGTGCTCGTGGGCGGACAAGGATCGCTCAAGACGGCGAAACCGCTAAAGACCGTCGGCAGCTACTGGCCGCACGCGACGACCCTTTACGATTACATTCGCCGCGCGATGCCGTTCGACAATCCCGGGCTGCTAGATGCGGATCAGACCTACGCCGTGGCCGCGTTGATCCTGCATTGGAACGGCATCATCGGCGAGAAAGATGTGCTGGACGCCGCGACGCTGCCGAAGATCAAGATGCCCAATCGCGACGGATTCGTGAGGGACAACCGGCCGGATACCGGGCCGAAGGCCAAGAAGAAGTAGCGGCCGCCCAACGGGCGAACTAAGCCTAGCGTCAACCGCCGGCCATCCGGTAACACAGCACCGAGACGGCGCGGCGTTGGCTGGGACCCACCGGCAAAACCGCGTGCGCCACCACGCCGCCCATCAGCACCACCGTTTCTCCCGGCTCCAGGCGATGCACGCGCGCTCCGGCGGCCGGACTGCGGCGGATCTCCGCGTTGTCCTCATCGATGCGCGTTGGATAGAAAACTGAAATACCCGAGTTGCCGGTCCATGGGCCGTCTTCCAGAGCCGTGATGACGGCCACGTCGCAGGTTTCGATATCGCGGTGGATGCCGATGAAATCGCCGGGCCGCGAGTAGAAGGTGAACGTACCGCGCAATCCCGTTGGCAGGACATCGCAGCCGAGTTGCCCGGACAGAAACTCCAGCAACTTCGGGTGGCGATAGTAGGACTCCTGCACGGCGCCGCCGGGAGCCGTCAGGAATTTGCGCGCCGGATTTCCGCCGCGCCAGCCTTCGGCGCAGGAACGAGGGACATTCGATTCCTGGGCCGCGGGCAGGGCCTTACCGGCTTCGTGGCGCAGCGCGGTGAACACCTCCGGAGCCAGGAGACCAGGGAACACCTTGTACCCGCCGTGAAGGCGGAGCAGCGGAGCGTTCTCTACCTGCGGGGGCAGGGCGAGGGCCGAAATCATACGAACCCGCCGGGGCCGAAATCGGGAGGCGCGGAGAACGCTACCGCCTCCAACAGCTCCTGTACGTCGCGCGGCAGTTTTCGAAGGTTCAACTCGCCGCCCGTTTTGCCGAACTTCCGCAGCTCCTGTTTGTCGAAGAGTTTGGCTAAAACCTCTTCGGAGGCTTCGATAGAAAAGCTGTTCCCGCCGCCGGCGGCGACCTTGCAGTGATTGGCCTCAAAATATCGCTGCGCCCGACCCAGCGTCTCGGCGGCCGGCATGGCCGCAGCGAGATTCGCTCCCGACACCGGGTCCAACTCGCTCAAACGGCCTTTGGCCGGCCGGAGAATGACGGTGACGCTGTAGGTTCGCTGCGGCATATGCGTGATTATGCGCCTACCGCACCCAGGTGAACAAGCGGCGTGGCAGGCACCGACCGGATGACCCGCTCCTCCTGCTGCTCCAGCCGCTCGCGCAGATGGCCTTTTGCGATCGCCGTGGACAGATAGTTGCGTCCGTCGGTGATCATAAAGTTGCGGCGGCAACAGTCGTCGAGGAATTCGGCCAGACCGGGCTGTTCTCCGAAACCTGTTTGCATCAAGTGGCGCGCGATCGCCGCGGGCGGCTGCATCGAATCGCAACGCTCAAACGCGGCTTGTTGCCACCCCTCCAGGCGAATCGCTTTTCGCTGCCCCAGGCGAGTGTCGAGAATCCCCAACGCTCCATCCGGCATCAGCGCCGCATGCAGCGAAGCAGAGGCGCCGGGCGACTCCTTCCATTGATCGCAGTAGTCGATGACGGGCCGCACATAATCCATCGGGTTGCGGCCGTCGGCGTAGTCGAAGTCGAAATAGTACGTGATGCGTTTCAGCACGTCTTCGGGGAACGGATAGAGATACCGCATCGTCTCCAACGCGCGCAGGCTGAAGCGATCCAGGCGGATGGGACCGCAGGCGCTGGGCGGCCGGAAATGGCGGATACCTGGCAGCATCGCCAGGATGCCGGCGTAGTCCTCCGCCGTCTCGCCGGGAAAACCGTAGAGCAGGTTCCATTCGCACTGAATTTCGTACTCGGCGCACCACTTTAGCAGTTGGATGTTTCGCAGACCGGTGGTTCCCTTGCGCATCAGTTTCAAAACGTGGTCCGAGATGCTTTCGATGCCAGGTTGAATTCGTGTCACACGGGCCGCCTTCAACTTGCGCAGGTGGCGGCGGCTGAGATTGGCCTTCACCTCGTAGAAGACATCGACGCCAAGTTGCGCATCGGCCAGGCGGGGCAGGAACTCCTCGAAGTACTCCATGTCGAGAATGTTGTCGACCGCCTCCACCGTCTGCACGCTGTACCGGGCGGCCTGGCTCTTCAGTTCGTCCAGCGATCGGGTCTGGCTCTTGCTGCGGAAGCGCATGGAATTGCCGTTCAAGCCGCAGAACGTGCAGTGGGACTTTGCGCCCCACCAGCAGCCGCGCGACGACTCAAACAGCAGACCGGGCAGAACGCCGGACCCGGACGCGCTGGCGCTTTGCGCCGCGAAGTAATCGGAGAAGTCGGGGGCCGGAAGGGCGTCCAGATTTTCCACCGGCGCGCCGGAGCCGGTGGAGACCGATTCGCCGGATTTCGGGTTTCGATAGACGATGCCGGGAATCCGGGCTAGCCGCTTATCGCGCGAGGCGCCCTTTGCGCCGAGCGCTTCCAGCAGCAGCGGCAGCGCGTGCTCGGACTCGCCGCAGCAAACATAATCGACGAACGGGAACTGCCGGTGGAGTTCCAAGCCCATTTCGTCTTCCCAGTTGGCGCCGCCGAATAGAAGCTTGACCTTTGGGAAGGCGGCGCGGATGCGTTTGGCCAAGGCGAGAGATGCGATGTTCTGTTCGAAGGTCGAGGTGAAGCCAACGGCATCGTACTCGCTCCATGGCACGGCGGCGAGAGCGTAGTCCAGGAAACGGTCGACTTGGGAACGGACCCACAGGATCCGCTGCACGGAGGTCTCATCCTGCTGCCAACGGCGGCGAAGGATAGCGTCTTCGTAGCCCGGCGTCGACGAGCCATAGAGCGCGTGGGTGAAGCACCAATCGCCGGCGAACGCCGTGTAAGGCAAGTGGTAGCCCAGCCACTGATACGTCTCCGGGCCGATGATGTCCGCGAACGGAAACGTCAAATAACGAATGTCGCAGGAGATGCCGCGCGATTGCAGGAGCGGCTTCAGAATACTAATTCCCAGCGCCTGGCGTTCCAGCGCCCCAAACGGCATGCTGACGAGAAGGACTTTCATGGCGTGCGGCTCCCCTGTGTTGGAAGGGCAGGGCGGGCGCAAAGGCCCGCCCTGCGGTTGGTTAGAGTTCGAAGTCCGATTTCATGATCAGTTCTTCGAGCGCCGCGACGTCTTCGGCGGTCAAGGTTGAGCCGGAGCCGCCTTGTTCCTCGGACGATTGTGGCCTGGGGGCCGCTGCGATCGGTCCTGGGTTCACCACCGGCGCCGTAATCGGTTGCGGGGGAACGGGACCCACCACCGGTATGACCGGCGGCGTGATCGGACCGGGCCCCGGTCCGACGACTGGAGTTACCGGTCCTGGGCCGACGGTGATGGGCGTTACCACGGGTCCGATGGTTAGGCAACGCAACTTCGCGCTCAAAACAGCCTTGTTGGCATCGACCAACCCGTTGCCGGTTGCGACATCGGGACCGGGGCCGGCCGTTGAGGCACTCGCCGCGGGGTTACAGTTGCCGGTGGTCACGTCGCGAGCCGTCTTCATGAGGATGTCGCGAATGTCGGCGGGCTTCAGCTTCGGACAGGCCTGCTTAATCAGTGCCGCGGCGCCGGCCAACTGAGGCGCGGCCGCCGAAGTGCCGCTAAATGCCGCCCAACCGTCGTTGTTGGCGGTCTCGTCCTTGGTTGGGAACGGTGTCCCGGATTTCGAAACATCGATATCGTCGCCCGGTTCCAGCGGCAACATGATGTAGTTCGCACCAGGCGACATTCCCACCAGGCCCGAAAGGTCCGGGCACCGGCGCCCGGGATAGACGTTGCTCATGAAGCCGCTGGCGTAATTGGAAGCGCGCAGCGATTCGTCTTTGTCCATGAACACGCCACCGGCCGAGATCACGTCGGGATGCTGGCCCGGAAAACCGTGATGACCGTTGCCCGCGGCGAAGACCACGGTGATGCCGGATGCCACAGCCGCAGCCACGGCGGCAGCGAGCGTGGCGTTAGCCGCGGAAAGGGGGCCGCTGCGGATGTCGCTGCCCCAACTGCACGTGATGATGTCCGGGTTCAACGCGACGGCCGCGTTGAACGCGCCGGTGGAGTTGGTGAAGCTCATCTTGATAGGTAGCAGTTGGACGTCTGGCGCGACGGCGAAGATATTGGCGGACTCGCCGGTGCCGTGGCCGCTCTCATCCTTGGCCGGATTGGCCGCGCCGGGTCCGAGCACTACTGGCGACACCCGGTAGCCGCGGCCGGCGAAGAACGGATGGGCATATTGGCCGGAGTCGACCATTGCGACCTTCACGCCCTTGCCGGTGATGCCGCCGCGGTGCGCCTTGTCGGCGTTGCAGCCAAGCGATACGCCCTCCGGCACATGAAGATGCCAATAGGACTTCAGCGGCGGATACATCGACGGCGCGAAGTAGTAGCGGGGCTCTTCGAGAGCGACGCCCTCGATCAAGTCGCCCAACGGGCCGCCGCGCGTTTCGATCATGCCGTGGCGCGAGGAGTCCTTGGCTTCGAGGAAGGTCGCATGGTTATCGGACCCGCCCACCCGCTTCAGGCATTCGCGTTCCTCCGTATAGAGGGAGGCGCCGAACGCCTTCTCAAAGGTCTTCTGTGAGCCCGCGATGTTGATGGTCAGGGAGTTCACTTGCAGGATTTCGAAGCCGGCGTCTTCCAGGCGGCTCAGGGTCCGCCGGATCAGGTCCGGTTCCGATGTGAAGTATCCGATGGTATCCGAACGCAGATAGCTATCGGCCTCAAACAACGACGTGCCGCCGATCGACTTCGGCGACACCTGGGCGAAAATCCTCTGCGGAATTCCGCCGGAAGCAGCACTGCTCTTTAGCGCAGGCCTAGCCTGTGCGCGCTTGCGAGTTGCCATTTTCGTCAAACCTCCTACGGTTGAACGGGAGACGCGTCCTCTAGTGTTGCCGGTCTCCCACCAAGTAGTGATCGAAGTACAAAAATCGTTTCAAGAAAATTTCAAAATGTGAACTGTACGTTCAACGGCAGGCGGTGGTTGTTGCCGGCCATACCGCAGGAGCGGCAGAATTCCGGTCTGTCGAGCAGACCGGCGGACAGGCTGAACGAGAGATCGAGGAGGCGCGAAGTATGCCCTCCGTACAGGACCCGCCCGAGTAGCGCAACTCCAACCGCTGCTCTGGGGACCCTGGGCGGCCGGCGCGTTGGTTACAGGAGTCTACAAGCTGCGAAACGTTCACGAGCCACGCCAAAGACCCATAGTAAAATCAGGCTAACAATGCGAATTCTGATCCTAATGGCCTTCGCCCTTGGCGCGTCCGCGCAGGAAGACGAACTCTTCTGGTACGACAACTACAAGGAAGCGCTGAAGGTGGCGAAAGAAACCGGAAAACCCATTTTTCTGGAGTATCGCTGCGAGCCTTGAACGAACGGCAGAGTCTTCGACGCACAGGTTGTGCTGTCTCCAAAAACCTCTCCGCTCGGCAAGCAGTTGGCGAACTACGTGTGCGTCCGCGTCACCCGCATGGATAACGTGGACATCGCGCTGTTCGATCATGACCGGAACAACACGATCTACTTCTACCTCTTGAACGCCGACGAGCAGATCTACATGCGCTACGGCGGCCGCGACTCGCGCTCGGCTGACTCCTACCTAAGTATGGAGTCGCTGGCGCTCGCCGCGCAAAAGGGATTGGACCTGCACGCCGCCTACAAGTCCGGCAAGCTCGCCAACGTCGAACGCGTGAAGCCGATGTCGCCGCGCGAAATCCCGTTGCTGGTCAGCCGTACGTTTGCACAGGGTTCGTGCGTGGAGTGCCACCTAATCTCCGATTTTCAAAACATGCATCGCGAACAGGACGGAAAGCTGGACAAGCTAGTCCACCTGTTCCGTTCGCCGGACCTCCGGACTATTGGGATCGAATTGGACGTGCCGAAAGGCCTGGAAGTGAAGGCCGTTTCCGGGCCGGCGCTGCAGGCCGGCATGATGCCCGGCGACCGGATCGCGAAGTGGAACGGATTGCCCGTGTGGACCTTCGCCGATGCGCAGTTGGCCTACGACAAGGTGCCGCGCGCGGCGAAAGAGGTTCCTGTGGTTGTCGACCGGGCCGGACGCGAACAGACGCTGACGATCGCGCTGCCCGCCCGGTGGTGGTGGACCGATACACGGTGGCGCCAATCGAGCATTGAGCCACGCAGCTACTTCGAAGATCAACCCATGACGGCGGACGAGAAGCAGGCACTGGGCCTGCCAGAGGACGGATTCGCGTCCAAGGTGAAGTACGTCGCCGAGATTGCGCGTTCCACTAAAGTGCACGAACTCGAGGTCGGCGATGTGATCGCCGCCGTCGACGGAGTGCAACGGGACGGAAACGCACATACGGCGTCATTGTATCTGATACTAAAGAAGACGCCAGGAGACTCAGCCCAACTGACCGTGCTCCGGGGCGGCAAGCGTTTGGAAATGCCGTTACGAACCGTGAGGATGAGCTTCCGTAAATGAAACTATTCTTTGCCGCCGCGGCGTTATTCGCCGGAGACTGGACCCAGCCCGTTGAGGTTCGCAGCGATGAAGATGTGGTAATCGCCTACCGCGCCAAGTTGGACGGCGAAAACCTGGTGATCGCGGCCAAGCTGAAGCCCGGCTGGCATACCTTTGCGATGGACAACAAGATCCGCGCCGACGAAAAACTGGCTGGCAAGAAGGCGTTGGGAGGCGACCGGCCGACATCGTTCGACGTAACCGGCGGCCTTGCCGTGGCCGGAGGATGGAAGCAAACGGCGCCCAAGGATTTCTCGAAACCCGAACTGCGGATTTTCACTTGGGGGTACGAGGAAGAGGCGATCTTCGCCGCACCTGTGAAGCGAACCGCGGGCCCGGCCCGCATCGGAATCCGCGCGCAGGCCTGCACGGAAGCGATTTGCAAGGAGATTAATACTTCGATCCAGCTTCACGTCGACGCTCCGTCGGCCGCCGTTGTCGGCTTAAATTCGCTTGTCGACGTACGGGTCCGATAACCAATGGCGTCGACGGCACGAACGCCGCTGCTCCGGGATGGTACCGGCCGCCGGGCATTAGGTGGATTTTTTCTGTCCGGAATGTTGTTTGCGTTCCTGGGGCCGGTACTGCCGGCCTGGGGTTACCACCTCCACTCCGATCACACGGCCGTTGCACTCTACTTCCTCTTCTTGACGTTTGGAATATACGCCGGCGCTCACGCCTGCCAGTTTCTTGTGTCAAGGACCGGCCTGCAGAAACTGCTGGTAGCCGGCAGCGCTCTGGGCTGCGCGGCGCTGGTGGCGCTTTCGTTTCTCGACGGTCCGGTAGCGCCCTCGCTGCGCATGTTCGCGCTCTTCGCCGTTGGCGCGGCCGGGGCGATAGTGAACACCGCCGTGTTTCATGCGATTGCGCCGTTGTACGAGCACGATCCCGCATCAACCATCAATCTATCCGGCACGCTTTTCGGTCTTGGTTGCCTGACCGTGAGCCTGATCCTGGCCAATACGCTCGGCGTCTACACGGTCCCGAGCATGTTCCTGCTGTTGGCCGTGATTCCCTTTTATTTCGTCATCTCCTATGCCCGCGGCGGCGTGGTCCCGTTCACCGCGCACGAAATGCCGCCGTTCAAGGAGGCGCTCCGCGACTTCAAGTCACCGGGTGCCATTCTCTTTACGCTCCTGCTCTTCTTCCAGTTTGGAAACGAATGGGCGTTGGCTTCGTGGCTTCCGCTGTTCCTGATTCAACGGCTCGGCATCAGCCCGGCCGCTGCGCTCCTGCTGCTCTGTTTGTATTGGGCGGCGCTGGTCGCCGGGCGTCTGGTGGCGCAGGCGTTGTTACCGCGGTTTCAGCATTCGCGCATCTTGGGCGCGAGCGTCCTGGCCGCGATGTTCGGCTGCTTCCTGCTGAGCATGACGGAGATGATGGGCGGTGCCATCGCGGGCATCGTGCTGATCGGCGGCGGCTTCGCGTCAATTTATCCGCTGATCTCGGAATCGATCGAGCATCGCTTTCCGTATTACCACCCCGGCTTCTACGGCGGGATCTTTTCGCTGGGGCTCACGGGCGCGCTGCTGACGCCGAGCTTGCTGGGTTTCATCGCGAACGAGTGGGGCGTGGGGAAGGTCATGATTCTGCCGGCGCTCGGCGCGGTGATGGTGGCCGTACTGGTGTTGCTCATCTGGCTCGAGGCGCGGTTGACAAAAGAAGGTAGATAATAGTCCGATGTTGTCGGAAGTCGAAGAGGTCTACGGGGAGCTTCGGAAAGTTGCGGCGATACATCTCAGCCGGTCCGTCAGCCGGCCGAGCCTCCAACCCACCCAACTTGTTCATGAAGTTTGGGTGCGCCTGGCGGGACGGGGCTGGAAGAGCAAGACCCACTTTTTAGCGCTGGCTTCGCGGGCGATGCGCACCGTGATTATCGATGCGATTCGCGCGCGCCTGGCCGTGAAGCGGGGCGGAGACTGGCACCGCGCAGAGGTACCGCCCGGTGTCGAAATCGCCAGCCCGGCTATGTCGTTGTCTGCCGACCAAGTGATCGACCTCGACCGCGCGCTGGAACAGCTGGCGGCTGAGGACTTCCGCAAGGCTCAGGTTGTCGAGATGCATTTTTTCGGAGGCATGGAATTCAAGGAAATCTCCGAGGCGCTCGAGGTATCAATGTCGACGGTAAAGCGGGATTGGCAGTTTTCAAGAGCCTGGCTTTATACCCGGCTTGCGCCCCGCGAGGGTTCCCATCTAAGCGAAAACTGATTCGCCTGAACTTTCTCCGATATTGAGGTTCTCGACCAAAGCCAGGTGGGAACGCTGATTCCGGGAAGCCGCCCCTTCGGCCCTGTCCGCGCTCGACTGGCGGCTGACGGCGCCCGCTATCGCAGGGTCAACACCGTCTCGCCGATTACCAGTTCCAGCTTTTTGATCTTATCGAGCTTGCCTCGATGGAAGAAGTACAGGAGTCCGGCGGCCGGACCAGCCACGGGCCCATCCTGCCATGCCAGCCTGGCGATCCATTCCGTGGGATCCTCGGCCGGTTTCTCGTCCTGGTCCTGCTTGGGAGGCGTACCGATGGGGGGCTGCGGCGCACGCCGGTCGCCGGGGAAACGGCTCTGCCGGTCACGGCCGAGGATGATGCCCGCGTTGCCGATACCGCCGCCGGCCTCGATTCGCGGACGCTCCTCCCAGCTTGGATATTTGACCGAAGCGGCCACGAACCCGGGCGTCTGCGCCATCAGGCCGGGGTTCTTACCGTTGACGCGCAAGCTCCAATGGCCCGTGTTGAAGGTGTAGCTACTCTTCGCCTCCGGGTAAACGGCGACCTCCACTACGACATAATCGTTCGTAAGGAATGACCCGGTTGGCGCCGGAATTGTGTGTCCGAGAAACTCGGCTGCGATGGTCGCGCCGGAACTGCGTGCGGAGGCCTTGTAACCGGCAGGCGTCTCGCGGGCCGGAATGGACTCCTGCGCCACCGCGATGAGCGAGAGGGAGACGAGGCGCCACATGCCTTCATTATGCCGGTATATTCTGGATTCTTGTGAAACCGCTACTTCTCGCACTGTTTTGCCTGTCCGCAGCCGTGGCGGAGCCGCCGCGCCAGAAGCGAAAGCGGATGCGGCCGCTGGCGCAGCGGATGGAGCAGATCATCGCCGCGACCCCGGCACTGGAGCGGTCGCATGTCGGCGTCCGGGTGGTGGACCTGAAAGGCCGCGTGTTGTTTGAAAAAAACGCCAGGAGCTGGTTCATTCCGGCGTCGAACACCAAGCTCTATTCCACGGCCTTTGCACTCGCCCGGCTTGGCGAGGGCCATAAGTTTCTGACCCGGGTGACGGCACAGGGATCGTGGGGCGCGGACGGCGTCCTGCGGGGCGACCTCCGGCTGACCGGTGGCGGCGACCCTTCTCTGTCAGGGCGCACCTATCCGTACGACAAGCGGAAGGAATGGGACGACGTCGCTCCTGGAATCGAAGCGTTGGCGGATCAAATTTTCGCCACGGGGATCCGGCGGATCGAAGGCCGGGTCATCGGCGATGATACGGCCTATGTTTGGGATCCTTTCCCAAACGGATGGAGCATCGACGATCCGCTGTTCGAATACGGCGCGCCGGTATCGGCCTTGACGCTGCAAGACAATTCGCTGCGGCTGGTGGTCCGGCCGGGCGCGCGCGAAGGCGACCCGGCGGAGGTGTCCCTGTCGCCCGATGTGGGGCAGTTCATCTTGATTCCGGACGTGCGCACCGAAGCCGCCGGCGTCCGCACCCGCGTGCGCGTCGAGAGGCCCGCCCATACCAGAGAACTGCGTGTGCACGGGGTCATCGCGGCCGGCGGGCGGCCGTACGAAAACCTATTCGCCGTGGAAGATCCGGCGTTGTATGCCGCGCGCGCGCTGGAGGCGGCACTGCTCCGACGCGGAGTTACGGCCACCGAAGGAACCGGCGTGCGGCATCGCGCTTCGGAGGACGAGTCGCTGGAAGGGGGCGGGGAAGTGGTGGCGCAGTGGGAGTCGCGACCGCTGCGGGAGATCGTGCAGGTGGTCAATAAGGTCAGCCAGAATCTGCACGCGGAGATACTGCTGCGCGAAGGTGCGAGGAAGAACAAGGGCGTGATCGCGCGCGAGTCGGCCGTGGACGCGCTTCGCGATTTTCTAACCGGCGAGGTCAAGCTCGAGAAGGACGATGTGAATTTTGAAGACGGCTCCGGCCTCTCCCGGCTGACGTTGCTTACACCGGAAGCCACAACGAAACTTCTGCTGCACATGTCGGCGTCGCCGCACAAGGAAGCATGGTTCGCCTCGTTGCCCATCGGCGGCGAGGACGGAACCCTTTCGCGGCGGTTCAACGGCTCGGCGATGGCCAGCCGGGTCCGTGCGAAGACGGGGACGCTGTCGCACGTGAGTGCGCTGGGCGGCTATCTGGACCATCCGCGGCTGGGTACCCTGGCGTTCACGGTGCTGGTGAACAACTACAATTCGCCCTCGGCCGAGGCCCGCGCCGGCATTGATAAACTGGTGATGACGCTGCTTGAATAACCGCCATGCCACTCTACGAATATCGCTGTCAGGAATGTGAGACCCGGTTCGAAAAACTGGTGCGCGCCAGCGCGCCAGGGGTCGTCTGCCCGAAGTGCGGTGGCGGACATCTGGAGCAGCAGTATTCGACCTTCGCCGCCAAAGCGTCCGGCCCAGCCGAGGCCTGCCCTCCGGCGGGATGTGGCGCGTGCGGCGGGCCGCGTGCCTGTTCGATGAACTAAGTTCTTGACCTTCGCCGTATTTTCGCCCATACTGGAGCCAGTATGGCTCTTACCAGACGGCAGAAAGAAGTCCTGGATTTCCTGGGCGGCTTTATCGAGAAGCACCACTACTCGCCTTCGTACGAAGAGATCGCGGAAGGGTTGCAGCTCAACTCCCTGGCGACCGTCCATAAGCACGTGTCGTCGCTTGAGTCGAAGGGCTATTTGCGGCGTGCGTTCAACCAGAGCCGTTCGCTCGAGATCTCGCCGAGGTATCAGGCTGAGATCGACAAGCGCAAGGCCGCCGAAACCGGGCTGGCTGTGCCGTTGCTGGGCAAGATCGCCGCAGGCGCTCCGGTGGAGACCTACGCACAGACAGAGACGCTCCAGTTTCAGGATTTCGCCGGCAACCCCGGCACTTACGCGCTCGAAGTGCGGGGCGAGTCGATGATCGAGGACCACATTTGCCATGGCGACTTTGTTCTGCTCGAAAAGGCCGATTCGGTCCGGGACGGCGAGATCGTCGTCGCTCTGGTCGAGGGCACCGAGACCACTCTGAAGCGGCTGTACCGGGAGCCGGAAGGCAAAATCCGATTACAGCCGGCCAATTCCACCATGGAACCGATCATCGTTCCGGCGCAGGATGTGGCGGTGCAGGGGCGGTTGGTTGCCGTTCTTCGGAAGTATTGATCGCCGCGAGCTTTGCCTCGAGTTCGGCGAAATTCACCGGCTTGGTCAAATAGTCGTCCATGCCGGCTTGGAGACAGCGCTCGCGGTCGCCGCGCAGAGCATAGGCGGTGAGCGCAACGACCGGCGTACGTACGCCGTAGCGGGACTCCTTTGCCCGTATGGCCTTTGTCGCCATGAAACCATCCATTTCTGGCATCTGGCAGTCCATCAGCACCAAGTCGAACCGGTCTTCGGCGAAACGCTCCACGGCCTCCCGGCCGTTTGAGGCAATGGTGATCCGGTGCCCCAGCCGCTGCAGCAGCTTGCCCAGCACACGTTGATTGACGGCGTTATCCTCCGCTACGAGGATCCGCAGGGAGGCGGCTTTCCTGGCCACCCGCGAGCCGGGTTCCGGCCTGGCGCCGAATCCGCAAACCCGCCGGGCCAGCTCCAAAATATCACTGCGAAAGAGCGGCTTGGTCAAGTAGTAGTCAAGCCCCAGCTCCCTTC
This sequence comes from Acidobacteriota bacterium, assembly GCA_016871155.1. Lineage (GTDB taxonomy): Bacteria > Acidobacteriota > Terriglobia > Bryobacterales > Bryobacteraceae. The sequence continues at coordinate 5,868 of VFZO01000072.1, read as the reverse complement.
GCCGGCTCGCAAAACGGGTGGCGTCGACAGGGGTTAGCATCAATACCGCAATTCCAGGCAGACCGGCCATGGCCGCGGCCAAATCCAGGCCGTCCCTGTCCGGTAGATCGATGCCGGAAAAGACTATGGAGAACGCGTCGCCGGTCCTGTGCGCCGCGAAGGCCAGTTCCAGCGCCTCCGCCCCCGACGCGGCCAGGGTGGTATCCAGTCCCAGGGCCCGCGCATACCTTCCGAGAACCTGCAGGTTGGCCGCGTCGCCGTCGACGATCAGAACGCGTGTACCCGCGGGAAGCGGCGCCTCCTCCTCCGCCGGTGTGGCCTCGGGTAGAGGCAACGTAAAAGAGAACGAACTGCCGCGGCCCGGTTGGCTCTCCACCCCCGTCTTTCCGCCCATTAACTCCACCAGCTGGTTCGCGATCGCCAAGCCCAGGCCGGTGCCACCGAAGCGGCGGGTCGTCGAGCTATCGGCCTGCGTGAAGGAGTCGAAGATCCGGTCGAGCTGGCTGGGATCGATCCCGACGCCGGAGTCCGTCACGGAGAACCGGATTCGACCGGGCGAGCTGGCGGTGACCGTGATCCGGATCTCCCCTTCGTTCGTGAACTTGATTGCGTTGCCGATTAGGTTGGTCAAAACCTGCAGGAGACGCGTCGGGTCGCCGGTGACCTGGGCGGGCAGGGCCGGATCGATCTCGCAGACATAGCGAAGACCCTTTGCGTAGGCGGGGAGTGCGAGCGTCTTTAGGTGGCGGCCCACGGTCAACTCCGGTGAGAACGCGATCGACTCGATAGTCATCTTCCCGGCTTCGATCTTGGAGAAGTCCAGAATGTCATTGATCACGGTGAGCAGATTGCGCGCCGAAAGGCTGACCAGCTCCAGATTCTCCCTCGTTTCGCTGGAGAGCTCCGTCTCCAGGGCCAGGGCCGTCAGGCCGATCACGCCATTCATGGGTGTCCGGATCTCGTGGCTCATGTTGGCGAGGAACTCGCTCTTCATCCGGGCGGCAGCTTCAGCGCGGAGGCGCGCGTCTTCCAACTCACGGGTGCGCTCCCGGACCTCCGCTTCCAAGTCGTTTTTGTGGCGTTTCAGCCGCCGGTCGCGCTCGCGGATGCCGTCCAGCATCAGGCGGAAGCAGCGGGTGAGCTCCCCGACTTCGTCCTTCGTCTCGGCCGGAAGGTCGACCCACACCTCCGGATACGCGGCTAACTGGCTGGCGGCGTTGGAGAGGGTTTGAATGGGGCCGGCCACAAGGGAAACGAACCACATCGCCAGCAGGTGGCCGATCGTAATTGTCACCGGCAACACCAGAACGCTGAACAGGACGGTTCGCCAGAGTTGCCGATACGCGATTGAGAGGTCCGCCCGGACCGCGATGCGGCCCAGCCGTTCGTTGTCCATATAGATGTCGCGCACCAGCAGCACGGTCTCGCCGCCAGTGGCCTCACCCGCCGGCGGTTCGGAGGCCGAATACTCCGCCGCCCTGCGCGGATGAACGTAAACGGCAAAGGGGCCGCCGCCGGCGCGATACAGGACCGCCTCCGTCACCCGAGGATCGCCGCGGAGCGTGCGCAGATTCTCCTCGGCCGTGCGCCGGTCGTCGAAATTGAGGGCGGCGGTGGAGTTGGAGCCGATGGTCTCGGCCATCACGCTCAGCTCCGCGAAGAGGCGCTGCCGCAGATCCCGGTAGTTGAGGACCACGAACACGGTAGCCAGCAGCAGCATGGTCACGGAGTTGGTGAAGAGCAGCAGAAGCGAGATCTTCCTGGCGAGAGGCAGACTTTGATAACGCCTCATTTGGCGCTTCCGGCGGGCTTGACGATCCGGGCGAAGCGAAGCAGTTGGGACCGGAGCGTCAGGCCGGCCCTGCGGGTCGAACCGAGATTCACTTCAAAGTTCACGCGCCCGTCCTCCAGCACCAGGTTGACCATTCCCCCCAGTTCGGCGAAGCGCTCCGTCTCTCCGACCAGCAGAACGGGCGGGAATGTCCACGCGGAGAAGAATTCCCGGATCGCCTTGCCGTCTTCGATCGCCACGAACGCGACGTGGCAGTCCTGGAGATCTTCGAGCCTCGCGTTGGAGGTGGCCACGCGGCGGCCACCGATCCGCTTGTTCGCCACCAGCGCCGTCAGCGCTTTGGCCAGCCCGGTATCGCCCACCACACAAAGCCGCAAGGGTTTCGCGGCATCGACCTCCAACGGCCACTCGGCGTATTGCGCCAACTGGTAGACGAACGCCGCCCGCATCCCGGTCTCCGGCGCCCCGGCTGGCTGCGAATGGAGAGCACAGGCAAGCGCCGCTCCCCAGAGAGCCACGCGGCCGGCCGGCCGAATGGGGGCGGCTTTCGGCATTACCCCTCCTGGCGAACGCTCTCGCCACTCGGAACCGGCGAGCCTTTCCGCCACGTTCGGGCCGCCCAGACCTCGCCAAACAGGGCCTCAACTTTCCGCGGTTGTTCCGCCGGGGTCAGTCCCACCGGTAAGAGGCTGCTTCCAAATCGACACACCATGATGGCCTTATCGGCCCGATAGCCGTCGAAAATAGCTACTTTAGAATGGCCAAGGCTACTTGGCCAAGACTGTAGCCGATGAGTCCACCTGCCAGGACGTCGCTGAGAAAATGCATGCCCAGGACAATGCGGGAGGCGGCGATGCTGAGACTACAAAAGGCGAGCAGGCCGGTGAGTTCGGGAACGGTGGCGGCAACCGGTGTCGAGATAGCGACGGCTGTGAGAGTGTGGCCGCTTGGAAACGAAAATTGGTCCGGCGGCAGGAGCGTGGCCCAGGCATGCCGGGAGATGGAGCAAGGCCGTTTGCGGCCCGTCGCCCGTTTCAAAACCAGGAATACGGCGATGCCGGAGGCCGCCGCCGACACCGCTGAAGCCACGGCCAAGAACCGGCCCTCGCCTCCGAATAGTAAGAGGGCCAGTCCGATACCGATCCACAGAGATCCGTCTCCGCCCTTAGTCGCCAGAATCATCCATAGGCGCACCCACCGCGGGGCGCGCCAGGCATTGCACCGGCGCATCAGGCGAAGATCGTTTTCCTGAATCAATGACCAAACGGCGGCCTTCATGGCCCCGTTGTACCGTGATTCTCGTTACGATCCGTTGAAATTCGCGAAAAACATTCGTGAATGGATTTGTTTGCCTGCCGCAGCCGCTACAATGACGAAAGCCCTTTGGATTCGATCGATTTTATTTTCTTCGACGCCGGCGGCGGACATCGCGCCGCAGCCACGGCTTTGGAAGCTGTCGCGCGAAAGGAAAACCGGCCCTGGAATATCCGGCTGGTGGACCTGCAGGACGTATTGGATGAGTTGGACATCTTCCGGAAGTACACCGGCATCCGGATGGAAGATATCTATAACCGCCTCCTGGAAAACGGTTGGACGCTCGGGAGCGCGCAAATGGTCCCTCTGATGCACGGCATTATCCGGCTGTATCACCGGGCACAGGTGCGCGTATTGACGAAGTATTGGACGGAGTCCCGGCCTCGTATGGTGGTGTCGCTCGTTCCGAACTTTTCGCGCGCACAGTGGCAGGCGCTTCAGCGGGTTGACCCCGCAGTTCCGTTTGTCACTATCCTGACCGACATGGCGGATTACCCGCCGCACTTTTGGATCGAAGACCAGAAGCAGACTTTTATCTGCGGGACCGACCGGGCCATGCAGCAGGCCGCCTCGATCAGTCCCTCGTCCACGGCGCACCGGGTTTCGGGGATGATCCTCAATCCGAAGTTCTATGACATTCAGCCGGTAGATCGCGCAGAACGCCGCCGGGCGCTGGGACTGGATCCGGATAAGCCGGCCGGTATGGTGCTTTTCGGCGGGATGGGTTCCGAGAAGATGCGTGACATTCTGGACCGGATCGACGCATCAAATTTGGATGTTCAGCTCATTTTGCTCTGCGGCAAGAATGAGAAACTCCGCGCGGCGTTGGCCGGGCGCAAGACCCGCGTCTTGAAGTTTGTGGAAGGCTTCACCCGCGAAGTGCCCCACTACATGCAATTGTCGGATTTTTTCGTCGGCAAGCCGGGGCCCGGTTCGATTAGCGAGGCGATCCACATGGGGCTTCCAGTGATCGTTGAGAAGAACGCCTGGACTCTGCCGCAGGAGAGATTCAACGCCGGCTGGGTGGTGGAGAACCGTGTCGGAGAGTCCCTGGATTCGTTTCGCGGCATTACCGGCGCGCTGGAACGGCTGCTGCAACCGGGCCGGCTGGCCGAGTACCAGGCCAACGCCCGCGCGATTCGCAACAACGCGGTCTTCGAAATCACCGAAATTCTCGATACAATCCTCGGATGCGACTCCCGGCCGGCTTCCTCCTCCTGACGCTCAGTCTTTCGGCCCAGACCAACTATCTCGACTGGATTACGGCGCTGGCGCGAGAGCAACTAGCGGCGCGTAAGACCGAGATCAAAGCCCTCCGGTCCAGGACCAGCGCCGAGGAACGCCAGAAGGTGGCCCGGGAGCGGATTCTGGAAGTGTTTGGCGGGCTGCCCGGCTATCGTGGGCCGCTGAACCCACGGACAACCGGTACTTTGGATGCCGGGAGCTATCGTATTGAAAAAGTGATGTTTGAGAGTCTGCCCAAGTATTGGGTGACGGGAAACCTATATCTGCCCAAAGCCCCAGGTAAGCATCCGGCGGTGCTCTACGCCATAGGTCATTGGCATGAAGGCAAACCGGCGGCGCAACGAATGGCCGCCAACCTGGCCATGCAAGGTTTTGTCGTTCTAGCGTTTGATCCGATGGGGCAGGGAGAGCGTTACCAGGGTTACTGGACGAAAGCGGGAGTCTCACTGGTGAGCCCAGGCGTACCGCAGCATTGGACGGCTGGCACGGCGGCGATCCTCATCAATCAAACATTATCCTCGTATTTTGTTTGGGATGGGATACGTGCTCTCGACTATTTGTTCACGCGTCCGGAGGTGGATGCGGAGCGGATCGCCTGCACCGGGTGTTCGGGCGGCGGCACCCAATCGACCTACATTTCGGCGCTCGATTCCCGTGTAAAGGTCGCGGCGCCGCTTTGCTATATGCAGTCGTTCGATGTGCTCTTCAACGGGCCGATCGGCGATAGCGAGCAGAGCCCGCCGGGGTTCATCAAGTCCGGCTTGGACCAGACCGACTATGTGGAGATCTTCGCGCCCAAACCCTGGTTCATCGGTTCCACGCAGGACGACTTTTTTACTCCGGCCGGGGCGAAGCCACTCTACGAGGAGGCGCGCAACTTCTACGAGATGTTCGGTTCGCAGGAACGGGTGAAATGGGTGGTGGGTCCCGGTGGCCATGGCACGCCGCTGGAGATCCGGGAGGGGGTGTATGAGTGGTTCACCCGTTGGCTGAAAGATGGTAAAGGAGATTGGAAAGAAAAACCGGTTAAGATGTTCACGAACGAGGATTTGCGCGTGACTCCTGGCGGCCAGTTAGCGGAGGCGTCACGGGACCTCATCGACATTCTCCGCGACCAGCGAACGCAACGGCCCGTGGCTGGGACCCTTGACGAATATGCCACCCGTTTGGCGGTGGCGCCGGTGCGGGACTCGAAGCCCATCGTCGTCAGTGAGGAGATACGGGACGGGCTGCAGATTCAGAAGGTAACGCTCGAAACGGAGCCGGGCATGGTTGTTGTAGGGTGGATCGTAACGCCCTTGGAAAAACCGAACGCACCGGCGGTAGTCCACCTGGAGACGACGGCCAAGCTTTCGGCACGCGCGTTGGAGATCGCCAAGGCCGGAGCGCGTGTGTTCGCCGTAATGCCGCGGGCGTTTCCGGCACCCGCTCAGTTCAACGAACACGGCGACTGGCAGGCGGCCACGCGAGCCTGGTTCGTCGGGCGCAACCTGCCTGCCATGCGGGCGCTGGATTTG
>VFZO01000071.1 GCA_016871155.1 Acidobacteriota bacterium | reverse complement strand
GGCCTCCGGCCTCGCAGGGCTACGCTACAGCCGCCCCCATATCGTGAGATTTGTCCTCTTTACCTTCGCCCACAGTGGTCCCCTTTTGCTCCGCCCTGATGGGAAACTTTTGGTCTGCCCTTGACATGCCCTTCTGCGAACACGAAAACGCGACGTCGATTCCGGTGGCGTCCATTTGAATCGGCATGGTGCCGAGCGAAGTCACGCAGTCGGCGATCGTTACCGCCCCCGCGTCATGGGCGGCCCGGCAGATCGCATGGCCGGGCGTGAAGACGCCGGTGGACGTTTCGCCGTGAACGAAAGCCACGGCGTCCGGCTTTTCCTCGTGAATAAACTGGGCGGCGGCGGCTTCGTCGAAGCCCTCTCCCCACGGCGCTTCGAAGCGGACCACGGTTGCGCCCTGGCGCTTTCCCATCTCGGTCACCCGATCGCAGAAAAAACCGTTTGCGAAGACAACAAACTTCGAGCCCGGCTCTACGAAGTTCGAGACGGCTGCTTCCATACCGGCGCTGCCAGTGCCGCTGATCGCCATCGTGAATTCGTTGGCGGTTCCAAAGGCGGCTTGCAGGCCGGCGCGAATCTCTTCGTTGACATCAAAAAAGAAGGGGTCCAGGTGTCCGACGATCGGTTTGCCCATTGCTTCGTAGACACGCGGAGCGACCATTGACGGCCCCGGGCCGAATAGCAATCGGCGCGGCGGCGACAACGGGGGAAGTGAGAAAGACATACAGCTTAGTTTACCGTGGATATAGGTGACCACCCTTCCGATCGATCTGATTTTAATGGACATCCGCGCCGCCATCGCCGGCGCGCCGTCCCTGGTTTTGGAGGCGCCGCCGGGCGCCGGCAAGACGACACGGGTGCCGCCTGCCCTGCTCGAAACGGTGCCTGGCGAGGTGTTGGTTCTGGAGCCGCGCCGGCTGGCGGCGCGCATGGCGGCGCGGCGAGTGGCCCGCGAGCGGAACGAGCGGCTCGGCGAGACCGTCGGATACCAGGTCCGGTTCGACGAGGTTGGCGGGCCGGACACACGCCTGCGATTTTTGACCGAAGGCGTGCTGACACGGCGTATGCTGCAAAACCGGGATTTGCGCGGTATCGGCGCGGTGGTTCTCGATGAGTTTCACGAGCGCCACCTGGACGGCGACACGGCGCTGGCCCTCCTGCTGGACCTGCAGCGGACTCGCAGGCCGGATCTGAAACTCGTAGTCATGTCCGCCACCTTGGACGCTGCCCCGATTGCGGGCCATTTGGGCGGCGCGCCCATCCTGCGAAGCGAAGGCAAGCTGTTTCCGATCGACATCGAATGGACGCCGGAGACGGGACAGCCGCTCGAAGAACGCGTGGCAGGCGGCTTGGAGCGGCTGGTCCGCCGGGGATTGACCGGCGATGTTCTGGTGTTCCTGCCGGGGCTGTTCGAGATTCGCCGGGCCGAGCGGGCCTTGGCCGGCCGCTTCGACCTGGATGTGGCAGTCCTGCATGGCGACCTGTCGCCGGAGGAGCAGGACCGGGTTTTGACGGAGGGACCCAGGAAGAAGGTGATCCTATCCACCAACGTCGCCGAAAGCTCGGTAACAATTGAGGGCGTTACCGCCGTGATCGATAGCGGTCTGGCGCGCGTGGCCGTCGATTCGCCGTGGACCGGCATTCCTTCGGTGGAAGTGGTCCGTGTGGCCCAATCGAGCGCGGCGCAGCGCGCGGGCCGGGCTGGACGGACCGCGCCGGGCCGGGTCATCCGTCTGTACACCCAGGAGGAGTTTGCCCGGCGCCCGGTGGCCGATTCCCCAGAAATCGCCCGGCGGGAATTGTCACAGCTCGTTCTGGATCTCCATGGCTGCGGTATCGCCGATCCGTTGACGCTGCCCTGGCTGACCGCTCCGCCGGCCCCGGCGCTCGGCGCGGCGGAAACGCTACTGGGACGCCTGGGCGCGGTCGACAACGGCGCATTGACGGCCACAGGCCGGAGGATGGCCGCCCTGCCGCTGCATCCGAGATTGGCCCGGCTGGTGCTGGAGGCCGACGCCCGGGGCGCGGGCGAGGAGGGCGCGCGCGCCGCCGCGGCGCTGAGCGCCGGCGAGCGATTGAGCGGCAAGCCCGATCACCATGTGGAGTCCGACCTGTTTCTTCTGCTCGAACAGCGCTGGCAACCGGGCACCGCGCGGATCGCCGAGCAGATCCGCCGGACGGCGAGGGTCCGGACCCGTGGAGACGACAAGGGCTTGCTAATGGCCGTCGTCGCCGCGTTTCCGGACCGGCTGGGACGTAAGCGGCCCAACGGCGAGATCTTGTTGGCATCCGGCGGCGCCGCGGCGATGGGCGACTCGTCGGGGGTGCGGGACTATAACCTCCTGGTGGCGCTCGAAATCGAATCTCGAAAAGACCGCGGGCAGCCTTTGATTCGCCTGGCCAGCGCAGTAGACGCAAACTGGTTGCTGGAGCTCTATCCGGAGCGCATGGATTCGATCGACGGCGTGGAGTGGAATCGCACGGCGGAGCGGGTGGAGGCGGTGAGCGCGCTGACCTTCGACGGCTTTGTGATTGAGGAGACGCGCAGCGGCCGCGTGGATGCGGAGCAGGCCGCGCGGCTGCTCGCCGAGAAAGCGCTGGAGGCTGGGCTCGACGCGTTCGCGCCGCTGGACGAGTTGTGGGCCCGCTGGCGGTTCGCGGAGAGCCACGGCGGACCGCCCGTACCCAACGGTGCAGCGGTCCGCGACGCGGTGGCGGCGGCATGCTACGGCGCCAAGTCGTTCGCCGAATTGCGGACGCTGTTGGGAGAGGGCGGCCTGGAGCGAGCGCTGGTTTCGAACCATCGCGACGCGTTGGACCGCCTGGCACCGGAGCGCTTGCGGCTGCCCAACGGCCGCACGGCCAAGGTTGGATATGCGGACGGCCAGCCGCCTTGGGTGGCCTCGCGGCTGCAGGATTTTTTCGGAATGAAGGAAACGCCGCGCGTCGCCAATGGCGCTGTCAACGTGGTGGTTCATCTGCTGGCGCCTAACAAACGGCCGGTGCAAATGACCTCGGACCTGGCCGGCTTCTGGCAGCGGCTCTACCCGCAGGTGCGCAAGGAACTCAGCCGGCGGTATCCACGCCACTCGTGGCCGGAGGATCCGGCGGCGCGGGAGGCGTAACGGTTCGATATATACTCTTGGGTCTATGACGCGGACCGGCGGCGAGAGACATCCGGTGCGGATCCTGTTCCTGGTTGGCACCCTGCAAACGGGAGGCGTGGAGAAACAGCTCTACTTTCTTACGTCCCGTCTGGATCGGACACGATTCGAGCCGGTCGTTTGGTGTACCAGCGAAAAGGGACTGGTAGGCGACCTGCTGCGGGCCAGCGGCGTCCGGATCATCGAGAGGGCCCTAGATCTCTCTTCGACCCGGTCGGTGGATGCCTTGGTCAGTTGGCTGCGCGAGCTCGACGTCCGGATGTTGTTTTCCTTCGCCGATTGGTTTTGGGCCGACGTGCTTTTGGCCAAAACCGCGGGAATCCAAACGTGCGTCACCAGGCGGGCCAGCATGAGGAGGCCGGCGGTGCCGGTCGAGACTTGCGTTCGCCACGCCGACTCCGATGTAAACGTCGTTCTCTGCCAAGCTATGTACGACCACTTTCTCGCGACCGAGGGGATGAACCCAGCGACGCTCAAGATTGTCTCCAACGGAGTCCCTATACCGCAGCGGCCGGCGCGATCGATCTCAGGTCAAACTGTGGGCAACGTGGCCAACTTCGGACCGGTCAAGGGGCAGCGTTTCCTGTTGGAAGCGATGGCCCGGCTGCACTCGTCGTTTCCCGGCTCGGAACTGGTGATCGCTGGACGAACCTACGGCGAATTGGAGAAACTCTCCGAAGAGTTATGGCCCGGAGGCACGGTGAAGCTGGTGGGAGAGGTCGCCGACGCGAGGCCGGTCTATCGGCGGTGCTCGGTCTATGTCCAGTCGTCGCTCAGCGAGGGGCTGTGCGGCGCCGTCCTGGAGGCGATGGCAAGCGGATTACCCGTGGTAGCGACGGCGGTGGGAGGAATGCCGGAGCAGGTCGTGGACGGCGTGACCGGATACCTTGTTCCTCCGCGTGACTCCGGTGCTTTGGCCGAGGCGATCGGCGACTTGCTTGGCGACAAATCGAGGAGAACGCGCATGGGGAACGCGGGCCGCGAACGCGCGATCGCGCAGTTTTCGGCGGAGTCGATGACGGCGGGTTACACGCGGCTATTCGAGTCCCTGCTCAGTCTGCAGCCTGGCGAGCGTCCGGCGGAGCAGGGCGGAGTCCGGAAGCCGCTCAAGGGCTGACAGCGCCGCCGATTTTGCAGCCTCGATCTCGCCGCACTCCAGCAGCGCCCAAGGATACGCGGCGCAGCCTTCGGCATGGGCGGGGTCCGCTCCGAGGCACCGCTCCAGCCAAAGCCGCGCATCGGACCACTGGCATGCGGCCAAGTTAGCGGCCGCGAGATTGTAGAACGTACCAGGCCTTGGCCGCGCATCCGCGACGCACCGGAGTTCGGCGAGCGCCTCGTCGAACCGGCCTTCCGTTGTCAGCAGCACGCCGATTCGCTCTCGTACGTCCAGGTTGGCCGGGTCCGCCTGGAGAATTCTCAGGCAGATCAGATAGGCGGCGCCGGTGTAACCCGCGCAGGCCAACTGATCGGCCAAGGCCATTCTTGCACTACCGGAGCGGCGCGTCATTTTGTCGAAGTCCGGCTCAGCCCTTTATGGCCAAATGCGCCACCGTGTAGGATCCGGCCGGGAGCCGGAAAGTCATGGAGGGTCCCGGCGAAGGGGCGTCCAGCCGGCGGGGCACGACGTTGTTTGGCTGCTCGAAGGAGTTGATCGCCTTCAGGTCGTTTCCGGTCAACGTCTCGCAATTCAGCACGCGAGCCGGCGAGGGCGACTGCCACGCGACAGTTACGTCCCGCTCCCCGGTCGTATCGCGGTTGAGCAGGAACAGGGCCACCTCTCCATTGGCGGGACTGTGCGTGGCGACGACATCGACGAACGGAACCTGTTCGCGCCGGCGGCCAGCCGTGATGGGGTACGTTTCGCCTTCCACCTGCAAGTCCAGAACGCGGCCATGCGCGTACTTCAGGGCCCACGCATAGGGGTAGTAAATGGTTTGGCGAATCGTCTTTTCCGCGTTGGTCATCAACGGTGCGATCACATTCACGATCTGCGCCAGACAGCCGAGGCGCACGCGGTCCGAACGGCGCAGCAGCGTGTTGACGAATCCGCCCACCAGCAGAGCGTCCTCCAGATTGTACTGCTCCTCCAAAAGATGCGGCGCGAACTTCCTTTGACCGTTCGTGTGGTTGCCGCTGCGCGCCCGGTACCAGACATTCCATTCATCGAACGACAGCCACAGCCGCTTCTGTGAACGCTGCAGTCCCTGCACGTAGTCGCAGACCGCGCCGACTTCGTGAATCTGGCGTTCCATATCCAGATTCATCGCCAGGTACCGGCCGATATTGCCGCCGGTGGACTCCTGCGTGTTGCCGTAGTAGGCGTGCAGGGAGATGGCGTCCACCTGGTCGTAGCACTCCTCCAGCACCTCGCGATCCCAGACGAGGTATTGCGGCATTGTGGCGCTGGAGGATCCGCAGGCGATGAGCTTCAAGCCGCGGTCGATGATCCGGAACTGTTTCGCCGCGTCGCGCGCCTTCCTGCCGTATTCCCGGGCCTGCATCTGGCCGATCTGCCAGGGCCCGTCCATCTCGTTGCCAAGGCACCAGTACTGCACATTGTGCGGCTGCTCGTAGCCGTGCGACCGCCGCAGATCGCTCCACTTCGTTCCCCGGTCGACGTTGCAGTATTCGACATAGGCAACCTGCTCAGCGACCGTTCCGGTGCCGAAGTTGCCGCCGAGCAGCGGCTCGGTTCCCACGGCGCGGGCCCAGTCGATAAAGTCATTGGTCCCGAACTGATTGGTCTCCAGCGAATTCCAGGCGCGCTCCAGCACCGTGGGCCGTTGAGCGCGCGGACCGACGCCGTCGAGCCAGTTATAACCGGAAACAAAGTTGCCGCCCGGATAGCGCATGATCGGGACGTTTATCCCCTTAATTTCGGCGAGCACATCCTTGCGAAAACCCTTCGCGTCGGCAAGCGGCGATTTCGGGTCGTAGACGCCCTCATAAACGGCGCGGCCAAGGTGCTCAAGAAATGCGCCGAGGACACGGCGGTCCATGTCTCCCTTGTGGCGGGAGGCCTGAACGATGGTGCGGGTCGCACCGCGCGACTGGCTGAAGCCCAGAGGCTGGAGCCACGAGGATGCTGCCAGTGCGGCACTGCTGGAAGAAAGCTGTTTCAGAAAACATCGACGGTCTGTTTTCACGGTATTTTCCTTGTCCCGGAGAATGGTATCAAGAACCGTTGGCGCGGCCAAAGCGGCGGTACGTTTCCAAGGTCAGTTGGGCGGTTCGTTTCCACGTAAAAGCCGCGCCGCGAGCGAGACCTTTGGCGCGAAGCGATTCCACTAACGCGTCGTCGGAGGCCAGGCGGAACATGCCGTGCGCGATCTCGTCCACCGAAAGCGGGTCCACCAAAAGCGCGGCGCCGCCGGCAACCTCCGGAAGACACGACGTTGTCGAGGTCAGAACCGCGGTGCCGCAACACATGGCCTCAACGACGGGCAAACCGAAGGTCTCACAGACCGACGGGAAGACCAGCGCCCTTGCCCCGGCGTAGAGTTGGGGCAGATCGTCGAACGGGGTCCGGCCCAGTTCGATCACGTCAGACGAAATTCCGTGGCGGGCGATCACTTCGTCGACTTCCGCCGCGGCCCAAAACCGGGAACCGGAAAGCACCAACTTCAAATCCGACCGGCGCTCTGCCTTAAAGCGCGCGAAGGCTTCGACCAGACGGGGAAGATTCTTGCGCTGCTCCCACCGGCCGGAGAAGTAGAAATACGGATGAACCAGACCGTACTTTTCACGCAGATAGGCGCGTAGAGGCTCTGGCTCGAACGGCCGGAAGAGGGAACTGGCCGCCATCGGAATCACGGGCAGACGGTCCAGCGGCAGGCCCGTCTCGGTGTGCGCCCAGTCCTGGAGAACGGCCGAATAGCAGATGATCGCCCGCGCAGTTTGAATGCCGCGCCGGAACAGGAAGCGCAGCCTTGCGCCGATCTTTGGGTCGTACAGGCCGGGATACACGAACGGGCTGTGGCAAGGCAGCGTGTAGACCAGCGGACCGGGCGCGACCAGCGGTGGAATAAAGCAGGCATGGAGCACCGCCGGACGCAGCCAGGCGTGGAGCGCCGGCAGAGAAGCCCCCAGGCAGATGGGGCGAACGCGCGGCGCCAGAACATGGGGGATAACGTTGGGTCGATCGACGCAAGCCGCGGCCGGGCCGCCCGGATACAGATAGATGTAGTGGAACTCGTTGGTGGAATCCTCGGCCGCGATCGCGCGGGCCAACTCCAACTCGTAGCGTTCGGTGCCCGACCCGTGCGGCCCCGGATTTCCGGCATTTCCGAAGAACAATGCGTACCTCAAGCGAGCAGCCCCGACGCGCGTAGCTCCTGAACGACGGCGGCGGCGCCGTCCAGAAATTGGGTCTTGGGGAGCCAGCCGAGTTCAGCCTCCGCCCGCCGGGTCGAATGGACCTGATGCACGCGAAAAAAGTCGATTTTGGCCGAATCGATCGGCAGCTTGCGCCCAGGCTTAGAGGGTAGCGCCTCGAAGAAGGCGGCTGCGGCGCGCGCCACCAGCAGCGGGATCCGTATGCGCGGCGCCGGCGCGCCGGCGGCTGCGGCGATGGCGTCGCAAAGCGCCTGGGTGGTGAAGGGCCGGGGACCAACAAAATTGTAGGTACGTCCCGAGGCGGCTTCAATCGACTGGCAGGCAAGCAGACCCTCCACCAGGTCGTCGACGGCGATCGGCTGAACAAAGTTGCTGGCCGCGCCCACTAGCACCATCCGGCGGCGCGCGATCAGTTGCATCAGCTTGATTGTGCTGGCCGAACCGGCGCCATAGACCCAACCGGGCCGCGCCGTGACCAAACTGACGGAGGGTCCCAGCGCGTCCCGGACCGCAGCCTCTGCCTCCCATTTCGTGATTGCGTACCGGCTGCGCGGGCGCGGCGGAAAGTCTTCGCCCGCCGGCTGGGCGTCCGGCACGCCGCCGGTGACGGCGACGGTGGAAATGTGTACGAATCTCCGAACTCCCGCCGCGCGCGCGGCAACCGCGACATTTCGAGTTCCGTCCACGTTCACGCGCCGGAACTCGGCAAGGGGCTGGGAGGGCGGCCCTAGCAACGCTGCCGAATGGAAGACGGTATCCACACCGCGGAACGCGGAGCCCAACGATTTACCGTCCGAGATATCGCCGGGCACAAACTCACAGTCGATCCCATCCGGGCGATTCCTGCCCAACGCCCGGACCAGGTGGCCACGGGCATGAAGGGCCAAACAGAGCTGCCGTCCGATGAATCCGGACGCGCCGGTCACTAGGACCGCGGGCATCGCAGTACCGTCACGTCCTGGAAACTGTGGCGGCTTCGCCGGCCGCACCACGTCCCCCAAAGCGGTCGGGAATCAACCTCCAAACCCGCGATCTCGGCCATTTGACGGAACTCGTCTTCGCCATAGGCAACCAGATACTCGGGCAACGCGGCATCGGCCACGTAACATCCATCGCCCTGAAATGGAAATTCAAAACGGGCGCGGCCGGCGGCGATACCCTCCCGCGACTCCGCATTCAGCAGGAACACCGACGCAACGCAACGGCCGCCCGGCGCCAGCATTCGCCGAACCTCTCCCAAATACCGGGACACGGAGGGCCGCTGCATATGCGTGAATACCGACTTGAGAAGAATAACGTCGAAGGCGCCATCTTCGTAGGGAAACGAATAGGACTCTGGCCGGACGGCACCGTCCGGATTGTAGAGCTTGTTCGCCAGATCCGCGTGGGAGAACCGGAAGTTCGGAAAGCGGCTTTCGATCCGGTCCGCGCACCACTCAAGTAGCTCCGGATCCGGATCAAAACCTTCGTAACGCCCCTTGGGTCCGAGCACCGAAAGCAGCGGAACGGCGATCTGTCCGCAGCCGCAGCCAATATCCAGTACTCGGGACCCGGCGGCTGGATTCGCGGCCTCCTCGAAAACGGCCATGAACTCCGCGGCGATGCGGCGATACTCGGAGGCGCGAAGGAACGAAAGGAAACAACCGACCTTTACCCGGAGCCGGGCCGGAGGCAGCAGCGGGTCACCGTGCGGCCACAGATCGGCCAACGAACAGACGGCGGTTTTCACCGCGGACTTCGCTCTACCGCGCACGAGAGTGCGAACCCAGCCGGGCACCAGCGCCGGGGCGACTGCACCGCTCATGTCCGCCTCCGGGAGACCCACAGCATAAGCAACGGGTTCATCGGACTGGAGTAAACGAACCGGTTGCCGGGCGAGCCACAGGCCGCGAGATAGGAGTTCAGCAGCGGCGCCAAGCCGCGCAAAGGTCCTGGCAGGCGGCCCCACCGAAAGTGGCCGGCAATCGGCAACCGCTCGATGTCCACGGGCAGGCCCTCGAAAGCCCGCTCGATTTCAACCAAGCTCAGCTTGGCGGGCCGGCCAGCGCCCGGAACGGAGAGACGCCGGTCCACAAGATCGGCCGGGCACCAGCGATTGCTCGCGGACAATAGCATGGCGCCGCCAGGCCGCAACACACGGCAGAGTGCGCGAGCCACCTCCGGGAGTGCCGCGCCGCTTTGGGTCAGCTTCCCGATCCAACCCGTGAAAATGAGATCGAAACTGGCGTCGCGAAATACGGAGCAGAGGGCGTCGCCGACCACAGGCGGCTGATGCCAACGCCATGTTCGATACGGTTCCAGGCTGGTGAGCATCACGGTGCACGTATGGCCCAGTTGCCGGAGCCGGCCGGCCTCCTCATCGTCGTCCGGGCCGAGTTGCAAACAGTCGAGGCGCGGCTTCGATTCGAGCAGGGTCCGTTCGAGCCGCGGCTGCAGATAGCGATCCACCCAGTCCGCGCCGGCACTCATGTGTTGGCGCTCCGAACCACTAATCCATGAAAGTCGACTGCGGCATCGATCACGCGGAGTTGATCGTCTTCCGAGAGATCCGGATAGAGAGGCAGCGTGGTGGTGCGTCGCGCAATGTCCTCAGTCACGGGAAGCGGCACGGTCCAAGGGGCGGCCAAAGAGTATTCGTGAATTGGACGGTAGTGGACACCAACGGCGATCCCGGCACTGGCCATATGGCGAATGAACCGGTCGCGATCCGGGACCAACAGAGTGAACATGTGCCAACTCGGCTTCGTGCCAGGCTGGGCGTGCACGAATCGGAAGCGCGGAGACTCGCGGAACGCCTGAGAATAGCGTTCGGCCAGCGCCGCGCGCCGCGCGTTCATCCCGTCAAGACGGGCGAGTTGGACTTGCGCGAGGGAGGCGGCGATATCGTTCATGTGCAACCGCTGCCCGACCATCTGAGGATCGTAGAACCAACGCCGGTCGTCCTTGTCATTGCCAGGACCGTAGCGTGAAAAGGTGTCGCGGTCCAAGCCGAGCGACACGTATTGGCGCGCCGCGCGGGCCAAGTCCGCATCATCGGTTGTCAGCATTCCGCCATCGCCCGCCGAAAGATTCTTCACGGCATTGAAGCTGAAACAGGTGGCGCGGGTGTGGCCGCCAATTCGTTTTCCATCGGCGGCGATGGTTCCACAGGCATGGGCGGCGTCGTCGATGAGCCAGACTCCCGCGTCTTCGGCCAGGGCCTTCAATGCGGGCAAAAATGCCGGGTGTCCGCCGTGATGTACGACGACGATGCCGCGGGTGCGGGGCGTAATCCGGCGGGCGGCGTCCCGGGGATCGAGCGTCAAGTAATCTGGTTCAATGTCGGCGAACACGGGGACCGCCCCCAGAGTCCGAATGACTTGAAAGACACTGGGCCAGGTGAAGGACGGAATCAGGACCTCGTCTCCAGCGCCAATGCCCAGGCCCGCCATGGCCGCTGTCAATGCAGCGGAACCGTTGGTGGTTGCTACGGCGTATCGTGTGGCGGCGAACGCGGCGAACTGACCCTCCAGCTCACGCACCTTGGGACCCGAGCCGAGCCAACCGGAGCGCAAAGTTGTGGTGACAGCGTCCACCTCGGCATCGGTAATCGACGGCCGGAACACCGGGATGCGGGTGACGCCGCTCATGATGGCCTTACGGGCGAAGTACGCATTCCGCTCGAAGTCGCCCTATGCGGCCGGAGAAATTGAAGGCCGATGAGAAGTGCGGCGCGCACGCCCAGCGCGGCCGCGGCGGCGATAGCCGCCGGATGCGAAATTCCAAGGTGGCGGATGCGGACGAAGGCGCGAAATGCGTCGCGGTGGAAGGCCAGCGTGGAGCGCATACGCGAGCGAAAGGTCCGCGTGCTTCCTCCCTGCCCTTCAAAATGAACAATCTCCGAGCGAGGCACACAATAAACGCGCAAACCGCGCTCCCTGACCCGGGCGCACATCTCCGCGTCCACCCAGTACAGTTCGAACGCCTCGTCCATTCCTCGCATGTCCACGGCCAATTCGCGGGGAAGCAGCAGCGCGGCCGAGGAGAGAATTTCAACTTCGAAAGGCTCTACGCCGGTTTGCTGCCACCCGAGCATATACCGGCGAGACCACGGATTCGACGGCCACAAGCGCGTAAGCACCGAGCGCCGCCCAAACAGACCGTTCGCGAGCGTAGGCAACTTCCGCGCACAGCCCTGGTCGGTTCCATCCGGGTTCAGTATCCGCCCGCTGGCCGCACCCGCCTCCGGATGGGTATCCATGAAGCGAATTAACTCCTTCAGGGCGTCCGCACCGGTTAGCGTGTCGTTATTCAAGAAGAACACGTACCGGCCGGTGGCGCGGCGGAGGCCAACGTTGTTGGCTTTGACGTAGCCGATATTTCCGTCCGGCTCAATCAGTATCACGTTCGCGAAGTCGCGCCCCAGCATCGCCTGGCTGCCATCATGAGAACCGTTGTCGACGACGATGATCTCGACTTGCAGACTGGCTGGCTGGCTGGCGAGGCTGTCCAGGCACGCCCGGAGCATCTCCTTGGCGTTCCAGTTGACAATCACTATGCTGACGTCTGGCTCTGACATTCGGACACGCGTCCATCTAAGGTGTGCCCGAAATCATAGCGCATCAGGAAGACCGGCGCTAGGAAGGCTTGCGGGTCCGGACCTGAATGTGCAGGTCCCGCAAATTCCTGTCGGGGACTTCACTGGGAGCGTCGCACATCAGGTCCGTGCCCTTCGCCGTTTTCGGGAATGGAATCACGTCGCGCAAGGACTTCTCGCCGGCCAGGATCATCACCAGGCGGTCTAGACCCAGGGCGATGCCGCCGTGCGGCGGCGCGCCGAACTCCAGCGCCTCCAACAGAAAGCCGAACTTCTTCTGCGCCTCCTCCATGGAGAGCCCCAGAGCGCTAAAGACAGCCGACTGCACATCTCGCCGGTGAATTCGAATGGAGCCCGAACCCAACTCGGTGCCGTTCAACACAATGTCGTAGCTCTTGGCGCGGCAGCGGGCCGGGTCCGCCGTCAGCTTGTCTATGTCCTCATCGTGCACCGATGTGAACGGATGATGCGCCGCCACCCAGCGGTTATCCTCCTCGTTCCATTCAAACATCGGGAAGTCGACGACCCACAGGAATTTGAACACAGCGGGATCCAGCAGCTTGTGCCGGTCGTTGAACTTGTTCGCCGCGAACAGCCGCAGTTGGCCGGCCGCCTGCAGCACGGTTTCCTCGGGGCGATGGCCGGACGGCGCACTGGGCCAACCGGCGATAAACAGCAGGTCGTTCTCGCCGGCGCCGGTGCGCTCCCGCACCTTGGCCATGGGCTCCGGAGCGTCGCGCTCAAGCCGTTTCATATCGTCGAACACGCGAAGCCCGCGCTCCACGCCGAAGGCCTTCAAATCGTCACGGTCCTTGCGCGACACGGTGCCGGTGTTCGGAATGACGATGGCCACCAGCGGCAGCCCAGGAGTTGCGAAGGCGGGGTCCTCCGGGAAGAGGTCCTCCACACAATAGAAAGGCGGAATGCGCAAGTCCGGCTTGTCGATGCCGTAGCTGCGCATCGCCTGCGCGTACGTCATGCGCGGGAACGGCGCTTCGACGCTGAAACCGGCTTCGCGGCAGACGCGCTCCAGCAGCGGCTCGATCACTTCGAAGATCGACTCCTGCTGGGGAAAGCTCATCTCCACGTCGATCTGGGTGAACTCATATTGACGGTCGGCGCGCAAATCCTCGTCGCGGAAGCAGCGAACGATTTGAAAGTACTTTTCGAAGCCGCTGATCATCAACAACTGCTTGAAGATTTGCGGCGACTGCGGCAGGGCGTAAAATTCGCCGGAGTACATGCGGCTGGGCACCAAAAAGTCACGCGCACCCTCCGGCGTCGACTTCGTTAAGAACGGCGTTTCGATCTCGAGAAACCCCTGCGAATAGAAGACCTCGCGGACCGCCAGGCTGATCTTCGAACGCAGCATGATATTGCGCTGCATCCGGGGCCGGCGCAAATCCACGTAGCGGTACTTCAGCCGGGCGTCCTCGCCCACCTCCACGTTTTCCTCCATCGGAAACGGGGGTGTGCGGCTTTCGTTCAGGATCCAGATTTTGTCGCAGACCACTTCCACTTCACCGGTGGGGATGTTTGGATTGATCGTTTCCTTGGTCCGGCCTTTCACGACACCTTCGACGGCGATGACATACTCACTGCGAAGCAGGTCGGCCTTTGCATGAACTTCGGCGAATTTCTCGTCGGAGTGGAATACGACCTGAGAGACGCCGTCGCGATCCCGCAAGTGAATGAAAATGACTCCGCCCAGATCGCGGCGGCGATGCACCCAACCCATCAGCAGCGCGCGCTTGCCTTCGTCGGCGGCGCGCAATTGTCCGCATGAGTGAGTACGGCGAAGATTTCCCAGGAAATCCAAAGGAGCTTGTTCAGGCATGTTGAGGAAGAATAAGGCCGAAGGTATGGCGCGCGAGCGCGGGTGGCCTATCCGATTAGTATAGCCGCCCCACCAACTCGGCTTCAGGCACCGTGACCTGTTCCCCGCTCCGCATGTCCTTCAATGCAAACTCGCCCCGCGCCAATTCATCGTCTCCGATGAGTAGTGCGTAGCGCGCTTCGGATTTATTTGCGAGTTCCATCAGCCGCTTCAGCTTCGCCGGGGCGCCCACTTCGACACTCACGCCGGCGGCGCGCGCCTTTTGCGCGAGCAGCGAGCCCCTGCGAAACGCCGCTTCCGACATGGGTGCGACGTAAAGCACTAGCGATGGGGCGGCCGGTCCGCCACGCGCTTCTTCGACCGCCATGACGAGCCGGTCCTCGCCGATCGAGAATCCAATGCCAGGCGCGGGAACCTTCGAGCCCAGGCTCTCGGCCAAGCCGTTGTATCGCCCGCCGCCACAGATTGCGTTTTGGGCGCCCAACGCGCCGTGCAGAAATTCGAAGGTCGTGTGGGTGTAGTAGTCCAGGCCGCGGACAAGACGCGGCGAAACTTCGTAGGCGATGCCGCGGTCGTCCAGATAGGTCCGGACGGCGGCGAAGTGCTCTCGGCAGGCCTCGTTGAGAAACTCATGGATACTGGGCAGCTTTTCGACGACCGGCTGGTCCTGCTCCGCTTTCGAATCCAGCACACGCAGAGGGTTGGTGGCGGCGCGGCGCTGGGAATCCTCCGAGAGCGCGGGAATGTGGGGCGCTAACGCCTCCTTCAAGGCATTGGTGTATTTCGCGCGCGATTCAGGATCGCCGACGGAGTTGATCAAGAGCCGGGCGCCCTGCACGCCGCACGATGTGAGGAGCGTCGAAACCATCTCGATCACTTCGGCGTCGATACCGGCAAAGCTGGAGCCGATCATCTCAGCGCCGATCTGCGAAAACTGGCGGTAGCGGCCTTTTTGCGGGCGCTCGCGGCGGAACATGGGCCCGATGTAGAAAAGCTTCTTGACGCCGGGAATCTGGTCCATGCGGTGCTCAATGTAAGCGCGAATCACCGATGCCGTGTTCTCCGGCCGCAAGGTCAGCGACGTGCCATCGCGATCGTCGAAGCTGTACATTTCCTTGGAGACGATGTCGGTCTCGGCGCCGACGCCGCGCGCGAACAACGCCGTCTCCTCAAAAATCGGCGTGCGAATCTCCTGGCAGTTGAACGTCCGGAAGACCGACCGCGCCGTCGACTCGACTTCGTTCCAGGTGGCCGAATCCGGCGGCAGAATGTCTCGTGTGCCCTTGATGGCGCGAATCACAGGGCCGGCTCCTCGCGGTATTGCCGGCTCAGGTCTACGTAGTGCTGAGCGTTCACGCGGAATCGCTCCTTCTCCTCGTCACTTACTTCGCGGCGGACCTTGGCCGGCACGCCCATGGCGAGGCTGCCGGGCGGAATCTGCATTCCCTCCGGTACAAGCGCGCCCGCGGCGATGACGCTGCCGGCGCCGATGCGGGCACCGTTCAGGACAATCGCGCCGATGCCGATGAGGCAGTCGTCCTCCACATCGCAACCATGCAGCACGACGGAGTGCCCAACGGTCACGCGGTTTCCGATTCGAAGCTCGAACATCGCATGCTCGACGTGCAGAACGGAGCCGTCCTGCACGTTCGACTCCTGGCCGATTGTGATCTTGTTCACGTCGCCGCGCAGCACGGAGTTTGGCCAAACGCTGGAACGTTCGCCGATGGTCACGTCGCCGATCACTACCGCGGTAGGATCTACCCAGGCGCTCCGCGCAATACGAGGATGAGTCCCTTGAAATGGTCGAATCATAAGCGTAAGCCGACCATTATCCCGCGAAATGCCTGAAACTGCCGCCCGGCTCCGGTCACTACAATGAGACAATGCCGTGGCATCCCCGACTCTGCCTCGCTTTCGCCGCGCCACTGCTTGCGGCGGCAGCGCTCGATATTCAAACGATGATGCGTATTCAACGCATCTCGGACCCGCAGCTTTCGCCCGACGGACAGATCGTCGCCTTCACCGTGCAACGTGTGGACCTGGACGCCAATACCAAGACCAATCAGATTCACGTGGTCCCGCTGGCTGGCGGCGCGCCGCGCGCCTTGACGGTGGCAGGCAGCAATGACCGGCCACGGTGGTCGCCGGATTCCAAGCAGATCGCATTTGTCTCCGACCGCTCCGGCGGCTCGCAGATCTGGATGATGAACGCCGACGGCTCGGGGCAGCGGCAGGTGACCAAGATCGCCACCGAGGCCAGCGGCGTGACGTATTTCAACGATGGAAAGCGCCTGCTTTTCCTGAGCGACGTCTATCCGGACTGTAGCGACGAAGCCTGCAACGAACGCGAGTTGCGGAACGATAAAGACGCCAAGAGCAAGGCCCGGGTCTACACCGGACTTCTCTACCGGCATTGGAATCAGTGGCAGTCGAGGCGCCGCAGCCACCTGATGATGCTGACGCTTGACGGAGGCGCGATTCGCGACCTGACGCCGGGCCGTTTTGATGTGCCAACGTTCTCCCTGGGCGGCCAGGACGGCTACGCCGTTTCGCCCGACGGCAAAGAGGTCTGCTACGTCATGAACGGCGAGAACGACCAGGCCACCTCGACGAATAGTGAGCTGTGGACTGTTTCTCCCGAGAGCGGGGAGCCCCGGAAAATCACCGTGACGGCGGGCGCCGATGTGGGCCCTGTCTATTCGCCGGATGGCCAGTACATTGCCTGGCGAGGCCAGAAAATCGCCGGTTACGAGAGCGACCGCTGGCGGCTGTTCCTGATCAATCGCGCCAGCGGCACGGTTCGGGATTTGACTGAGACGCTGGACCGTCCGGTGCAGTCGATCGCCTGGTCGCCCGATTCGACGCGTGTGTTTTTCACGGTGGAGGATCGCGGGCGGCAAGGCATTCAAATGTTCGCGATCAACGGCACTGGCGGCGCGCGATCGATCATATCCGGAAGCGCCACCTACGACGATGTCCAGTTGACGCCGGACGGAAAGACGATGCTCTACACGATGCAGTCGGGATCGAAACCCGTGGAGATCTTCCGTGTAAATTCCGGCCAGCAGCCAGTACCGTTGACGAAGATCAACGACGCGGTGCTGGGCGGTCTCGATTTGCCGGCGTTCGAAGACTTGAACGTTGCGGGCGCCGAGAACGGCAAGGTCCACAGCTTCGTGCTGAAGCCGCACAATTTCGACGCGAAACAAAAATATCCGGTCCTGTTTTTCATCCATGGCGGCCCGCAGGGCGCTTGGCACGAGGCATGGTCGTACCGGTGGAACCCGCAGATCTTCGCAGCAGCGGGCTTTGTAGTTGTCATGCCAAATCCAAGAGGGTCAACCGGTTACGGGCAGAAATTCACAGACGACATCAACAACGACTGGGGTGGCAAAGTCTACGAAGACCTCATGGCGACGGTGGACCACGTCTCGCAGCAGCCGTGGGCCGATGCGGATCGCTTCGCCGCAGCCGGCGGCAGCTACGGCGGGTACATGGTGAACTGGATGCTGGGTCACACGCAGAGATTTAAGGCGTTTGTGTCGCATGCGGGCGTCTTCGACCTGCGCAGCATGGCCGGCGAGACGGAGGAACTGTGGTTCCCCATGTGGGAGTTTCGCGGCATGCCGTGGGATCAGCCGGACACGTACGCGAAGTGGTCGCCCAGTCATTACGTGAGTGAATTTCAGACCCCTACGCTAGTGATTCACGGGGACTTAGACTATCGCGTTCCGCTGGGACAGGGCCTGCAACTCTATACAGCCTTGCAAATGAAGAAAGTCCCTTCCAAGCTGCTTCTCTTTCCCGACGAGGGCCACTGGATTCTGAAGCCGCGCAATAGCGTCGTGTGGCATCAGCAGTTTCTGGACTGGATTTCAGAGTGGACGAAAAAGGCTTCGAAACCCTGATTTTACTGGCCTGCCGTGCTACCCTGTCAGGTAGTGCCGCCTCCGCTCAATGTGCATCTGGAGCAGTACGAAGGGCCGCTAGATCTGCTCCTCGACCTGATCCGTAAGCAACAGATCAACATCTACGACATCCCGATCGCTCGAATCACCTCGCAATATCTGGAGTACGTCCAAAAGGCTGCGGATCTGGATATGGAGCTGAGTTCGGAGTTCGTCTACATGGCGTCGACGCTGATCCACATCAAGTCGAAGCTTTTGCTGCCGCGCGACCCGGAGCTGGAAAAGATGGATCCGGAGGGCGATCCGCGCGCCGAGCTGGTGGACCGGCTGCTGGAACACGAACGCTTTAAGAATGCCGCGGAAATGCTGCAGCAGAAGCGGCTTCTGGAAGAGGCGGCGTGGTCGAACCCCGCTTACAAGGAGTTCCTTTCGGACGAAGAAGAGCCTGCCTTGGCCGTAACGCTTTTCGATCTGGTGCAGACGTTGCAGAAAGTGCTGGACCGCGCCAAGTCGCGCCCGCAGTTCGAGGTCACGAAGGAAGACGTTACCGTCCCCGGCATGATCGGCTATTTGCACAGCGTGCTGGTGCAGATGAAGGCACACGAGTCGGTGTCGGCCGCCGAGCTGTTCGAGAAACAGCGCACGCGCTCGGCGATGATCGTGCTGTTCCTGGCGATCCTGGAGATGGTCAAGAACCAGGCCGTCACGCTGGTGCAGATGGAGGCCTTTGGCGACATCGGCCTGAAGCGGCACAAAAACTTTGAAGAATTCGCCGCCAACAGCGAGACGCTGCAGCGGCTGGAAGAGGATTACAAGTAGGGATGGACCCGGAAGTCACATCGCAGGAACCCGAAGAGATTGCGCCGGTGGAAGCGGCGCCGGAGCAAGAGCAGGAGCAGGAGACCGCGCCGGTCGAGTACAACGACGACGAATTGAAAGCGATCGTCGAGGCGGTGATCTACATCACGGAAGAACCGCTGGAACCGAAACAGATCGCGCTGGCGCTCCGCCAGGACGCGAAGCGGGTGGACGAAACCCTGGCCCGGCTGGTGGAAGAGTATTCGTCCGCCAGCCGCGGTCTGCAGATACGCGAGGTGGCCGGCGGATATAAGATGGCGACCAAGCCGGAGCATCATGAGGCGGTGCGGCAATTCGTGAAGAACCTGAAGCCGGGGTTCAAACTCACGTCCGCCGCGCTGGAGACGCTGGCCGTTGTCGCCTACAAACAACCCATTACGGCGCCCGAGATCATGGAGATCCGCGGCGTACAGGGCGGCGGTGTTTTGAAAACGCTGCTTGACCGGAAGCTCATCACAACCGCGGGCCGCAAGAATGTAGTGGGCAAGCCGATTCTCTACAAGACTACGAAAGAGTTCCTGGTGCACTTTGGTCTAAAGAGCACATCGGAACTGCCGACGCTGAAAGAGTTCGAAGAGTTGCGCCGCCTTGCGTTCACGGAAGACGAGGTGCCGGAAGGCACCGAAGGGCCCGCGTCCGCCGCCGAGGCGGCCGAACAGCCGGAACCCGCCGGCGATGCCGCTGCGGAGGCGTAGATGGCCGAGGAGCGCCTGCAGAAGATCCTCTCAATGGCCGGAATCGCCAGCCGCCGCAAAGCGGAGGTGTTGATCACGGAAGGCCGCGTAACGGTGAACGGAAAGGTCGTAACGCAGCTTGGCACCAAAGCCGCGCTGGGCCGCGATCACATCAAGGTGGACGGTAAGCTGATTCAGCCGCCCCGGGAGTTCGTCTACCTGGCGCTGAACAAGCCGGTGGGCTATGTCACCACTGTGAGCGATCCGGAAGGGCGCCCGACGATCATGGAGCTGGTTCGAGGCTTGAAGACGCGAGTCTATCCCGTCGGGCGGCTCGATTTTCACTCCGAAGGGCTGATCCTGCTGACCAACGACGGTGACTTTGCCAACGCCATCATGTCGGCGAAGACCAAGCTCGTGAAGACCTATGTCGTGAAGGTGAATGGAACACTGACCCTGGACCAGGAAGAGGAGTTCCGGCGTGGCGTTTCGTTGAGCGGCAAGCGAACCGCGCCGGCCGGACTAAAACGGTTGAAGGCGGCCGCGAATCCCTGGTATGAGGTGAAGCTCACCGAGGGCCGGCAGAACCAGATTCGCATGATGTTCCGTAATTTCGGCCTGCTGGTGGAGAAGTTAAAGCGCGTCAAGATCGGCTTCCTGGAACTTGGTTCGCTGCGGCCGCGTTCGTTCCGCTCCTTGGAACCCGAAGAGTTGAATCGCTTTTTCAAGGTCTTGAAACTGAAGGTGGCCGATGATGACGAATGACGCCGAAATCCTGGAGATGCTGCGAGCGTCGAAGTCTATTGCCGTGGTCGGACTCTCGAGCAAGCGGCTGCGGCCCAGCAACGGAGTGGCGCGCTACATGCAGGACCAGGGGTACAGAATCGTCCCGGTGAATCCGAGCGAAAGCGAGGTTCTGGGCGAGAAAGCGTACGCTTCGCTAGCGGAACTGCCCTTCCAGGTGGATATGGTCGATGTTTTCCGGACGTCCGACGCGGTGCCGGGAATCGTGGACGAAGCCATCGCCCACGGAGCCCGCTACCTGTGGCTGCAGGAGGGCGTGATCCACGATGCGGCGGCGGAGAAGGCCCGCGCCGCCGGCATCAAAGTCGTCATGGACCGGTGCATCCTGAAAGAGCACCAGCGGCTGGGGCTCTAACGGTAGGTCTTGTCGTCGACCTTGTCCAGGTCCACGTTCTTACCGAACACGCCGAGCGTCACGATGGCGAACGTAAACACGTTATTGCCCGGCTCCACGTGGCCGCCGAAGGCCTTTTCGCCGTTCGTGAGCGTCATGTGCGCGTGCAGCCGCCCGTTGATCACATAGCCGTTGACACTGATGATGTCGGCAGGCTCGGTGGGATTCTTCAGGAAGATGTTCCGCGAGGGAAACGTCCGGTTGCTGACCGAATGAATGTGATAGTTCCGCACCGAGCCGATGCCGGAGAGAATCACGGCGTTCTGGATCTTGTGATCCTTCACCATTTTCTCCAGGCCCGCCAACAGGTCCGCCTCATACTTAAAGCGCAGCACTACCACGCGTTCAAAGCTGCCGGAGATCGCGTAGACGTCCGGAACGTCAGGACTGTTGTCCTTCGAGTCCTGCTCGGGCGTTGTCGGCTTGACGATCTCGGTCTTTGTGGTTTGGGCCCAGGTTGCCAGTCCCATCAAACCCAGCGCGCAAAAGGCGCGAATCGATGAAGTCATGAATGCTCCTTACTGAAATCGGGGCGCGAACTTCTGAACGCGCCAATTTTTGATCTCGGCGGCATAAATGCTGCCGCTCGGTCCAATCGCCATGTGGTGGACAAAGTCCAATTGACCGGGCAGTTTCCCGGCGCCACCCAGCACGCCAAGAATATCTCCATTCCTGTTGAGCTTCAATATCCGATTATTGTGCCCATCGCACATGTAGAGGAAATCGTCCTTCGTGATTACGATGCCCCACGGCGAACCGGCGTGCCTCCACGCGGCAGGATCTTACCGTTGGCATCGAACATCTGGATGCGGTGATTCTCGCGGTCGCCCACGAAGACGCGGCCCGTCTTGTCCACGGCCACGGCGTGCGGCAGGTGGAATTCTCCCTCGCCGGCGCCTTTCCCCCCCACGCCAGCAGGAACTTCCCTTCCTTGTTGAATTCTACGACGCGCGAGTTGCCGTGGCCGCCGGCGGGCGCCTCCGCTGTTGAGCAATCCGCCACCACTTGGCGCAACGCTGTGTTTAAGCAAGATGAGGAGGCGCTCACGCAGTGGCTGGCGAACGGCCCCGTTTACGCGCACTCCAGCGGTAAGCCCGAATCGAAGGTTGAGTACATCGCGGCGGTAACAGCGGGACCTTCCCGCAATGAATCATTCACCGGGACGAATACCGTCGTGCGGGTCTATGGGAAGGCCGCGATCCTGGAGGGCAGCGTCGAGGCAAAACGCCCAGCCGGCCGGCGTACAAAGTACGCAGGCTAAAGGTATATATCAACGACGGCGGCAAACGGAGAATGACGGCACATCAATCGACGCGGCAGGAAAGAGCTTGCGTCAGTTTGCACAATCCATTGCCGCGCGCCCGCGTGGAACGTGTGCGGAGCCCCATGCTCGGAGCCGCCCTGACCGCTGTGCGCTAGGGCGCATCCGGAAAGAGTCTGGCGGCTGCGAAGGTGCGTTCAAGTTAGACCATCGCTTTTCGCTGAGGGAGAATTTCGCCGCGCTCCGGGACCGGCAATTGACGTTTTCAAGGACTCAAAAAGACACGGCACTCACCACAGCCGCACAGCCGGCGAGGAGGCGCAGACTGAGGCGGGTCCAGCGCCTGTTACCGGGCGGAGGCGCCGATGCCGCCCCGCAGGTTGTTCATCATCGTCAGCACGGCCGGCGCCAGGGTAATGATGAAAATCACCGGCAGGATGAACAGCACAGTGGCCAGCACCATCTTGATGCCCGCCTCGCCAACCGCCTTTTCGCCGCGCAGCCTTCGCCGCATGCGCAACGCGTCGGCGTAGACTTTCAAAGCCTGCGAAAGACTCGTTCCGAATCGCTCCGACTGAATAATCATCGCCGCCAGCGACTTGATATCTTCGATGCCCGTGCGCCGCACCAGTTGCTGAAACGCCTTGCTGCGATCCTGCCCGGCCTTTACCTGCATCACGACGGTGAAAAATTCGGCCGACAGCTCCGGGTAGATGAACTTCATCTCTTCGCACACGCGAGTCATCGCCTGATCCAGCGCCAGCCCAGTGCCCAAAACGATTCCCAACAGATCCACCGTATCCGGCAGCGCTTCCTGCAGTTTGTTCTTGTAGCGCCGCATCAGCCGGTACAGCACCTGTTTCGGCAACAGCCAACCTAACAGAACCGCGGGCGCCAGACCTAGCACCTTCGAAAACAGAGGCTTCGACTCTTCCTGAATCATCCAACTGCCCACGAGAAGAAAAATCAGGAACGCCAAGTTGAACATCGCGTAGAGCGACAGCGCCTCCCGCTTGCGCACACCCGCCTGCCGCAACAACTGCTCGCTTTCTTCCAGCACGCTGTCCAGGCCCGGAATCAGCGACACCGCATAGAGGAATGAGTTCAAAAAGCCGCCGCCGAACCGCCGCTTTTCTCCGCGCCCGCCGTTCTTGCGCCGGTTCGCCATCAACTCGTCCAGGCGGTCCTCCAGCGGATTTTCCTGCGGCTGCAAGAGCTGCAACCCGCTCCAGGCCATGGCGGCCAGCGCGGCGAACGTCAAAATGAAAAACAGAATCGTCATCGTTTAGATCTTCGGATTCGAGAGCTTTCGGATCACCAGAATTCCGAGCGTTTCCGAAATCACCGCGTAAATAAAGAATTTGCTGCCGGTCTCATCGTTCACAAGAATGTCGATGTACTCCGGTTTCATGAACCACAGCACAAGTCCGAAAAAGACCGGCATGCCGCACAGCAACGACGCGGACCAGCGTTGCTGCGCCGTCGCCGCTTTCAACTTCTCGTGCAGCGCCAGGCGCTCGCGAACCAGCAGCGCCAGGTTTTCCAGAACAGCCACCATGTTCGCGCCGGTCTGCCGTTGCAAAATCAAACCGGTAATAAAAAACTTCAAATCGATGACCGGTATCCTTTGACCCAGGTTGTGCAGCGCCGCGTCCAGCGTAGAGCCCAGGCTCATCTCTTCCATGAGCTTCTTGAACTCCTGCCGCATCGGATCGGCCGTTTCCGTCGCGATCGTCTCCAGGCCAGACTGAATATTGTGGCCGGCTTTCATCGAACGGTTAAACAGATCGATGGCGTCCGGAAGCTGGCTCTCGAACTTGGTCAGCCGGGCGGACCGCTTGCGAAGAATCAAAAGAATCGGCAGCGCGCCGATCAGCACCGAAAAGAGGATTCGAATCGCCAGCAAGGGAATGAACAGACCCAGCACCAGAAACGCGCCAACGAACAGCAGCGCCGTGATTCCCAAAACGTCAGCCGCGCGATACTTCAGGTCCGCCTGATTGATGTACTGTTGCAACCGGCCCAGAGTGCCGCCCCAGGAGATGAGTTCGCCCAGCCATGCGAAAGTGCCTCGTTCCTCGCGCCGCAGCAGGTCCGCGCGCTCGCTGCGCCGCTCGCCGGCGGCCCGGGCGCGCAGCTCGCGCAGCCTCTGATGCAACGTTCCGGCAGCCGCCTGCTGCGGCACGCTGAAAACGTAGTAGCCGGCGCCGAAAAACGCCAGCGAGAAGATCGCGAACGCTACCAGGAAGAATCCAAGCACTAGTCGCGGACCTCCTGTGTCTCGTTGTAGATTGCATCGTCCAGCGCCACGCCATACGCGCGGATGCGGTCCGCGCAAATCGGTTTGTAGCCGGTGCCGCGATACCGGCCAATCGCCCGTCCTCCGGCGCTGATGCCTTCGCGCTCGAACAGGAAAATGTCCTCGATCGCCATCATGTCGCCATCCACGCCGGTGACCTCGCTAATACTCACCACCTTGCGCGAACCGTCGGTCAGTCGAGCGCAATGCACAACCAGGTTGACGGCGCTGGCCAGCATCTGCCGGATCACCTTATCGGGAATCGACGAACTGGCCATCATCACCATCGTCTCCAAGCGAGAAAACGCATCACGGCCGGTGTTGGCGTGCGTAGTCGTCATAGACCCGTCGTGGCCCGTGTTCATGGCCTGCAGCATGTCCATCGCCTCGGCGCCGCGGCATTCGCCGATGATGATCCGGTCCGGCCGCATTCGCAGGGCGTTCTTGACCAGGTCCGTTGCGGTGACACGCCCCTTGCCCTCGATATTGGGCGGCCGTGTTTCCAGTCGCAGCACGTGTTCCTGCTGCAGCTGCAGTTCCGCAGCGTCCTCGATCGTGATGATTCGATTCTCGTTGGAAATGAAGCTTGACAGCGTATTCAGCAGGGTGGTTTTCCCGGAACCGGTACCCCCACTGATGATCATGTTGAGCCGTGCCTTCATGCCGCCTTCAAGGAACATCACCATTTCCGGAGTGAAGGCGCCGAATTTCAGCAGGTCTTCCAGAGTCAGCGGGTTCGAGCCGAATCGGCGAATCGTCAGCGACGGCCCGTCGAGTGCCAGGGGAGGAATAATCGCGTTGAGTCGCGAACCGTCGGGCAGCCTC
>VFZO01000070.1 GCA_016871155.1 Acidobacteriota bacterium | reverse complement strand
CGACCGCTTCTCCTCGTCGATCTCGTGCTTCCATACCTGGTACCCAGGCCAGCCTAGAATCTTCGTGAACTCGTGTTCTCGCAATCCCGCGAGTTTAGCTCACCCGTTCACATTCCTGCGCAGAGCCAGAAGGTGCTTCGCAACCATCCCGATATCGGTGACGAGACACGGGAGCGCGTCCGCCGGCGGATGAAAGAGCTGAATTACCAGCCAAACTTGGCCGCGCGGTCGTTGGTGACGGGTAAAACGTATTCAGTTGGTTTTGTAGTGCCCGATCTAATGCACCCATTCTTCGCGGAGATGGCCAAGGGGCTGTCCGGGGCGCTGCGCGAACATTCCTACGGGTTGCTGATTGCTTCGTCGCAGGAGAGCCCGGACAACGAGGTGCAGGCGATCGAACAGATGCTGGCGCGGCGCGTGGACGCCGTTCTGATTGCGTCCGCGCAGAGCGACACGGCGTGTTTTCAGCGGATTTCCGAGCGCAACGTGCCGTACATTCTCGTGGACCGGAGCTTTCTGGGCCACGCGGCTAACTTTATTGGAGTGGATGACGAGAAGGCCGGCTTCATCGCCACGCGGCATCTAATGGATCGTGGCTGCCGGCGCGTGGCGCATATTCGCGGGCCGGCCGTCAGCACGGCCGAAGGTCGGCTGGCCGGCTATTTACGGGCGCTGGATGGCGTGGATCCGGTGATAGTCCGTGAGGACAAACACGAAGACGCCGCTTCGTCGCGCGGGTTCCAAGCGATGGTCAAGTTGTTGCAGAGCGACAGGCGGCCCGACGGAGTCTTCTGTTTCAACGATCCATCGGCCATGGGCGCGATGCACGCGATCCTGGAGTCCGGCCTGCGCATTCCGGAAGACATCGCAATCGCTGGCTGCGGCAACTTGAATTACGCCCCGTTTCTTCGGGTGCCGCTGACATCGATCGACCAAAGCAGCCTGGCGATGGGCGAGCGCGCTGCGCGAATGGCGCTGGCAATGATCGAATCGAAGAAGCCGTCCGGTGAACCGGAGTCTGTGCTGCTGGAGCCGGCGCTCGTGGAGCGGGCCTCAACCCGGCGATAGCGATTCGCCGTTGATTGCGATCCCCGTTCTCAGAAACTGTGCGCCCGTGCCCGGCGGAACCACGGCCGGCGGGACGGCTAGTCCACGGCGCGAAGGTCCTGTTGCACCGTGCCTGCCCTGCCGAAGACCGCCCGGCCCGCACGGTTGACCGATATCGACAACAACTGTTCGCGTTTCGATGCCGAATACACTTTTTCGTGATCGTGACCGGCAAGAGTAAATTTGTGAATGCCGGTTTCGCTGAGGAGATGAATCGCGTCATCGGAAAGCGCCCATCAACCGCGGCGGGCACGGAGCGGCAGGGCCGTTTCCGCTTCACTGCGCCGGCCGCTGCGAATGTTGGCGGTACCCTCGGGGTCGCGTGTGTAGTAGAGATACGCGCTGCTTACGGATCCGGAGGCTTCCGCGCCGCCGCCGGCCTTGCCGCCGTCCTGCCTCGTCGCCGACAGGTGGCGTAGTCCGTTCCGCCCCATTTGCATCGCGCGCGGGTTGATTCGCGGGTAGGCTTCGGCCATGAAGTACCTTTGCCTATTGCTCGTCTTGCCTGTTGTGGCGCAGCCTCCAAGGCGATCGGTCGGTGCTTCGGCGGATGGCCGCGGGAATACGACGGCTTGGGTTTCGAGTGGCATCACGCGCGCGAAGGGGCCGCTGCCGGGTTCGCCGCTGCGCGATGGAAGCGCGATTGTTGGAAATTGGACCGTTGGCGGGGGATCGAGCACACAGAGCTACGGTCAGGCCGACTTGAACTCCGACACGGCGGGCATTGGAATCTCGTTGCGCGACGATGGCAGCTATCAGAATCAGTACTCGGCCATGCTGGTGATGGGCGCGTTCGTGAGTGCCACCAAGGTGGAAGAGGTTGGACGCTGGGAGGCTGCGAACGGCCAGCTGACTTTTACGCCGAGCCGCCACGACGGCTGGATCTCCGTGATGAGCGGAAAGAAGCAGCCGGTGGCCGCAACAAACCCGCCGCCGCGCGCCTACGACGCGTCTACAATCGCAGGGCAGATGGTTCTTCGCGGGCGGTGCCTTCCGTATCAGGTGGACCCGTACTGCGGCACGAAATCGGAAGGCTACGCAGTGCTGGACTTTCCAATGCGCCGCACTACTGCAGACTCTTCACGAGGTCGATAGCGGCCTTGACGACTGTGTCCGCCGCGGACGGGCCGTAGGGGGTGCGCTCCACTTCGTAGCCGCCGTGGGGGTACTCCGAAGCGATGGGCATGTACTCGCCGCCCTCGCCGCTGGAGTAGCCGCAGAACAGCGTGAACGCGAAGGGCGAGGCCTTTTTCACGGCAAGGCCGATTTCGGCGAAGGGTTCGCCGGGCATGGCGACGATGACGATTTCGCCGATGCGCAGCGCCTGGATGCGCACGGGAATTGGGCCGTCGCCGGCCGGCGCCTTGCGCTGTGCGGCCAGATCGCGATAGCGGCGCCAACGGGCCTCGACCATTTGCAGACGCTGCGCATCGTTAGCGGCGCGGAGCTCATCAGCGCGTTTCTTGGAATCGTTGGCGAGCGACTCCATTTCGTTGATGTCCGCTGCG
Source organism: Acidobacteriota bacterium (assembly GCA_016871155.1). Lineage (GTDB taxonomy): Bacteria > Acidobacteriota > Terriglobia > Bryobacterales > Bryobacteraceae. The sequence continues at coordinate 22,680 of VFZO01000070.1, read as the reverse complement.
GTGAATTTGCGGCGCTCCACTTCGACGATGCGCGTGGCGAAGCGCAGCGTGGATTCACGCGGGCCCGAGACTCGGAAGGGCTGCTTGGCGATGTAGGCCGTGGATTCGACGTGGCCTTCCATGTTCGGTTCGCGGCGAACCGTGGAGGTTTCGAGAGCGAGTGCCGCGGCCTGATGGCCGAGAATCGCGCCGAGCCGGTGTGCGACGCTGAGGTCGCCGGTGAAGCCTTCGACGGGACCCTGATTGCCGGCCGCGCCTTGGAAGAACAGCGCGAGCGCGCCGGGCAGCGCGGATTCGACTGTGCGGCGCGCGTTGCCGATCCAATCGGGCGAGATGAGCTGGTTGTCCCACGCCATGACGGTGCCGTGGCACTGGAAGTTCATGAGAACGGCGAGTGGTGAGCCATCGGCGCGATCGATGCGTACGACGACGAGATCGCGATCGACAAGACCCTCCGGATTGCGGCCCACACTAGGCAGCGCTGTCGCAGTGGCGCGAACCCGGCGATTGATATTGATGGAGCCGCTGCCTTTGCGCGCGCCCACATGCACCGGTTGCCGTTTCGCGTTGGCCTCGACGATGACGCCGACGATCTTATCGGCCAGGGCGGCGCGGTAGTTCGCGAAAGTCTTTCCGTGGCCGGAAAGATCGGCGCCGACGGGGCCCTTCACGCCGGTGAGGAACGGCCCGGCGTGCGTGTGGGTGGCGGCGAGACGAATTTGCGGCGCTGGAATGCCGGTGAGCTGCGAGGCGCGCGCGGCAATGTCCTCCACTTCGCCGACGAACAACGCGTCGATGTCGACCATGGCCACGCGTTGTTTTCCGTCGCCCAGCACCAGCGCCGTCGCGATCATTCCCATCGGGTCGATTCCCGAGGCAACGATGTGGGTTTGCGCGCCCCAGTTCATTTGCGCGATGCCTACGGGCGGGGCGATATCGGCGCGGGCCACGCCGGCTTCCAGGCCGGAGGGCCCGGCATCGCGAGGATTCTGCTCCCGTTGCGCGAATGAGGGGAGCGTCAATGCGAGAAGGACGAAACAACGCATGCTTTATGCTACACGCGCTTGAGCCTGGTAACGCGGCCAACCTCCACCCACTCGGCGACGAGGATGTCACCATTGGCCTCGAAACACGCCGCGTGAGGGGCGATGAACCGGCCGGGTGTGAAGCGGTCGCGATCAAGGGTTCGAACGCCTTCGTAGGTTTTGCCGTCCGGCTGCATGCCATCGCCAAGATGCACGATGGGATTGTTGTTGCGATCGAACAGGGTGACAACGGCCTTGAGATCCGGCATAAGACAGAGATCGCCGCGATAGTCGAACGTGCTGGGCCAGCGAACGCCTTGCTTAACCGAGTGCATGGGCCGGCCATCCAGCGTGAAGTACTGCACGCGGGAGTTGGCGCCGCGTTCGCCGATAGCGAGCATGGGCGCGCCGTTGCGAGTATCGATTCCCGCGGCGTGCGGCCAGATGGTGGAACCCAGCGGCGTTTCGATTTTCGGATCGCGGTCCATCAAGGCGCGCGAACCGCCGAAGGTCCGGATGTAGTTGGTCTTCGCGTCGTAGTGATGAATGTAGAACTTGCCGTAGCCGTCGGCGACATAAAAATCGCCGTTCGGCGCGACGGCGAGCGTGGAGGGCTTGTATTCGGCAGCCTTGGCGTAGAGGCCGGTCATCACAGGCGCCTTTAGGATCCAAACCGTTTCGCCGTCGAGGGTCGTTTTGCGAACGAAACCGCGGACGTTGTCGCAGATATAGAGGTACTCGGCGGAGCTTTCCTTGTTGATGACGAGGCCGTGCGCTCCGCCGCGCATATCGGCGCCCCAACTCTTGATGAACGCACCGTTGGCGTCGAAGATGGCGATGGCGTCCGGCAACTCACTGGTTTTGTGTACGGTGTGAGCTACGATGATGCGGCCCTGCGCGTCGACGACGATGCCGTGCGCGTTGCCGAATTTCAAATTCGGCGGCAGGCGCAGAAAATCGTGCCGCATTTCATAGGTATGCGCGCCACTTCCGGTGACGGGAGTCCGCGGTTGGCCCTTTGCAGCCGTGAATAGAAACGGGGCGGCCTTCAGGACGTCGCGACGCCGCATAGATCAGACCTTAAGCTTCCACGGCGAACGCTCTTCACGGCGCATGAATTTGCGGAGCGAGGGCTGCGCGATGGTGTCGTTGGACTCGTCCCAATCGACTCGCTGCTTGCTGAGAATCGAGATATTCGCTAGCAGGCAGGTGACAGTGGACTTGTAGCAAATTTCGATATCGGAAGCCGGGCGCTGGCGGCTCTTGATGCAGTCGACGAAGTTCGCCCAGTGGGCGTTATTCGAGTTGTTCGACGACTTCACCTCGACGACTTCGGCGGGCGGCACGTTGGGACCGGAGGACTCAGGGTGAATGCGGTAGAGGCTGCGGTCGACGAACATGGTTCCCTTGGTGCCGTGGAACATAGTCCCATAGCCTTGTTTGAACATCGAGTTCGAATTGAACATCCGGTTTTCGTAGTGGGCGATGAACTTTGGAAATTCGTAGATGGCGGAAAGGGTGTCGGGCGTTTCGCGATTGTCCTGGACGAGGAACTTCTGTCCGAAGGCGGAGCAGGAGCGCGGCATCGGTTCGGCCATGCCCATGCGGGCGATGTCGAGAACATGCACGCCCCAGTCCGTCATCATGCCGCCAGCGTAGTCCCAGAACCAACGGAAGTGGGAGAAGGCCTTGGGATCGACGCCGAACCTGTTTGCGTTGAACGGCCGGTTGGGCGCGGGACCGAGCCACATATCCCAATCGAGATCTGAGGGCGGCGCTCCGTCGGCCGGGCTGCCGATTCCTTCCACCCTTCCGTTGCCGTAGTTCCAGGTTTTAACGACGGTGACCTCGCCGATGCGCCCCTGCCGGACCAATTCGCAGGCGTCTATGAAGTGTTTGCCGGAGCGCTGCATGGTGCCCGCTTGCACAACCCGTTTGTACTTGCGAGCGGCCTGCACCATCTTTTGCCCCTCCTCAATGGTTACGCTGATGGGCTTCTCGACGTAGACATCCTTGCCCGCTTTGCAGGCTTCGATGGCCATGTAGGGGTGCCAATGGTCGGGCGTGGAGATGCAGACGGCGTCGATGGACTTGTCGGCCAGCACCTCGCGAAAATCCTTGATGGCGCGTGCCGCACCCGTGCTTTGTTTGGCACTGAGTTCCACAGCCTTGTCGAGATTCGGCTTGTAGATGTCGCAGACGGAAGCGATGCGCAAATTATCCTGCGCCATGGCGGCGCGCATGTTGCCTTGGCCCATTCGGCCCATGCCGATGAAGCCGACTTCCAGATTGCCATTGGCGCCGAACACCTTGCCGGTGAAGATGTTCGTGGTGTAAAGCGCGGCGGCCGATTTGACGAGATTTCGCCGGGATTCTTGGGATTTCATGAGCGTTTGGGCGATTTTATCACGTGGCGGATTTCAATCGCCCCACTCGAAGCCGGAGATGGCGTACACGTCTGGCGGGGTTGGCTGGAATTTGCCGCGATACATTCGCTTCAGCCGCCGGAGCGGCGCGAAGCCGAGTTCCCTGGCGATGGCCGCGGCAGGGTGGTTTGGAAAGAGGTCCCACACTACTGGTACATGACAGTGGCGCGAGAGAATCGCCGGAACAGCCTGGCGCGCGGCGGCTTCGCTATCCGCATAACATGGCCCGAAGTACCATGCGAATTGTCCGGCGCGGCCCGCCGCGAAGGCGTGGTCCGTTTCTTGCCGGTCGTGAATTGGAATGGGCGGGTGGTAAAGGGTGCCCGGATACGAGCCGGGGGGAAGCTGGAGGTCCGGCAGAGGAGAGGCGTTCCTTCCCCAGCGTTCGATGGGTTGTTCGTCAAGGAATCCCAACTTGCAATAAAGGGGTTCGCCGGCTGCGGTTGCGTCAAGCTTAATCGTGTCGACCTGTCCGTCGAGGTAGTCGACCGCCTCACGCAGGAGTTGTGTCCCGTAGCCCTTGCCGCGATGCTTGGGATGCGTAATGATCATGCCGATCCAGCCGATGCCTCCCGGCGTGACGATCGCGGTCGAGGTGGAAACGATGCGGCCGTTCTTTTCGATACCGAAACAGCCCGTGGGAGAGCATTCGATGAGCTTGCGCCAGTCGCGATCGAGCTGATTCCATCCGATCCGGACGGTGAGCATTCGAAGCTCGCCGGACTCTTCGGGAGTTAACAGGCGGGAGGCGGGCATGATCGACTCAATCTTGCCATACTCAGGAGTGACTTCCATGAATAGACGCGAATGGCTTTGGATGTGCGGTGGGGCGTGCGCCGCGCAGGAGACGCCGCCGTATCCGGGAGTGGCCTACCGGCAGTATTCGCGCGTTCTGCCGGCGTATTTGCGTGAATTGGCGCTAGGGTTTTACAGCAAGCGTAACGAAGAATTGGCGAGGCTGACGACACCCGAATCGATCACCGAGCGTAAGAAGTGGGCGCGGCAGACGTTCTGGAATCTTGTGGGCGGCGCGCCAGAGCGTACGCCGCTGCAGGCGCGCACGGCGGGCAGGTTGGAACGCGCCGGATACAGTGTGGAGAAGGTCGTCTTCGAGGCGCGCCCCGGATTCCACGTGACAGGCAACTTGTATGTTCCGCAGCGCGGGCGCGGACCGTTCCCGGCGGTGCTGGTGCAGATGGGGCATGCGCCGCAAGGCAAGGCCTATCCTTCATATCAACGGCTTTGCCAGGGCTTGGCGAAGCTCGGCTTTGTCGCGTTCGGATTCGATCCGATGGGGCAGGGAGAACGCATCTACTATCCGGACGCCAGCGGACGGAAGACGCGGTTGGCGTCGGTGGATGATGAACACTCGATGGGCGGACGGCAGATGCTGCTGACCGGCGACACGGCGACGAGGTTGCAGACCTGGGACGCGGTGCGGGCGATCGACTACCTATCGTCGCTCGCGATTGTGGACAAGGGGCGGATCGGAACGACGGGGCAGAGCGGCGGCGCGACGAACGGCATGTTCCTCGTGGCAGTGGATGACCGGGTGGATGCGGCGGCGCTGAGTGCGGCGAACTCCGAAAACTTCGCGTGCGCCGGATTTTCCGCGCCTGGTTCGACCGACGACGCCGAGCAAAATTTCGTGGGCGGCGGGCCTGCCGGGTTCGATCGATGGGATTTGTTGTATCCGTTCGCGGGCAAGCCGTTGCTGGTGTGCGTGAGCGACAAGGATTTTTTCGGCACCTATTCGCCTCAGTACCTGGCCTCCGGGTGGGAGGAGTATCAAAAACTCAAAAAGGTGTACGGCGTCCTGGGCAAAAGCGACGCGATCGCATGGGGCTCCACGCCGTTGCCGCACTCGCTGGAGTACGATTCGCGGCTGCTGATCTACAACTGGTTTCTGCGCTGGTTCAAGAACGACCCGAAGGGCGTGGCCGAGGAGCCGGCGACACAACCGGAATCCGAGGACACGCTGTTGTGCACCGAAAGCGGAAGCGCGCTTCGCAGTCTACAATCGACGACGCCGTTTCAGATGAACCGTAAGCGGCTGGGCCGGCAGACGCCGATAGCGCTGGAGCGGTTGCTGAAGTTGGACCGTACGGTGTCGGCCACGTATTCGAGTTTGCGCAAGACGGCGGGGCGCGGAGTCGAGATTGAGGCGCTGGATATTCCGTCGGCCGCGAACGTGCATTTCCCGGCGTGGTTGTTCCTGCCGAGACCCCAGCGCGGAGCGCGTCCGGTATTCGTAATTCTCGATGCCTCCGGGCGCAACACGGATTGGCACGAGGGCGAGTTGTATCAGGAGCTGGCGCTGCGCGGTTTCGCCGTGTGCGTGCCGGAGCTGCGCGGCGTGGGCGACATGGCTCCGGAGTTGGGCCCGGGCAGCCCGCGCTACACCCGCCCGCACAACGATGAAGAGGCCTATGCCTGGGCCGGCCTGATGCTAGGAAAGCCGATGCTGGGGCAGCGCACGAACGACGTGCTGGCGGCGATCCGCGCGATGAAGGCGCATCCGGCCACGCAGAACCGGATGGTGCTGTTGGCGGCAGAAGGACGGATGACAGTGGCGGCGCAATGCACGGCCGCGTTGTCCCCCGCGGTGCAGCGGCTGTTTCTATCCGGCGGACTGGTTTCGTTCCGCAGCGTTGCGGAGACCGAGAACTACGGGCACACGTTCGCGAATTTCCTGCCTGGGCTTTTGGAGCACACCGACCTGCCGGAGATCACGGCGCAGGCGCGGCGCGTGACGATGGCGGGGATGATCGACGGCGCGGGACGTCGGCTGCCGGTGGACGAAGTGAAACGGATTTACGAGAAGACGCGGGGGGTGGAGGTCTTGGAGAGCGCGTCTTGGAATCTGGACACGTTTACCCGGTTGGCGAGTTCGTAAAAGCCCACGCGATATAAGTGAGAGGTTGCTCCGGAGCGTCCTCTGGGAGGTGCAACTCGACGCGCAGAGCTTCGATTGTACCGGCGGAGAGCGCGCTGTAGTTCAGCCGGCAGTGACGCACAATTTCGCCATTCAACCGCAACGCGGGGCCGTGAAGGCGGCACGCGATAGGGCGGTGCTCGTGCAGTTCGCAAGCGCCGGTTTCGAGATCAAGCACGGGGCAGGGCAGCCATTTGCGAGCTTCCTCGAAGGCGCCGGAGTCGGCGGCGATCGCACCGGTTTCAAAGTCTCCGGGAAAGTTTTCCCGCATAGCGAGGCGTGCCTCCGCGGCGCGGGCGGCGATGCGAGGTGTCGCGCGCGCCCGAAGGCGGGCGAGATCGTGAAGCGTGACAGGGAATGGGCCAATGCAACAATGCGAGCAGCCGCGCTTACATTCGATGTGCGCGGGTGCGCGGCGGAATGCCTCCGCGACGGCGGCGTCGACGATCTGGATCAGCGCCGCGTCAGCGCGCATTCCACTCGAGAATCGCTTCGGTCCAGGCGGGTAGCTTTAGGCCGTCGAAGTCCACATCTGCCGTCACCACGGAGACTTCAGCAGGACCATTGGGGCGCAGGCGGGCGCGCGCGATGGCCGTGGCGCGTGCGCCCGCCTGTGCCTTGGCGTCGCCGCGCACGAGGGTCCAGCCGGACGGCACGTTCCATCGGACTTCGAACTCCATTCGCGCGGCCGTGTGGTTTTCCAGGCGGAGTTCCAGGTCCACCTCGGCGGCCCCGGCAGACTTGGCGCTGTAAGGATAGATGCGCGCCCAGCCTTCGTCGACGGCATAGTTGGCGTCCGGGAAGGGCGTGAGCGTGGTGAGAATGTGCTCGCGCTTGCGCAGTTCCTCGCGCATACGGGCGATACGGGCCGCGTCGAAGTGAAACATCGGCGCGACGTGCTGGTTGATGAGCCAGTAGCCGGAGCCCAGTTGTTCGATAAGATCAAGGCAGTAGAGATAGCCTTGGCCCGCGTGGACCAGATTGCGATTCTGCAGGCAGTAATCATCCGTGCCGGCGGGCGTGAAACTGTCGCCGGCGAAGAGAAGCTTCGTACCGTCTTCGCGCTCGACGCCGAGCCCGCCGTGATAGAGCGTTTGGCCGGGAAAGAAGTAGCTTGTGAGCTGGAACTCACGCCAGCTCCATTTTTCGCGCTCGCGCTTGGCGTCGCCTCGAATGGGGTTAGTGGTGAGACAGGGCATGCGGTAGTGAGAGGGGTGTTCGACGATGTCGCGGATCGATTCGTTGAAATAGACCTTCGCCTGAAACCGCTTGGCGACTTTAGAGGCGTGGTCGGTGTGGTCGTCGTGATAGTGAGTGATCCACAGACCTTCAAGATTGCGGAAGCGGCCCTCTTGTTGCAATTCCTCCAGCTTTTCGACGATTTGCGGATAGCCCGCGTCGAGCAAAAATGCCGCTCCGGAGGTAGAGACGATCAGCCGCGAGTTGCCGATTGCGATGATCCACGGCGGCAGATCTTTCTCCGGCGCCATAGGCATGGGCTCCGACGGCGGGCGCGTCATCGTGAGCTGCCCGCGGGTGCGCCAGGACTCCGGACCCCAATACCACCGAAGCGCGTCGGTTGCGAAGTGGCTATCGAGCAGGGACTCCATACGGGCAATGAGCCCATCGATGTCCTTCGACGGATTCGCAATGAACGGACCGCGAGAAGGGATTAGAACATCAGCGTTGCGGGCTTTGACTGCGCGGAGGCTCTCAATGAGTTTGCCGGCGCGCGAGGCGAAGCCATGATAGCCGCGGGTTTTCGTCTCGGAGATGGCGTCCTGCAGCGAGTAGATATCGAGCAAGCGGCCACCGGAATGAATCAGCGCGCCAACGGCGATGTAGCGTTTACCTTCGTGCTGGAACTCATAGGAGACGCTGGAATCTGTGGGGCCGGGCGTGGCCAGGACCGTAACGCCGCCGAAAGAGTCGCCTGCTTTGACGAACCGATACACACTGGGCGGGGCGATGGGCACGCGCGTCGACCGTTGCGCATAGTCGTGGAACCGCGTCTGCCGGAACAGCGACCAGAACTTCTCCGGCTCCTCGATGAGTTTCCTATCCGCCTCTGGAACGACAATGGGTTGGCTGGGCAACAGGTCCCGCATAGCGGCGGGGAGCAAGACCGCGCCGTTGACGCTGACCCGGTTAATTGGGCCGGGCGTGACGACGATCTGCGCGGCGAGGAAAAAAGAAAGCATTAAAGACTCAGTTTGCCATCGACGACCATGTCCGCGAGTTTGAATTTCTTCTTGAACTCCATAGGGCCGAGTTTCGAGATGAACTCCACGTCCTTGTCCTCCAGCACAATCGGCTCCGTGCGAGGGAATACGATATAAGCGACGATCTTCTTGTCGACCATACCGAGTCGTACATCCGATGCCGCGATGGGTTTTTTGTCGCCGTGTTTGAGCGTGGTGGCGTGCTTCACTATTTCGGGCAGCTTCTGCCCGGCGCGCTGGGCCATGGCCATGGGCAGACCCTCCATGACGACAAGATAGATATCGTCGGTGGCCTTCAGGATGTCTTGCGCCTGTCTGGAGGAGCCGGCCTCAACGCCGAACTTCTGCTTCAGCAGCGCCTGCTTGATAGGCAGCGCCGTTTGCCAGCGAATCTTTGCCGTTACGCTAGGCGCGCCACCGCCGCCCGAGTCGCCGCCGCGCATACCTCCGCCTCCTCCTCCGCCATTGCCACTCTCGCTGGCGTCGAAGCTAGGCGCACCGCCGCCGCCTTTCCGCCCGCCGCGGCCGCCCCCGCCACCCATCGGCATGCCGCCGCCCTGCATGCTGGCGGAGATCTCCCTGGCCCACGGCGAATTCGTGAGCATGCGTTTGATTTCTTTTTCGTTCCACTCGGTATACGGCTTCACCTTCCAGAAATCTTCGGCGAACGCGGCGAGCGCGAAGATGAACAAGGGCATGAATCGCATGGTTGTTACGCTATCAGGGATTTCAATACGTGTCCATGAACATCGGTCAATCTTCGGTTGATGCCGTTGTGATACCAGGAGAGTTTGTCGTAATCGAGGCCAAGCAGATGCAGCACCGTGGCCCAAAACTCGTGAACGTTGGTGACATCCTGCACGGCACGGCGGCCGAAATCGTCCGTGGCGCCGTGAACCGCCCCGCCCTTTACACCGGCGCCTAGCATCCAGACGGTGAAAGCGTCGGGGTTATGATCGCGGCCCAGGGTGCCCTCCTGATGGGTTGGCATGCGGCCGAACTCAGTAGTCCACAGTACGAGCGTGTCCTTGAGCAGACCGGTGGACATCAGATCCTGAATGAGCGCGGCGGTTGGCTGGTCGAGAATAGGCAGGTGACGCTCATAGTCGGCCTTCAAGGTCTTGTGCGCGTCCCAGTTCAGAAGGCCATCCACGCCCGATGCGCGCGAGGCGCAGTAAAGTTGCACATAACGCACGCCGCGTTGCACGAGGCGGCGTGCCAGAAGGCAGTTGCGGGCATACGCGGCCAACAGAGGATTTTCGTGACTCGTGCCGTAGAGCGCGTGCGTGGCCTTTGACTCGGCGGCGAGATTGGAAACCTCCGGTGCGGAGAGCTGCATGCGCGCTGCGAGTTCATAAGACGCGATGCGGGCCTGAAGATCGGAGTCGCCTGGATGGCGCGATGCGTGCTGGGCGTTGAGAAATCCGGAGAAATGGCGCGCGGCGGTGTCGGCCGATTCGGCCAGGCCCGCGGGGCGGTTGAGGTTGCGGATGGGTTCGGCCGCGTTGAAGGAGACGCCTTGATGCTCGGCGGGCAGGAAGCCGGAGGTCCAGTTGGCGGGGCCTGCGGGAGGGATGCCGCGAACGTCGGGGATGGAGACGTAGGCCGGAAGATTTTCGTTCGAGGAGCCGAGAGCGTAGGTAACCCAGGCTCCGGCGGAAGGAAAGCCTTCGAACACATAACCGGTGTTCATTGCGACGCACGCGGGACCGTGCGTGTTGGACCGCGTGGTCATGGAATGAACGAAGGCCATCCCGTCAACGTGCGCAGCGAGGTGGGGCAGCATCGCCGTGATGTGCTTCCCGGATTGGCCACACGGCACAAACGGCCATGGACTACGCATCAGGTTGCCGTTGGCGCCTTGAAACGTGACGTCCTTATCGCCGCCGGGCATGGGCTGGCCGCTGCGTTTCAGCAGTTCGGGTTTATAGTCGAAGGTGTCGAGATGCGACACAGCGCCGGGACAAAAGATCTGAATGACGCGTTTCGCCTTCGGAGCAAAGTGCGGCTGCCTGGGTGCGGCGCCGAGAAGTTCGGCGAGCGCAAGCGCTCCGAGGCCGCTGATGAACTCGCGACGGTCAGTGGACATAGACAAACTCGTTGGCGTTGAAGAGCGCGCGTGTGAAGGCGGTAAGGCCGTGATCGAGAATGAGCCGCCGCGCGTTTTCGGTTTCGGAAGTGGAAGGCGGGCGTCCGAAGGCAAGCTCAAAGGCCGGTCGCACGGGGTCGTCCGGCGGTAAGCGTTTGGCGAAGGCCGCGCTCATGTCGAGTGTGAAGCTGTGGTTGAGGAGGCTCAAGGCCTGCAGCGGTGAGGTCGTAACGACGCGGCGCGGTTCCGGGAGCGAGGAGTCGGGGCAGTCGAAGACACTGAGGAGTTCCGTGCGAATGGAGCGCGCCGACTCCGCGTAGACAGTGCGGCGGTAGGTGGAAGGGTCGAGCTTGTCCAGCGGAAAATAGGTGGCCACATTGTCGACCGTGTATTTGTAGAGGCGGAAGCTTGGGCCGCCCACGTTGTTGTCGAGCACACCGGCGACATGGAGCATGGCGTCGCGGAGCGCTTCGGCCTGCAACCGCTGCGGCGGAAAGCGCCAGAGCAGACGGGCATCGGCATCCTGCTTCGCGGCGGCCTCATTCCATTCGCTCGACTGACGGTAGGCGCGAGAGAGCATGATTTCTCTATGCAGCGGCTTCAATCGTCCGCCGTTGGCGTGCAGGCGGCCGGCAAGGTAATCAAGAAGCTCCGGGTGGGTTGGGCGCTCTCCGTTGAAGCCGAAATCGGAAGGCGTACCAACCAGGCCACGGCCGAAGTGATAGTGCCAAATCCGGTTGGCGATGACGCGCGGCGTGAGTGGATTGTCCGGGCCGGCGAGCCATTGTGCGAAAGCGAGGCGGCGCTCGTGCTCCGGCGCATTGAGCGGCAGCGTGAAGCCCGGCAACGCCGACAGACTAGCCGGCGCGATTGCGTCGCCCCGCTGCATGACGTTGCCGCCATTCAATAGGTAGACCGGCTCCTCGGGCACGCGGAATTTCCCGGCGTAAGCGGTACGGAGTTTCGGAACGGAGCGCAGATCCGCTTCCAGTCCGGCCAAGCGCTTTTCCAGCGCGGCGAATTCGTCGCGGTCTGCGGCGTCGAGGGACTCGATTATGATCAGGCGGGCGAGATCTTCCTTTCGATAGGGCAGGCGATCGTCGCCATTCGCGACCGATGTCCAGGACTCTCCATCAAGCGAGGCCTCCAGCGTGTACTTGACAACGGGCTGTTGCTGAAATCGACCCTGGAATGCGCGTAACCGGTCCGTGGACCATGCAACACGCTGGACTGTCTCCGTTTTACTCAGTTTGAAGGTCAACGACGCGGGCTGGCCGGCGACGGGGAACCAGCGTTTGTCGAAGGCGCCATCGTTGACGTGGCGAACATGATAGGCACCAGCGTTGCCGTCGGCGATGCGTGTCGAGGACGGCAACACCTCGGCGGCGCGCGCGATATTGTCGCCTTGCGGCGTGAAGATTTCGAACTCGTCAATTCCGCTACCCATGCCCTGCGGAGTGTGGAAGCGGATGTAGCGCGCGAGCCGCGGCGGAAATGATTCCTCGGTAAGGAACGGCGACACAGCCGGCCGGTGCTTCAGATTCAGCGTTTCTTGCGGCTTCGCCTTGGAGGCGAATTCGGCGAGCCTGCGTTTCCCATCGGCGATGGTGGCTTCGATCGGCCCGGTGGCGGCACGATAGGCCTCGGATTCGGCGGGCGTGGCAAGGTCGCGTTCGGCATGGGTGACACCGTTGAAGACTGCGGCGATGCGGTAGTAGTCGGCCTGCTGAATGGGATCGAACTTGTGATCGTGGCACCGCGCACAGTTGACAGTGAGGCCAAGAAAGGCGGAGGCGGTGGCGTTGACGATGTCGTCGAGATCGTCGGCGCGCTGCTGTCGCCGGGCGGCCTCGTTTTGATTGCCCACGGTGTCGTGCGGGCCGGCGACAAGGAAGCCGGTGCCGATTTCGACGGCGGGGTCGCCCTTGCCTACGACGTCGCCCGCTAATTGCTCGAGGATGAAGCGTTGGAAGGGCAGATCGTTATTCAGGGAGCGGATGACGTAGTCGCGAAAGGGCCAGGCATTGGGCCGGACGTGATTTTGCTCATAGCCGTGGGATTCGCCATAGCGAATGACGTCGAGCCAGTGCCGGCCCCAGCGCTCCCCGTAGGCGGGGGAAGCGAGAAGGCGGTCCAGGAGTTTTTCGTCGGCGTCGGCTGCGGCGTCGGTGAGATACCCGGCGATCTCGGCGGGAGTGGGCGGAAGGCCAGTGAGGTCGAAGGTGGCGCGCCGAATGAAGGCCCGGCGATCGGCAGGCGCGTTCATTCGGAGGCCTTTCTTTCGAAGCTCCGCGTTCAGCAGATCGTCTATGGTCGATTCGATTTTTCGCACGGGCTGCAATGACCACCAGTCCTTCCCTGCGCGGGGGCGCGGTGCGGTTTGGAGCGTTTGGGGCCACTCGGCGCCGGCGGAGATCCAGTTGGCTATCGCTTCTCGCTCCTCACGCGGCAGGCCGCCCCCGGGCGGCATCTCGCCTCTTTGAACCCGGCCCAGCAGGCTACCGCCAAGGACGCGGGCCGCATTGGCGCGTGAGGTCAACGATAGATTTCCCATTTTCGCGGCGTCGTTGTGACAGCCGAGGCAACGTTTCTCCAGGATCGCGGGTCCATCAGCCAAGCAGACAGCGACGCTAGTGGCGAGGACCAGAAATCGAATCATTCTTGATATCATACGGCGATCATGCGCCCCCTCATCGTTTCGACGCTTCTGCTGGCCGGCTGCGCGTCCGAGCCGCCGAAAGCTCCACCCGCGCCTGAAGGTCCGGTGGAGATTCGAGCGGAGCTGATCGCGAGCGATGGCTCGTGGGGGAACACCGAAGGGCCCGCCATTGATGCCGATAACAACCTTTACTTCACGTCGCGCGGAACCTATCATGGCGTTGTCAAATGGAACGCGAAGGACGGCGCTAGCCGCTGGGCGGACGTGGCAAAGGGAGCGGGGCCGGGCGGATTGTGGATCGACGGTAAGGGCGACATGTTTGTCACCGCAACCGATGAACGGGAGATTTTGAAGGTCACCCCGGCCAAGAAAGTTTCCACCGTGGCGAAGGGGTTTGAGAAGGATCCGAAGACGTCGAAGGGTCCGAACGATCTGGTGGTGGCCAAGGACGGGACCATCTACTTTACCGCGCCGAACGGCTACGATGGCACTGCACCGAACGGCACCATCTACCGGATCGACGCCAAAGGTAAGACCAGTGTGTTCAGCGAGGAGATTACCGGGCCGAACGGAATCCTGCTGAGCCAGGATGAGAAGACCCTCTACGTGGCGCATAACACGGCGGCGAACACATCGAAGATCGAGATGTGGCCGTTGAACGTCGATGGCACGGCCGGGGCGCGCAAGGAACTGGTAACGATCGAGGGCTGCCAGGCCGACGGAATGGACGTCGACACGGAGGGCGCGCTGTGGCTCACGTGCTACAGCTTCGGCACGGCCTACCGCGTGACCACCGCGGGTAAGATCACGCACAAGATCACTACCGAACAGAAGGCGTTGACGAACTGCAAATTCGGACGCGGCGCGAATCAGAACACGTTATATTTGACGTCTTCAGATATGGATCGCGTGACCGGGTACGTGTACAAGGCGACCGTGCCGGTGGGCGGGACGCGGTAGGGTTCTCGCGATTACTGCGCGTGCTTGGCTTGCTTGGCGAATACCGGCTCCAGCCCATGCATGCCGAGACGCTGGTCGATAGCGGCCTGCACTACGTCCACTTCCGTTTCACCTAGACCGCCAGCGAGTTCGAAGATTTTTTCGTAAAGCGCCTTGGCGCGGCCGCGGCTGATCTCCGCCGGGCAAGAGAGCGCGTAGGCGAACAACGCGTGCTCGCGCACATTCTCGTTCTCGAACAGGGCTTCCAACTGGCCGGCCACATGCCGGATTCCGAGATAACCGCAGCCCCAAATAGCCTGGCGCTGCACGTCTTCGTCGGCGTCGTCCAGATGCTTGGGAAAGACCTCTGAGAACTGTTGATCGAAGCTGTGCCACATACCCTTCATGGCAATGGCGCGGGAGGCGGGGTCGGCGTAGAACTCTTGCAGGAGCTCGGCCAACTCGTCTGTCATCTCGAGTTCGGCCAGGGCGCAAGCGGCACCGGCGCGCTCCAGGTTCGAAGCCGTATCGTCAAAGCAGCGGGCCTGCACGCGCCGTTGCACGGAGTCGTCGTCCATGGCCGAAGCCAGGGCCTGCCACGCTTGCGCGCGAACGGCGGGGTCTTCGTCCTCCTCGGCGGCTTCGAGAACGCGCTTCACTTCACTCTCATTCAGTTCCTCGTTAGCCAGTCCTTCGGCGGCTAGTTTGCGAACCTCTGCCGATGGGTGGTCGAGGTACTGGATCATTTCCTCCGGATCGAGTACGTCGAAGGCGGGAGGCGCGGTGGGCGGATAAAGCGAGTTGATATCGAACGGCTCCGGGCTATCCGGAATGGTAACCGTGCTCAACTGATCGATGGCGAACTCGATCTCGTGCTTTTCGTGCGGGCTGAGTTCGGCGCCGAGCCGGGCCTCGAGCAGAGGTCTCAATTCCGAATCCCCATAGAGGCTGATATTTATGGCGCCATCCGCCGGATCGGACTCCAGGCGCGCCTTCAATAGCGCGGCTATGCGCTCATCGCGGACGCGCAGGCCAGCCAACAGGAACTCGATGTTCGACTGCGATTCAGGTCCGGCCTTGGCGTGCAGCAGAAGCAGCGGCTCAATGGCCTCCGGGCCGAGTTCGGCCAATGCATCGTAGATGGGGCCAGGGTCCTCGTCGTCCTGCTCATGCAGAAGCTGGGCGTAGACCGGAATGGCCGCAGTGGAGCGCAGAGCGCGGAGCACGTGAAAGACGTCCGGGCCGATGTTAACGCGCCACTCTTCCTCGTTGGCGAGGTAGTAATCGGAAATCTCGCCGGCGGTGCCGCCGCCGCGGGAGAGAAGAGAAGCGATCAACTGCTGATCGAAGCCGATGCGGCCATCGGCAGCCGCTTTCAGCAGTTCGGCGGCCGGCGTGTCGTTGTATTGGTCCGCAGTAAGCATTAGTAGGTGCTGCGGCCGCCGGATGCGTCGTAGGTCTGAGCCGTCACAAAGCTGCAATCCGGGCTTGCGAGGAAGTGCACGACAGCGGCGATCTCGCCCGGCTCGCCCGTACGGCGCATCGGAATCTTGTCGGTCATGTACTTCACCTGCTCCGGAGTCAATTGGTCCAGGATAGGCGTGCGAACAACGGCCGGTGCGACGGCGTTCACGCAGATGCCGTCGGTGGCCACTTCCTTACCGAAAGACTTGGTGAAGCCGATCACGGCGGCCTTGGTAGACGAGTAGGCGGTCATGTTCGGGTTGCCGTCCTTGCCCGCGACCGAGGCGATGTTGACGATGCGGCCGTACTTTTTGTCGCGCATGTGGCCGGCGATGGCTTTGCAACCGTTCCAGACGCCGTCCATGTTGACGCGAATACACTTTGTCCAATCTTCATAGCTCTGCTCCCAGAGAGGGGCGGCCTTGCCAGCGACGCCGGCGTTGTTGACCAGGATGTGCACCTGGCCGGTGCGCGCGATTACCGCAGCCCAGGCCTTTTCCACCGATGCGTAGTCGGCAACGTCGGCCTGCAAGGCGAAAGCGTTCTGAATACCGGCTGCTGCTGCCGTGGCGGCTTCCAGATTCATGTCGGCGATGGCGACAGTGGCTCCTGCGTTGGCCAGACGAGTAGAAATGGCGAGGCCGATTCCCGACGCTCCGCCAGTGACAATCGCGGTTTGTCCGCTGAGATCGAAGTAACCCATGTGATAGCTCCTAGGATAGCGAAAAGGCCCGCCGAAGCGGGCCTTTTTCCGTGATTTTCGCCGCGGGAAGAGCTAGTCTTCCTTGACGACGTTGATTTTGATGTCCACCGACACTTCGCGGTGCAAGCGAACCGAAACGGTGTGCTCGCCCAGTTGCTTGATGGGCTCATGCAACTGCACTTTGCGGCGATCGATGTGGAATTTCTGCTCCTCCAGCTTTGCGGCGATGTCGCCGGCCGTGACGGAGCCGAACAGTTGGTCGTTCTCGCCGGCCTTCTGGGCGATGGTGATCACCACCGGTGCCAGCAATTTGGCCAACTCGGAGGCTTCGGCCGCTTCCTTCGCTTCGCGGCGAAGGGCGGCTTGGCGCTCCTGCTCAACGATGTTCTTGTTCGCCTCGGTGGCTAGCACGGCGAGGCGTTTGGGGATCAGAAAATTGCGGGCGTAGCCAGGCGCGACCTTAACCAACTGGCCGCGCGAACCGAGCTTCGCGACGTCTTCTCTCAAGATGACTTCCATGATTTGACTCCTCGAATGTTCCGGTTCGAATTCTTATAGCGCTGTGGAATAGGGCAGCAGGGCGATGTTGCGCGCCTGCTTGATGGCCTCGCTCAGAAGGCGCTGGTGCACGGCGCAAACGCCGGAGATGCGGCGCGGCGTGATTTTGCCGCGTTCGGAGATGAACGCGTTCATGGTCCGCACGTCTTTGTAGTCGATGAAATCCATCTTCTCGACGCAGAACCGGCACACCTTCTTACGGCGGAAGAACTGTTTCTTGCCGCCAAGGGCTTTATCCCCGCCCGTGGGGCGCTGCGAAGCAGCGATCGGACGACCACCTTTGGTTTCTGACATTCTGTGTTTCTTCCTTCCTTAGTTCTCTGCGGCCGGTTCGGCGGCGGGCGCCGGCTCGACGGGCATCGGAGCGGCCGGCATGGCGGGAGCGGGCGCCGCTGCGGCTTCCCCCGGTACCGGTGCCGGAGCGGCGGGAGCGGCCAGTTGCGGCTTTCGGGCCAAGCGCTTCTCGCGGCGCTTCTGGCGTTTGGCGACCCGCTTCATCCGCTCGTCCATCCGGACCGTGATGAACTTCATCACGATATCGGAGACGCGCAGACGGCGTTCGAGTTCGCGGACGGACTGCGAGTCGCAGGAAAAGCAGTTCAGAATGTAGGACCCTTCGGTCTGGCGTTCAACACGGTAGGCAAGCTTGCGCACGCCCCATTTGTCGGTCTTCTCCAATGTGCCGCCAGAGGACTTGATGATGCCCGAGAGTTGCTCGAGCAGAGCATCGACATCCGCCTCCTGGGCGGCCGTGTTGACGATGAACAGTTGTTCGTAAGTTCTCATTGTTCCTCGTTGGCACCTTCGGCGCGACGATTGAATTTCGTCATGGCCTTTTCGACGCCGTCGGTGATTACGGAAGCCACGGCGTCCACTGCGGTGGTCAAGGCGGCTTCCAGGGTTTCCAGTTGCACCCGCCCGATGGGAGCGAGCACGTAGTCTTTCAAATCGCCCACCCGGTGCAGCGGCCGGAAGCCGATGCGAACCCGGATGAAGTTTTCACTGCCTACGCCGCGAATCGTGGAGCTGACGCCGTTGTGGCCGCCAGCCGAGCCTTTCGGCCGGATTCGAAGCGTCCCCCAGTCCAGAGCGAGTTCATCGTAAACGAGAATTAGCCTTTCGGCCGGGAGGTTGTACTTCTCGAGAAGCGGCCCCAGGGAGCCGCCGCTGAGATTCATAAATGTTTGCGGTTTGGCAAGCACCACGGGTTGACCGGCGAATTGCCCGAGCCCGGTGAGCGCCTTGGACTCCGGCCGCGTGACGCGAATGCCGGCGCCGGCGGCCAGTTTGTCGATAGCCAGAAAGCCCAGATTGTGATAGGACCTTTCGTACTCAGGGCCCGGATTTCCCAGGCCCGCGATGAGCCACGAAGGATTGGACTCCCCGGCCACCGGCGATTACTTCTTCTTCTTATCGTCTGCCGGCGCGGCCTCTTCCTTCTTGCCCTTGGCCTTCACGACCTCGGGTTCGGCGGGACCGGCCGCGGCTGCGTCGGCCGGGGCGGCCTCCGCCTTCAGCGCCGTGACGTGCACAAGTACAGCGTCTGGGGCTTCGATCAGTACCATCGAGGCCGAAAGAGTCAAATCCCCAGCGCGTACGGCCTGGTTCAGGCCGAGGCCGGTGACGTCGACTTCGAAGAACTCCGGAATATCGTTCGGCAAGCACTCGATGGAAACCTCGCGGTTGACGAGTTCGAGCAAGCCGCCCTGTATCTTGACGCCGCGGGCTTCGCCCTTGACGTGGACAGGCACCTGAACGACGATGGCTTTGTCCAGATCGATCCGCTGCATGTCGACGTGCAGCAGGCCGCCCTTGATCGGGTGCACCTGCCAGTCGACGATCATAACGGGCTCGCCGGCGCCTCCCTCTACGGCTACGTCGAAGATCGTGTTGTGGCCGGTGGACGAATGGAGAATCTTGGAGACCTCCTTCGGGCTAACGGCGACAGCCACGGGATCCTTGCCGGTACCGTAGATGACCGCAGGCATGGAACCCGCGACTCGGAGGCGGCGAGCCTCGTTCTTGCCTCGGGTGGCGCGGGGCGCCGCTGCGATTGTGATGTCCTTTCTCATTGTTTCCTCTTTTGTTGACTAAACGAACAGTCCGCTAACGGACGTTTCTTCGTGGATGGATTTAATGGCTTGGGCCAGAAGCGGGGCAACCGAGATCGTGTGAATCCGATCGCAGCGGAGAGCCTCTTCCTTCAGCGGAATGGAGTTGCTGAAGACGACCCTGTCGAGCCGGGAATTCTGAATGCGTTCAATAGCCGGGCCGGACAGCACGGCGTGGGTGGCGCAGGCGGTGACCGCCGTGGCGCCGTTGGCCAGCAGGGCGTCGGCGCCCTTGACGAGGGTACCGGCCGTGTCGACCATATCGTCGACGACTAGACAGTGGTGGCCGCGAACGTCACCGATGACGTGCATCACCTCCGCCACATTGACCTCTTCGCGCCGCTTGTCGATGATCGCGAGCGGCGCATTGAGCCGTTTGGCGAATGCGCGGGCCCGCTCCACGCCGCCGGCGTCCGGGGAGACGACCATGAGATTCTCAAGCGGGTTCTGGCGGAAGTACTCGACCAGCACAGGCGCGGCGTACAGATGATCGACCGGGATGTCGAAAAAGCCCTGGATCGGCGCGGCGTGAAGATCGAGGGCCAGCACGCGATCGGCGCCGGCGCGTTCGATGACGCTGGCCACCAGTTTCGCGGAGATGGGGACCCGTGGCTTATCCTTGCGATCCTGACGGGCGTAGCCGTAATAGGGCAGAACGGCGGTTATGCGCTCGGCGCTGGCCCGCTTGAGTGCGTCGATCATCAGCAGCACTTCGAAGATATGGCGATCGACCGGATTGCACGTGGGTTGGACGATGAATACGTCGGCGCCGCGTACGTTTTCCTTGATTTGCAGGTAGATTTCGCCGTCGGCAAAGGTACGCACGGGGGCCGCGCCCAGGTCCATGCCCAGGCATTCGGCAATCTCGGTGGCGAGAGCCGGGTTTGCGTTACCGGTAAAGAGCTTGAGGCGTTCGGCTCTCATCGCTCGTTTCGGCGGCGCGACGCGTACTGGCTTTGTGGCGGCCATTGCATTCCGTCCGTTGCATCCATATGTTGTTGCAGTTGTCGCCACCAGGCGGCCCTATACCGGGCGCGGCTCAGCAATCTGGCTGGAATGCCGCGTGGACTTGGGTGCAGTGTTTCGACCGCAGCCTTGGCCCGAAGAACCTGATCCTTTGTGGTAAATACTCCGAAGAGAGCCGAGCCGCTGCCAGTCATTCTGGCGGGGTTGGCTCCTGATGTTTGCAGCTTTTTGAGGATGGACCCGAGGACAGGGTGTTGAGGGAACACCACGCGTTCGAAATCGTTCTCGCTCTGCGTTCCGGACCGTCCCTGAGAAAGATCCCAGGTCCGGGACTGGAAACTCTCAATATACTGAATCACTTGCGTATCCGTCAATTTGCCGTCGCCCGCGCGGTGGAAGGCGCGATAGGCCTCGGGAGTCGAAACGGGAACGCCGGGCGCCACAATCAACACAGGTTTGGCGGGGGTTTCGGGCAGTGGATAGAGTTCCGTGCCCCGTCCCAGAGCCACCGCCGTGCCGCCCAAAAGAAAAAAGGGTACATCGGAGCCGAGGGAAGCCGCCAGACGGATCAGCTCCGGCCGTGGGATTTTCAGGCCGGCCAGCACGGGAAGCGCCAGAAGCACCGCCGCCGCGTCGGTGGAACCGCCTCCCATGCCGCCGCCCATCGGGATTCGCTTGGTAAGGCGGAAGTGCAACCGGGCGGTTGCGCCGCAGTGATCCAGCACCCCGCGCGCCGCCTTCTCGATCAGGTTGTCCGGGATCTCGCCGGTGCCGGTAATCTCAGTCTTCCGGCTCTTTTCCCATCCAATTTCGATCGTGTCGTGCAGCGAGACAGTCTGGAAAACCGATCGCAACTCATGGAAGCCGTCCGCCGCTTTGTTCAGAACCTTCAAATCGAGGTTGATTTTGGCGAAAGCGCGGACGGTGGCGGTTCGGGCGGCCACTTTAGTAATGTAGAAGCGAGTGAATGTGGTGGCCGTTCAGCTTTTGGCGGCCGTTCAGGAAGTCGAGTTCGATGACGAACGCGAGGCCGGCGACTCTGCCGCCGAGCTTTTCGACGAGTTGGGCGACGGCGGCTGCGGTGCCACCGGTGGCAAGCACGTCGTCGACGATCAGAATGCGCTGGCCCGGTTGGATGGCGTCTCGATGAATTTCAAGCTTGTCGGTGCCATATTCCAAGGCGTACTCGACCGATTCGGTCGCTGCCGGGAGCTTTTTGGGCTTTCGGACCGGGATAAACCCCTTTCCGAGCGCGTGCGCGACTGTGGGCGCGAAAAAAAAGCCCCGGGCCTCAATTCCAATCACGGCGTCGACGTCCTCGGGTTTAACAGCGGTTTGCAGCCCGGCGATGACCGCCGCCAAACCGGCTTGGTCTTTCATCAGGGTGGTGATGTCGTAGAAAAGAATGCCAGGTTTCGGCCAGTCTGGGATTTCGCGTATGAGTTGTTTGAGGTTGTCCATTCTAGGGTACACGCAATTGTAACATGGCCCTTGTTTTCAGGGGTTTGGCCGGAACTCTCAACCGCCGGTACTAAGTGACCGGGACTTTCGGAAGCCTGAGTTTCGGAACTAGTAACCCATTGGAGAAAGTCCTATTGGCGAACAGACTGGAAAGACCGGAATGGCCTCGAATCTGCCCGCAACAGGACCGTCGCTGCCACCCACCCGTGTTCGGACGGGAAGCCGGGATACCATCTATCCCCATAGGAGCGTACGGGCGGTCCGGGTAGGGCCGGGCCGCGTATTGGCCGGACTAGGCGCGGCGATACTTCTTTCGGGACTCCTGGCGTATTTCGCCTCGGACGTTCTGGAAGTGCATTCCACGTTGGTGGGTGAATTGTGTCTGCTGGCCGGATTGCCCGTGACCGGTTGGACCGCTGTCAACCTTTTTCCCAGTCTGCCGCTTGGCACTACTCCGCTCGTGAGGATTCCCCCGTTTGAGAGTGTGTCCGTCGCGGCGCGATTCGCATTGATCGCAAGCATCGCGGGGCTGATGCTGGTAGCGGCCCGGCTGTCGTTCTTGCGGAACCTCTCCTATTTTCTGGCCGTTTTGTTGTTCCTGTCGGCTACCGCGAATGCCGTTTTCGACACGTTTCGAATGGATCCGGCCATATTCGGTCAGATTTGGCTGCGCCAGGAATTGCTGGTGTGGTTCATTCTGCCGTGGGTTCTTCTTTTACTTTTTGTTGTTCCCGAGCCAAAATGGGCGCGCGGCCTGGCCTGGATGGCGTTCGTGCTGGGCTACGGACTTGTATTCTCCGCAATGCGATTCGTTTTTGTGCTGGGCGTGCTGCACTACTCCGGCGCACTGTTTATGCCGGCGCTATGGTTCCTGTTCGGGACCTTGAGCGACCTTCTATATGTGCTCTTTTTCTTCTCCATTGCGGTGCACCGCTCCTCTGGCGAGTTGTGGGGGGAAAGGAGCGCATGGCGATCCCACTTCTAATCGCCATCTCGTATCTCGTACTCGCATTCTCGGTCACCGTGCTGGTGCTGTACGCGATCCGGCACTACTACTTCGGCTACGCCCGGCTCCGGCTGGGCGCGCCCAAGGACATGATGGAGCTTTCCGGGTTTCACATG
>VFZO01000069.1 GCA_016871155.1 Acidobacteriota bacterium | reverse complement strand
CCTGTTCCGGGGGCTTGGCAAGCGGCGGTTCGCGGAGCCGAGGGCGCTGGGCGGGGGCGGGGCGGCTCCGTACTCGATCGGGCTGGCGGACATGAACCGAGACGGGCGGGTGGATATTGTGGTGGGGAACCAGAATGCGCCGGGCGCGGTTCTGGTGTCGAAAGCCGGGGGGTTCGAAACCGTCCCTTGGGGGGACGGGAAGGGCGCGGTGTATGGGTTGGCGCTGGGGGATTTGGATGGGGATGGGTGGCTAGATATTGCGGCGGCGCGGTCCGGCGCGCCGAATGGGGTGTGGTTCAGCGGGCCTGGTCGGCAGAGGTAAGTCCTTTGTTTTGAATGTCCGTTGGGACCCTCCGTCACTTTTCTGGCGGTTTTTGAAGTTTTTTCCAGACTTTCTTGTAACGAAATCAACGAAATCACAACGAAATACTTGACACTGACGCACGAGGGGTGTAGTGTTTGGGGTATGAAGTATTTCGTTTCGTACGCGCATGCCGATCAAGAGGATGTGGACCGGTTTTTTGAGGTGATGCGACCGCTGTTGGCGGCGGCCGCCGGGTACACGTTTGAGCGGTGGATGGATACCGACATCCTGCCGGGCGAGAAATGGCACGACGAAATCCAGGCAGCGGTCCGGGAGTGCGACTTTGGGTTGTTGCTGGTTTCGCCGGCTTTCCTGGCGAGCAAGTACATTTCGGAGCATGAGCTGGCGGCGATGCTGGCCAAGCCGATGGTGGTGCCGGTGGCGCTCCACCCGATCCGGTTTGACGGCTCGATGGACTTGAAGGGGCTGGGCGAACGGCAGATCTTCCGGGATGCGCAGGGCCGGACCTTCGATCAGTGCGGGCGGAAGCACACACGTCGCGCGTTTGCGCTGGAGCTGTTCCAGAAGATCAATGCTTTGTTGAAGAAGGGGGCGTGATGTTGACGCGCGATGCGGCTCTGCGTGCGGTTCCGCCCTTTCTCGACCGGCTGGGGAGCGAGTACCGGCGGGGCGTCCAATCGATTCTTGGGCTGTTGAAGGAGGACGGGCGGGCGAACCTGGGAGAGGTCTTGCGCTTGTTGTATCCGGGTTCGAACGACCAGCAGGGGCAGGCCAAGTTGCAGCAGTTGAGCTTGGCGATCAAGAATGCGGCCAGGAAGGGGCCGCCGATCGAACTTTGGCTGAAAGGCGACGGCAAGACGCGGTCGCTGCCGGACGATCGTTGGATTTGGTTTGAAGGGAAGGACCCGCTGCTGGATTACCTGGCGGCGAGCGTCGGAGAGCGGGTGGCGGGTTGGATCGACATCGATGCCGCGGGGTTGGGGCCGCTGCACTGCCACGTGCTGTACGCGGAGCAGGACAAGGCGGCGGCCGATCAGTTTGTCGAACTGCTGCGGCCTCACTTAAAGGGCATTGAGGTTGACATCTGGACGCCGGATGCGATTCTGCCCGGCGAAGACGTGGAGGAGGAGCGGCATCGCTCCGAGGAGCGGTGCCTGTGGGCTGTGGCGCTGCTTTCACCGGAGTTTTTCGCCGATGCGAAGCTGCAAGCGGCCTGGGAACGGCTCGGCAGGCGGGTGATCCCGGTTTCCTTGTATGAGACGGGCCGGGACGAGGAAGTGAAGGTGTTCCGGGATAGCGGCAAGAGCTTTGGTACTGTCCGGGACAAGCGGGCGTGGGTCCTCCGGTTCTTTGAGAGACTCCGTCTGATTCGAGGCTATGTAAGAGTCCTGCTTCCCGAGCCCGAGGGTAAGTTTGTCGACCCTTTGGCAACCGGTCTTTCCTTCGAGCGTGGCGTCGAGCTCACAAACGAGCGGTTGCGCGAAGTCAGCGGCCGCAGCGCGATCGACCAACTCGTCGAGTGGGCTGCCGATCCGAAGGGTACGCCGTACTGCGCGCTGCTCGGTGAACTGGGCATGGGTAAGACGACCACCGCCAAGGAGCTGGTACGCCGGATCGAGGGCCGGGTGCCGCTGTACTTCGATTTGCGGAACGTGCGGGAGATGGCGAAGCATGGCGACGACTGTCCGGGGTTGAAGGCGATTCTGAAGAGCCTGGTGGAGAAGCAGACCTGGGAGGGGGGACCGGGAATTCGCGCGTTGACGGTGGAGGACGTGATCCGGATGGCGGCGCTGGGGGCGCTGGTGATCTTCGACGGTCTGGACGAGGTGCTGGTGGGGCTGACGCCCGCGCGGCAGCAGCTCTTTACGCGGCAGTTGTTTTCGCTCGTCCCGGCGAGGAAGGACACCAAGGGGCGGATTCTGATTACCTGCCGGTCTCACTTTTTCCGGACGATCGCCGAGCAGTCGGCGCATTTCACTACCGAGGATCGCGATGCGGTGACCGCCCAGAGCTACACGGCGCTGGTGCTGCTGCCGTTCCGCGAGCAGCAGATCCGCGAGTACCTGCGGCTGACGCTCGGGGAGGATGAGGGCACAAAGGCCTACGACGTGATTTCGAGCGTCCACAACCTGCCGGAATTGGCCGAGCGGCCTTATACGTTGACCTTGATCCGGCGGCAGTTCCACCGGCTGGAGTTGGAGAAGGTGGCGGGGCGGCGGATTACCGGGCTGACGCTTTACCGGTTCTTCGTGGAGGAGTGGCTGCTGCGGGACCAGGGGAAGCATGTGATCCGGCCGGACGATAAGCGGCTGCTGATGGAAGAGCTGGCGGCGGAGCTGGCGCGGCGCGGGCAGCGTTCGTGGACGGCGCGGGAGTTGGAGGTATGGATGGCGGGGCAGGGCCGGCATACGGCAGACCTGCTGGCGGAACAGGACGTCCGGAACGCGACGTTCCTGGTTCGGGAGGGCGACGGATTCCGGTTCGCGCACAGCTCGCTGCAGGAGTATTTTCTCGCTGGGTATCTGCGGCGGGCGCTCGAAGAGGGCCGGCCGGAGGACTGGGCGTTCGCGCAGGGGGTGAGCCGGGAGACGCTGGATTTTCTGGGCCAGAGCTTGCAGGAGTCGCCGGGCGAAGGGGCGCAGGCCGGACTGAAGCGGTTGCGGGACGGGTACCGGAAACACGCGAGCGAACTGGCGCTGCGGTTTTTCGCGCTGGCGTTTGCGAAGGGCTATCCGTGCCCGGCGGCGGTGCGGTTCCAGTTGGCTGGGGCGAACTTGCGGGAGTTTCAGGCGGATTTCGGCGAGGAGGGAGAGCGCTTCGATCTTTCGGGGGCGTGTTTCGACGGGGCGCGGCTGGCGAATTCGTACTGGCGCGGCTGCCGGCTGACGGGGGCGAGTTTCGCGGTGGCGGATGCGGCGCGGAGCGAGTGGCACCGGTGCGATTTACGGGAGTCCAAGTGGGGCGGGGCGGAGATGACGGCGCTGCTGGGACGGTGGTGCGATGTGCGGGGCGCGGCGTTCGCCGGGGCGACGCAGCGTTCGACGCGCTGGGTGCTGTGCGAGGGCGCGGTCCAGGCTGTGGTCCCGGGATCGAAAGAGCTGGCGTTGCAACACGGGCATTCGAACTGGGTCAGGAGCGTGGCGTGGAGCGCGGACGGGCGGCGGTTGGCGTCCGGGTCTTCGGACAATACGGTGCGGATCTGGGATGGGGAGACGGGGGAGTGCGAGCGGACGCT
This sequence comes from Acidobacteriota bacterium, assembly GCA_016871155.1. Lineage (GTDB taxonomy): Bacteria > Acidobacteriota > Terriglobia > Bryobacterales > Bryobacteraceae. The sequence continues at coordinate 21,976 of VFZO01000069.1, read as the reverse complement.
GGCCGGGCATTCGAACGGGGTCTGGAGCGTGGCGTGGAGCGCGGACGGGCGGCGGTTGGCGTCCGGGTCTGTGGACAATACGGTGCGGATCTGGGATGGGGAGACGGGGGAGTGCGAGCGGACGCTGGCCGGGCATTCGAACGGGGTCTGGAGCGTGGCGTGGAGCGCGGACGGGCGGCGGTTGGCGTCCGGGTCTGAGGACAAGACGGTGCGGATCTGGGATGGGGAGACGGGGGAGTGCGAGCGGACGCTGGCCGGGCATTCGAACGGGGTCTGGAGCGTGACGTGGAGCGCGGACGGGCGGCGGTTGGCGTCCGGGTCTGTTGACAATACGGTGCGGACGTGGGATGCCGAGACGTTTGCCGAGATACAGCCGCGACGGTATGTGTTGCCGGACCCGCATGGGTCGCCGACATGGGCGGCGGTGGACGTGGCAGCGCACCGGATTGTGGCGTGCGGGCCGGGGGCGTGGCGGTTCTTCCGGTGGCGGGTGCCGGGTTCCGAGACGCTGCTGCCGGCCGAGGCGTTTGGGGAGTTGGGGGAGCGGGGGTTGCGGTAGGGCGCCTTGGCGGCTGGATGGGGATGGTCCGCGAGGAAGTTGGAGACTCTAGCGCCGCGCGAGCGCCGCGAGGTCGCGCTCGTGCCGAAGCGAATCCCTCACGGCGTCGACGACCGAAGGATCCAGCGGCTGACCCGCGCGGAGTACGGGTATGCCGAACTCTTCGGTGAGTTCGGGGAGTTGTGCCGGTTCGACGTGAGGAGCTTTGCCCGTGAGAGTCACGAATTGGCCTCCGGTTTCAGGCTAACATTCCGAGGCCACCACCTCGATCTCAATCAACCCGTCCTTATCCAGGCGGCTGATCTCGACCGTTGTCTTGGCGGGTTTGTGGGGGAAGAATTCGGCGTAGACCTGGTTCATCGCCACCAACAAAGACCAGGTTGTCGAGCAGAGGCCCCAGCAGTTTTGCCGTCTCGATGAGGTAACCGTGGTTACGATCTTTCATTCCGCCATCCGAAGCCGCTTGCCGAGGGCCTCGGCCGCGAGTTTCCGCTCGCGGGGACGGCCGCCGCGAAGTGCATCGGCCAGCGCCAGAAGCTCATAAAAGGGAGGATCGTCCGGCGCGGCAACCGGCGCGGTCTTGTACAAGGGAGCGAACGCGACACCGCGGGCCGGGCCATCGGCGCTTGGCCAGACGGGAAGGGGCTCCGTTCCCTTCGCGATTAGACTCTTTAGCGGCCGGGCGGCGTAGGATGTCGGCACCCCGCGCGTGAGTTCACCCCGCGTGGCGGGAAAGGCGTATTGTAAGCCATGCACGAGGAACTCTTCGACGGCGAGAGAGGGTTTTGGCATTCCGAAATCGAAATGCGCCGAGGACCACGAGTGCTGCAATTACCGGTAGTGCCATCGATGGTTCGGGAACGGGAGCGGTTGTGAAAGTGCCCGATGAGTTTTGTGTCGATTGGAGCACCGTGTAGTTGTTCTGCCTGATTCCTGCGAATTCACCGTTGACGTTACCGGAGTAGAAGATGAACGCATCGCCACTTGGAAAAACCTGATATGCCGCCCAGTTTCGCTCGGTGGAGGGTGAGCAGTCATTAGCGCCGGTCGTTAGAAAGACGAACAGCTTGGACGGTGCAGTGCCTCCACAGCTATGACCGGCAGCTGTGGCGCCGAGAGCATTGGCCCGATCAGTCATGTCCATCGAGTACACGTGCCACTGAACTTGAAACGAGGTGAAGGTGCCAAGTGTGTCGTCGTAGGTGAAGCTAGCCGTCGGAATGTAGGGGAGTCCCCCCCCCGATTCGCGTGAAGTCGACTCGATACGAGAGAGATGCTCCTGAGGCACACAAAGACAGGCCGAATGCGGCCAGCAGCAGCGAGGGCAAGTTAAGCATAATTTCCTGACTCCTTTTTTGTCCACCGGCAGACACCATCTTGGGCTCCCGAGTCGATTGGGAGCATATCACTCGCAAACATAACAGCGCAAGGCTACGGCGGTGAGGTTGGGACGGTACATCAACTCGAGCCCATGGAGAAGGCGGCACTCCGCGCCCCGTTTTACGCACGCGTGAACTTCCTACGCGCTCATGCGAAGTTCGCCGGCCAAGCGTGCATAGGGGGGCGCTGTGAGCCGGCGGCCACGATTTTAAGAACGACAAAAATGTCCTGCGGCTTCAGTACCATGTCTCCAGTATACGTTCGCTATTCGCGAATCGCGAATGGATACGCCGAAGGCTCGAGCCGTTTACGCGCTTGCCACCACCTCGATCTCAATCAACCCGTCCTTATCCAGGCGGCTGATCTCGACCGTTGTTTTGGCGGGTTTGTGGGGGAAGAATTCGGCGTAGACTTGGTTCATTTCGCCGAGGAGGGTGAAGTCGGTGATAAAGATGTTGACCTTGCCGACGTTGGCTAGGGAGGACCCGGCGGATTCGAGGATCCGCCGGATGTTTTCGAGGGCCGAGCGGGTTTGGGCTTGGATGCCTTCGCCCTGGCCGAGTTGGCCGGACACGTAGAGGAGTCCGGCCATGCGCACGGCCTGGGAGTAGGTGGGGTTGTTGGGCGGGTGGCCGGGGACTTCGATGGGTTCCGGCTTCGCCATGGTTAGAACCGGATGGTCAGGCCGATCTGATACTGCCGCTGGTCCTGCTCGGCTCCGTTGATCTGGCCGAACTGCGGCGACTGTGCGTTGCCGTTCGGGTTGTTGTAGTGCGGCGTATTGGAGAAGTTGAAGCTCTCCACACGCAGGGTGGCGTTGAAGCGCTCCGTGATGCGGAAGTCGCGGTGCAGCGCCAGATCCAAGTTGTTGTAGCCGGGACCTTCGATGATATTTCTGCCCGCGTTGCCGAGCGTGTTCTGCGCGGGCAAGGCGAAGGCGCCGGTTTCGAAATACTGCTGGCCGGGACCTTTCAACTGCGGGTAGCGGATGGCGCCGACCCAGTTGGGACGGTCCGCGTTGCCGGGCGCGTTGACGATGCCGGAGACACTCGGCGAGAACCAGGAGCCGGTGATTACGCTTAACAGCCCCTGCACCTGCCAGCCGCCGGCGATCCACATCGCGGGCCCGGACTGTGCCCACTTCTTGCCTTTGCCGAAGGGCAGCGAGTACATGTAGCTCTGCGTGAAGACGTGCTCGCGATTGTCACTCATGCGGCCCTTGTTCAGTTCGACGCCCATGGGGATGGCGAGATTGTCAACGTCTTCCGCGTAGTTGAGACCCTTGCTCCAGGTATAGGACGTAGTGATGAAGAGGCCGTCGCCGACGCGGCGGTCGATCTTCATTTGCAGGCCGTTGTACCAGGTGGAAGTACCGATGACGGAGGTGGTGTCGGTATTGCGACCATAGAGGGCCGAGAGCGGCCGGCCGGCGTTGCCGGAGCCTGGGCGCATGGAGGCGTTCAGATTCCAGCCGGTCTGGTTGTTGACACCACGATTGCCGACGTAGGCAACGTCGAGCGCGAACTTCCAGGGCAGCGCGCGTTGAATGGCGAAGTTCCAGCTCTGTACGTAGGGGCTGGCAAGGTCGCGCGGCGTGATGCCGTAGCCGTTGGAGACCGGCGCGTTCTGGATGATTCCGTTGGAGGGAATAGCGAAGGGCGCGAACGGTGGAAAGCCGGTGGTCATTGTCACGTTCGTCGAGACGAAGGCGTTTGCCGCGGGGAAGCCGTTGTTCTGCAAAATGGGGAAGTTGGTCTGCCCCATGCGGCGGGGGAAGAAGCTGATGCCGTAGCCGGTGCGCACGACGCTCTTATCGTTTATACGGTAGGCGATGCCGAGGCGCGGGCCCCAGTTATTGTTGTTGTTGGCGATACGGATCGGCACGTTGCCAAGGCCGCTTAACTCGAGAGTGTTGTTCGCCGGATTGTAGTTGGAATAGCCACCGGCGAAACGAGGACGGCTGCCATACTCCCGTTCCAGGCGAACGCCCATGTCTATGGTTAGTTTCGAGTTCAACTGCCACTTGTCCTGGACGTAGAAGTTTAGAGTCAATTCGCGCCGGGCCGGGAAGACGAAGGGCAGGTCGCGGCCGCTGATGTTCGGTACGTCAAGCAGGAAAGCAGCGAAGGCATTGGCGAAGTTGCGATTGGTATCGGCCGAGGTGCCGGTTTGCCCGGGCTGGTATTCGAAACGGCCGCGGGGGTTGAAGGTCTGCGTTTGCAACAGGTCGTTGCGTTCGCGGCGGATATCGGAGCCGAAGCGCATGATGTGCTTGGTGAAGGTCTTGGAGAAGTTATTGACGATGCCGAAGCTGGTGACGCTGCGGGCCCAGGGCAGGCTGGGGGAGAAGCCGACAAGCGGGGAGGCGTAGCCGTTGACGCGAATCTCGGTGAGGCCACTGGTCCACTGGTCGAGGTTGACGCCGCGGATACCGATCTCTTCCGACGTCTTTTTCCCGGCGTCGTTATTGACAGCGTCATTCCGATTGCGGACGACACCGACGCGGGACTCCCAAACGAGAGTAGGGTTCAAGACCTTTGAATAGTTGATGCCGGCGCTTTGGGTGCGGGCCGGGCCGCTGCCGGCAAAGCCACCGTTGCGGAAACCGCCGTAGATGCCGCCGGGGCCGAAGAGGCCGTTATCGGTGACAACGGCTTTCTGAATGCTGTAGCGCACGGCGAGGCGATCATTGGAGCCAATGACCCAATCGACCTTGGCGTCCGCCTGGTCGAGGGTTTTGATGCGCACATTGTTCTGCTGGTAGTTGATCTGGCCTTCCGGCGCGACGATGTTGGGATCCGGCACAAATCCGAGAATGCGGCGGGAGATGGGGCTGATGCGGTCGGCGGGAATGACGTTGTTCGGGAAGGGCAAGCGGGTGTTGTTGGCGTCGGCGCCCGTGTTGGTGCGAGGATCGTAGATGCGCTGCGCGACGCCGCCGAAGTTACCGGAGCGGAAGGCGGCGCCGGGCAGTCCGCCACGGTTGACCTGGCCGAGATGATCGCGGCTGCCCTGGTAGTCGCCAAAGAAGAAGAGTTTGTCGCGTACAATGCGGCCGCCGAGCGTTCCGCCGAACTGGTTGTAGACCGTTGGCGCCTTGGTGACGGCGAAGGTGTTACGGGCCTGGATGTTCTCGTTGCGGTGGAAGTGGAAGAGCGAGCCGTGATACTCGTTCGAACCGCTGCGGAGCGTGACGTTGGTGACGGCGCCACCGGCGTTGCCGAACTCGGGGTCGAAATTGGAGGTAGAAACGTCGACGGTCTGGATGGCTTCGGCGGGCGGCACAAGGGCCGTCAGGTTGCCGTTGTCGATCTTGTTCTCGATGCCTTCAATCTGGAAGTTGTTGAACTGGCGGCCCTGGCCGTTGACGCGGACGGAGAGCGAATCGTGCGAGTTGTAGAACTCCGAGTGCTGGCGGGAGGGACGGCCGACGCCGGGCACAAGCACGAGCAGGCCCTGATAGTTTCGATTGAACAGCAGCGGCATGTTCTGGAGCTGGGCCTGTTCGATCTTGCCGCCGGTATCCGCGCGGTCGGTTTGCAGAAGCGGGGCGGCCGTGGCGCTGACGTCGATGGTTTGTGTAACGGCGCCTGGAACGAGCTCGAAGTTGACGCGGGCGGTTGTATTCGGCTGGAGGTCGATGCCGGAGCGGAGCGCCTTGCTGAAGCCGGTCTTCTCGGCCTCGACCTTGTACTCGCCGGGGTCGAGATTGACGAAGAAGAAGTTGCCGGCATCGTTGGTGTCGGCCGAGCGCTGGAAGTTCGTCCGAACGTCGGTGATTGTGATCTTGACGCCCGGCATCACCGCGCCGGATTGATCGCTGATTGTGCCCAGGATTTGGGCCTTGAGCACTTGGGCATACGATGCGCCGCCGCCGGCAAGCAGCAACGCGGCTGTAAGAAGAATGGAACGAAACATCCCCTGTTCACCTCTGCGGTCTTGGATTTGAAACTTTTCGACCGGTTTGGTGAGCAGTATAGCAGCTACCAGCGGCGGTAGCTGTAGCCGCCGCGATTGTAACGCTCGCCGTCGCGGAGCTGTTTGGAGATTTCGTTGTCCAGGCATTCGCGCATTCTGGCCAGCCGCCTGGCTTCGCCGTGGGAGAGACCGCGGCCGGAGCGGTAGGCCTTTTCCGTTTCGTAGCGCAGTTCGCGCTCCATGCGCCAGAGCTTATCGGCTTCGCGGTGGGTGATGAGGCCCGAGTGGATGCCGCGCTCGATGCGGGCGGCCGGGGAGTAGGTGTACGAACCGCCGCCCCGGTAGTTGGGTTGCGCCGAGAGGACCGCGCCAGCCAAGAGTGTCATCAGGATTCGTTTCATACCGCCCTCCTTGCGATTTACAAGGGAGCAATTCGCATGCCAACCCGAATTCCCTTTGTTTTCCGGCGATTGAGCGATTCGAGGCCCCGGTGCAAAAGCACCACTGGTGCTCAAGATCGTTCGCCTGGCCACCGATGATGCCGAGGGCGGCGGCGAAATTCAGCGCGCCTTCGCCACGAAGCTCGCAACGGCCGCGACCGTGTCGAGCCAGATTCCGTTTGCCGGGTCCTTGGCAAACGCGATCAACTCGCCGAGCGCTTCCAGGTTGGTGGTCTGATTGCCGGTCTTGCCCATCTCGTGGCCGGCGAAGATCAGCCAGCGGCCTTCCTTGGACGCAACGTCGATGTGGCGTTTCATCTCGGGCCAGCCTGCGTTATCGAAACCCGTGCCCATGAGGTTGGCGAGGTCGCAGACCGCCGGATTGTTCGAGGCTTCGTCCAGGTAGCCGCGGCCGGTGAGGAAGCGTTTGGCGACCGCGGGCACGTAGCTGCGAGTCGCGACGCCGCGGCCGACGTACTTCTGCCCGCAGGGATAGGCGAAGCTTTTCGGAGTCACGCCGAAGGACTTCCGGAACTCCGCGGTGGCCGCGTCGAGGTCCGATTCCAGCTTTTCGAAGGTGTACTCTTCCAACCCGTTTTTCGCCGTGAAGCCGAAGTTGATGGAACACGGATGCGTCATGGAGTGGTGGGCCAGTTCGTGGCCATCCCGCAAGGCCCCCTTCCAGCCGTCCATTCGTTTTTCCCAGTTGCGCGGCAGGATGTAGAAGGTCCCCTTGACGCCGTGCCTGTTCAGGAAGGGAATGCCGGCGTCGATCTGGCTCAAGCGCGCGTCGTCCCAGGTGAGGCTCACCGCGCAGCGCTTTCCGTTGGGCCAACGAAATCCTGTCTGCGCCAGAAGCGCGGGCGAAGCGAGCAAAGCCCGGCGGGTGATCATGGGAATTTACTCTATCGAATCCGGTACGATGGCGGGAATGCTCCGCCGTACTTTTCTGTCGACGCTGGCCTTGTCCGCTGCCGCGAAACGTCCGCCCAACTTCGTTTTCATTCTGATCGACGACTTCGGTTGGAAGGACACGACGTTCAACGGCAGCACGTTCTACGAGACGCCGAATATCGACAAGCTGGCCCGGTCCGGGATGATTTTCACCGACGGCTACTCGGCCAGCCCGGTGTGCTCCCCCACGCGCGCGGCGACGATGACCGGACGTTACCCGGCGCGCCTGCATTTGACGGCGCATCTGCAGGGCGCGTCGAACCGGCTGCACTTCAGCAAGGTGTTGCAGCCGAACACGCGGCTGGAGCTGCCGTTGGCGGAGGTGACGATTGCGGAGGTTCTGCGCACCAAGGGATACCGGACCGCGTGCATCGGCAAGTGGCACCTGGGCACGACCGGTTTTCTGCCGAAGGATCAGGGTTTCGATGTGTCGCTGGCGGGCGACGAAGCCGGGTCGACGAACAACTTTTTCTATCCCGCGTGGAAGAAGAAGATTCCGCTCGAAGGTAAGGACGGCGACTATCTGACGGACCGCTTGACGGACCTTGCCGTCGACTTCATACGGGAATCGAAGGACAAGCCGTTCTTTCTGTACCTGCCCCACTTTGCGGTGCACACGCCGATTGAAGGTAAGCCCGCGAAGGTGAAGAAGTACGCGGCGAAGGCCAACCCGGCGAATCCGCAGAACTACGACGAGTACGCGGCGATGATCGAAAGCATGGACGAGAGCGTGGGCCGCGTCGTAGAGGCTTTGGAGACCAACGGCGTGCTGGACAACACGCTGATTTTTTTCACGGCGGACAACGGCGGCGTGTCGTCGCTGGAGTGGAAGAAGCGTCCGGTGACCTCGAACCTGCCGCTGCGCGCCGGCAAGGGCCACGTCTACGAGGGCGGCATCCGGGTGCCGGCGCTTGCGTCCTGGCGCGGCGTTATCAAGCCGGATTCGACATGCGGCGAGCCGGTGCTGAGCGTCGACTACGCGCCGACGATGGCCGAACTGGCCGGCGCGCGCATGCAGAACGTGGATGGCGTCAGCATCGCCAAGCTGCTGCGGGGCGGAACGCTCGGTGAGCGGGAGGTGTTCTGGCACTATCCTCACTACAGCCCGCAACTGGGCCGGCCGGCGGCGGCGATGCGCAAGGGCGACTTCAAGCTGATTCTGTTTTTCGAGGACTCGAGGGTGGAGCTCTACAACCTGCGTGACGATTTGAGCGAGAAGAACGACCTGAGCCAAAAGGACACGGCCCGCACCGCGGCCATGCGCGCGCGGCTGGAGAGGTGGCTTCGCCAGACGAAAGCGCAGATCCCCGCCAAGAATCCGAACTACGACCCCCGGCGCGAGCTGGCGGCGGGCGAGCCCACCGGGCCCGTCACGGCGAAGTAGTCTATAGGCATGCGCTTTGCCCTGCTATTCGGAATGACGCTGGCGGCCGGCGAGGCCGGCTTCGTCGCCGGCGCGCTGACGCTGACGCCGGAGCCGTGGAACAAGGCCGCGAACTTCGCGAAGCTCGACAAGTATGCCCGGGAGGCGGCAAAGAAGGGCGCCGAGGTGATCGTCGCGCCGGAAGGTTTTCTGGAAGGCTACGTCGGCAACGAGAAACGAACGCCGGGCCTGAACCAGGAGGACTACATCCGGCGCGCGGCCGAGCCGCTGGACGGTCCGTTGTTGGGGAAGGTCCGCGCGCTGGCGAAGGAGTTGGGCGTCTTTCTGATGCTGGGTTTCGCCGAAAAGCGCGGGGCGGGCGTGTACAACTCCGTGGTGATGTTCGGGCCGGACGGCGCGATTGCCCACCACTATTCGAAGAGTCACACGATGGCCGACGAACCGTTCAACACGAAGGGTTCCGAGTTTCCAGTGATGCAATCGAAGCACGGCACGTGGGGGACGCTGATCTGTTTCGACCGCCAGCTGCCGGAGACCGCCCGCCTGCTGGCGTTGAAGGGCGCCGATACGCTTTTTGTGCCGGCATGGGGCTCCTACGGCGAGATGAACGACCAGATGATGCGCGTGCGCGCGTATGAGAACGGCGTGAATCTGGTATTCGTGCATCCCAAGCGGGCGCTGTTGATCGACGCCACGGGAAAGATTCTGGCGCAGAACCAGGGCGAGGCCGATCAGGTTGTGCTGGCGCGCCTGAGCGTCGATCCGAAGCGCAAGCACTCGCTCTTCCGGTACCGCAGGCCGGAGCTGTACGAAGGAATTGCGGCGCCCGCTACCTCCCGAAAGCCGGCGACACACTGAAGCGTTTGAGCTCCGCCTCCGTCCAGGGCGTTTTTCGCAGCTTGTTTACGCCGCGCGTCTCCTTCACGTCGGCGGCTGGAACGGCCGAGGCGGTGCGCCCCCAGGCGCGGCGGATGTAGCTGGTGACGGCGGCGACCTGTTGATCGTTCAACGCCGAACCGAGCGGGGGCATAAGGCCGGTTGAACCCTCCTTGCCATGAAGGATCACGCGCAGCAGCGCCTGCGGATACGCGCCCACCAGAGCGGAGGCCGCGATGTTTGTGGCGCCGCCGCGATCACCCGAGCCATCGGCCTTGTGGCAGCCCGCGCAGAAGTTGCCGTACACCTTTTCGCCCTCGGCGACCAGGCGCTGTTCTTCAGCCGTTAGCGGCGGAGCGGTGTTCTTGGGCGCCGGCTTGCCGGGCCAGCTCATTCGCGCCACAAGAGGCCGCGCCATTTCCGACAACGCGCCCGCGGACGCGGCCAGAGCGGTGAGTGCCTTTGGTTCGGCTTGCAGCGAATAGCCGGCGCCGCGAGCCAGGCCGGGCGGCCGGCCGCCGCCGCGGGACGGGCCGGCCGTGCCCGATTCGGCGCCGGTTAGAATCGCCTTGCGCAGCCACTCCGGTTGCGACGCGTCGCCCGCCACGGCGAGCAGTTTTTGCACCTCCGTCTCGTCGCGGCTCCGCAGCACGGCCGCCGCCAGCATTGCCGAGGCATCGGGTTTGTTGGCCGATCGCAGGCTTTCGAACGCCGCGCCTTCCTGCCCGGCCAGGCCGCTGACGGCGATGTCCACGGTGATGGGATCGTCGCCGTGCCGGGCCAGCAGCGAGGCCAGCGCCGGTGCGCGGCCCTCCTTCGGCAACTCACCCAACGAGGCCGCCAACTGCCGCCGGACGATCCAGGACGGATCGTCGATTTTCTTCAGCACCGCCGCGTGGGCCTTGCCTTCCAGCATTCGAATGGCCGCCGCGCGCACATCGGGCGATTTGTCGTCCAGCGATTGCAGCGCCAACGCCTCCGGCATCGCGTTCAGTCCCTTCAGCGTCCACATGGCGTGCAGGCGCGTTCGCCAGTCCCTGGCGGAGCGGGCCAGTTTCGTAAGAGCCGGCGTCACCGTCCGGTCCTGGCTTTGCACCAGCAGTTGCTGGGCCGTGTCGCGCCACCAGCCGTTGGGATGTTCCAGCGCTTTTACCCACTCGGCCGGCGAGGCCTTCGATAGCTTCGGCGCGGGGCCGGGCTTCATTGACTCATGCACCAGCCGGTAGATGCGGCCGTAGCCGACGGGCAGCTCGAGTTTGTTGGTTTTGATGTAGGTCTTCAGGTAGTCGGTCTGGTAGGCCAGATCCTGCACGACGCCGCGATACATGTCGATGATGTAGACCGTGCCGTCGGCCGCGCCGTAGAGGTTTACGGGCCGGAAGCGTTCGTCGGTCGAGGCGATGATCTCGCCCTTGGGATAGAAGTCGCGCGCCTTCAGGCGGCCCGTGCCGTCGTCGTCAATTCTGATCAAGTGAACCAGGTTGGTGGGCGAGTCCGCGACGAAGGCCGTGCCCTGCAGTTCCTTCGGCAGACGGTCGCCGCGGAAGATCAGGGGATCGGCCGAGGAGGCGTAGGTCCGCGCGGTGCCGTCGGGCCGCAGCATCTCTTCGCGATAGGCGCGCTGCAATCCCGGCGTAGGCCGCACGGGCCAGATGGCGGTCTCATTGCGTTCGATCAAGACTTCGTAGAGGCCTCGGGTGCGGGTGAGGTTTGGATTCCGCGCGTAGTAGCGCATCGCGACGACGTCGACGAACAACGGCTGTTCGTTCCAGTTGCGGAAGATGCGGCCGCCGTCGTCCTGCGAGACGTTCCACTGTCCGCGCACCAGGCCGGGCTCCATTTCGAACTTGTCGCCGGGTGTCCAGCGGAGGTTCCAGTTCCACTCGGAGAGGTTGATGGTGTTGTCCATGCTCCAGAACAGACCGTTGGCGTTGTGCTCGATGTTGGCTTCTTTCCGGCCGAAGTCGTTGCGCACCAGTTCCTTGGAGTCGGCTTTCAGATCTCCGTTGGTGTCCTTGACGAACCAAAGATTGGGCGGCTCGCCGACGAGCACGCCGTTCTTCAACACTTTGATGGCGCGCGGCAACACCAGCTTGTCCATGAACACGGTGCGCTTGTCCATGCGGCCATCGTTGTTGGTATCTTCCAGCACCACGATGCTGCAGATGGGCTCCAGGGAGTCGCGCATCTCCAGGTCCATGGCGAAGGCCGGCATTTCGATGACGTAGAGACGTCCCTCGGCGTCCTGATCCATGACGATGGGGTCCTGAATCAGCGGCTCGGCGGCAACCAGCTCCAGCTTGTAGCCGGGCGGCAGATGGAAGGTCTTCATCGCCTCGGCCACGGGCAGCGGGGCGGTGGACTGCGGCAGCGGCTGCACCGGCGGCGGCCATCCCCGCTGCCACGCGAGGGCGGCGCCCACAACAGTTAAGCCGGCGACTGCTAGTTTTATGCGCACCCGAGCGTTATACCAGAGCGACGCGACGAATCTCAACGCCTCGATCCTTCATCTCCGCCAGCAGCACGGCTACGGCGGGCGAGTTCGGCTCCGGATCTTCCATGACGCAGGCCCACACCAGGTCTTCTCGAAACTCCTTCGTGCTGATGCGCCAGGCGTCGAATTCCGGCTTTGGCGCGGCGCCGATTTGCACAACCGTCCAATGCCGGGCCAGCGCCCGGGCCTGTTCGTTAGAAGGCTCCGGACCGCGAACGATGAAGTGATTGCCGCCGATGGCGAGAATGCCGGTCACGCTTCCACCCTCGGATCGTGCACCGGGTGGCCGATGGCGAAGTGATAGACCACCTGCCCATCCCGGATGTCGAGATACCGGTGGACCTCATCGTCGAAGAAGGCGCCGATGCCGGTGGCGCGCAGGCCCAGCGCCTCGGCGGCGATGTAGAGCCGCTGGCCGATGGCGCCGGCCTCGATCAGCGCGTCTCGATAGTCGCGATCGGCGACGATTTTCTCCGTGTTGGCGATCATGGAGAAGGCCACACAGGCGTTGCCGGCCAGATCCTGGCCCAGGCTCAGTCCGGCGGCGATGAGCCGTTGATCGCCCATCTTGACCAGCTCCAAATCCGCACAGCGCAAGAGGTATATGCCGGGGGCCAGGCCGTCGACGCGGTGGACGTAGAGATACAGCGTGATGCGGCCGCCGATCGCCGCGCAGGCCAGGATGGTGCGCAGCGCGGCCAGCGGCATGGTCTCCGCGCCGCCGCGAAAATCCAGCGCCGAACGCCGGCCGCGCACCGTTTCGCCGAAGGGTCTCGACGGCGGGTACGACGGGCGCCGCGTGGTGGCGGCGTGCATGGTGGCGGGCCAGGGATAATCGACCACCGATTCCGAAAGCGCGTTCGGCTCGCCGGCGCTCCAATCGGCCTCGCCGCCCTGGCACGGGGCGTGCACGCCAACCACCAGCAGGGGCCACTCGTCACCGGCCAGGCGCAGCGCGGCGGCGAGAGCGGCGTCGTCGAAATCCGTGCGCGCGGTGGTGTCCATGCCGCATGCGCGGGCCGCCAAGGCAAGGGACTGCCAGGCGTGCCCGGCGTCGTGCAGGCAGTACCGGTAGGCGCGATCCTGATACTTCCAGGCCTCTCGCCAGGCGATGGCCGTTAAAACAAAAACCAGCGATTCCGTTCCGGCCGCCGTGAACACGCCGCCGGCGCGCCGCTCCAGCATGTGGCAGGAGGGCTGGTAGTGATAGAGCCCGTCCTCCCAGCCTGCCAGGCCGCGGGCGGTGCAGTGAAACTCCACGGGGTGCAGGTTGCCGGATGATGGATTCACGCGCAGCGCATAGCGGTACCCGGTGGACGGTACAAGCTTCGTAGCGCTGATCGACGCCGAGTAGAAGAGTAGTTGCGACAGCAGGTCCGCCCCGCGCAGCGGCGTAAGCGGGCCGCGCTCGCCCAGCAGCACGCTCAGCGCGGAGGCCTCAGGCGGGGGCGGGCCGGCAGGCAGGTCGATGCGCGGCGCGCCTTCGTAGCGGCGCCACGGGTTTGGCATGTTGTCCCAGTCGAGCGTGTGGCGGGAGCGACGGAGTTTTTCGGCCGTGTGCTTGGTGGCCTCGTGATATTCGCGCCAGGTTACTCCCAGGGCCGGTCCTTCATGAACAGGGCGTGCTCCGTGAGCGGGCGGGCGGTGCGGAAGTGGCGCTGGTAGGCCTCCACCCAATTGGCCGCGATTTCCTTCTGGGCCGTGGTCAACTCCATGCGGCCGGTGCAGACCTGACCGCGCAGATAGTCCTCCAGCGCGTCCTTCACGCGGGCGGTCCAGACGCCTTCTTCGTAGGGCTGCGGCCAGAGGTTGGCGATGTCGGCGGCGCCGCCGAGGGCGGGCGTGATGAGGTAATCGACTTCGTATTGGCGGGGTTTGGGACGGTTGATCCGATAGGCTGCGAAGACGCGCCGGGCCTGTTCCTGGGTCGCCTGGAACTCGCCGTCCGGCAAGGCGCAGACTTCGGCGGCGGAGGCGGCGCGGGCGACGCCGGGCGTCAACGCGGAGTCGGGCAGGTAGGCGGCGCGCGACGGCCAGACGAGGAAGATGGCCGCGGCGGCGGCGGGCACTGTGAGCCACCAGGCGCGGCTGGGCCGGCGGCTGGCGGCGTAGGTGGCCATGGCGCGTTCCAGGCGAAGCCGGCGGGCGCTGCAGACGGAGCAGGTGCGCAGGTGGCGGGCCGATTCGGCGTCGAGTTCGTTGTCCATGGCCAGCACGATCTGTTCGTCGTTCAAATGGCTCATGCGCGGGACAACCTTTCGAGCGACCGGCTCAACGAGGCGGCCACCGAACCTAGGGACATGTCGAGCGCTTCGGCGATTTCGCGGTAGCGCAACCCTTCGGCGCGGAGCGACAGGCAGGCGCGGTCGCGGGCCGGCAGGGCGGCGACGATGGCGCGGACGCGGCCGTAGCGGGTGCGCAGCGCGACGAGTTCTTCGGGCCCGGGGGCCGGGTCGGCCGTCTCGGGGAGGTCCGCCACCTGGCGCGCCGACAGCGCCCGCTTTTTCAACGCCAGGTTGTGGCCGACACGAAAGATCCAGCCGCGGAGGTTGGCGCGGTCCTTGCCGGCCTGCAGGTGGGCGATGAGGGCGAGGAAGACCTCCTGGACGACGTCTTCGCCATCGGCCGCGGGCAGGCCCAGCGCCGACACGTGCCGAAGCAGGGGGGCGCGGTAGGAGTCGAACAGGGCGGCGGCGTCCTCAGTCAAACTTGGGACCCTCCGTCAGAACGCGGTGGCTGCATGAAGGCCAGTATAGGGCAGGCGGGGGTTATTCGAGGAGTTCGAGTGAGTAGAGGTGGCCTCCGAAATCACCGGCGATGAAATAGCGGGGGCCGGCGGCGGTACAGGCCGTCATTGGGAAGTCGCCGGTGAACGAAGCGACAACGGCGCCCGAGTGGAGGTCCCAGAGTCTTAGCGTGCGATCCCACGAAGCGGAGACGGCGCGGGAGCCGTCCGGCGTAACCGCAACTCCGGTTACGTTTACGGAGTGGCCTTCCAGGGTGCGGTGCGAGGTGCCCGAATGGAGATCCCAGACCTTCAGGGTCTCGTCCCATGAATCGGAAACTGCCCGGGAACCGTCCGGCGTTATCGCCACGCCTTTGACGCCGTTAGAGTGGCCTTTCAGAGTGAGGAGGACGGCCCCAGAATTGAGGTCCCAGACCTTCAGGGTCTCGTCCCCAGAAGCGGAAACGGCGCGAGCGCCGTCCGGCGTTATCGCCACGCCATTGACGCCCTCGGAGTGGCCATCCAGCGTGTGGAGAATGGCGCCCAAATGGAGGTCCCAGATCTTCAGAGTGTTGTCCCAGGAAGCGGATATGGCGCGCGCGCCGTCTGGCGTCACCGCTATGCCGTTGACGCTCTTGGAGTGGCCTTCCAGAGTGCGGAGAGCGCCCCCCGAATGGAGGTCCCAGACCTTAAGGGTGTTGTCAAAAGAAGCGGAGACGGCGCGGGAACCGTCTGGCGTCACCGCCACGCAGTTGACGGAGCCGGAGTGGCCTTCCAGAGTGAGGAGAACGGCCCCGGAACGGAGGTCCCAGACCTTGAGAGTGGCGTCCCAAGAAGCGGAGACGGCGTGCGCGCCGTCTGGCGTCACCGCAACGCCACTGACGCTCGAGGAGTGGCCTTTCAGCGCGCGGAGTGCGGCCCCCGAATGGAGGTCCCAGACCTTAAGTGTGTAATCGTCAGAAGCGGAGACTGCTCGGGAACCGTCTGGTGCCACCGCTACGCCGGTGACGGAGTTGGAGTGGCCTTCCAGCGTACGGAGAACGGCCCACGATTGGAGGTCCCAGACCTTTAGGGTGTCATCGTCAGAAGCGGAGACTGCTCGGGAACCGTCTGGTGTCACCGCTACGCCGGTGACGGAGCTGGAGTGGCCTTCCAGCGTACGGAGAACGGCCCCGGAACGGAGGTCCCAGACCTTGAGAGTGTTGTCGCCGGAAGCGGAGACTGCTCGGGAACCGTCTGGTGTCACCGCTACGCCGGTGACGGAGTTGGAGTGGCCTTCCAGAGTGAGGAGAACGGCCCCGGAACGGAGGTCCCAGACCTTGAGAGTGGTGTCGGCAGAAGCGGAGACCGCGCGGGAGCCGTCTGGCGTTACCGCTACGCCGTTGACGGAGCCGGAGTGGCCTTCCAGAGTGAGGAGAACGGCCCCGGAACGGAGGTCCCAGACCTTGAGAGTGGTGTCGTCAGAAGCGGAGACCGCGCGGGAGCCGTCTGGTGTCACCGCTACGCCGGTGACGGAGTTGGAGTGGCCTTCCAGAGTGAGGAGAACGGCCCCGGAACGGAGGTCCCAGACCTTGAGGGTGCGATCTCTAGAAGCGGAGACGGCGCGGGAACCGTCCGGCGTTATCGCCACGCCGTAAACGGAGTCGGAGTGACTTTTCAGCGTGCGGAGGACGGCCCCCGAACGGAGGTCCCAGACCTTGACAGTGTTGTCCCAAGAAGCGGAGACGGCGCGGGAGCCGTCCGGCGTCACTGCTGCGCTGGTGACGAAGTCGGTGTGGCCTTCGAGCGTTCGCAGCAGCGACGATCCCGCGGCGTGCAGACTCGGCCAGCGCGGCAACAGGCAGGGGCGCGGCGTGCCCTTTTCGAGCTGTTCCAGGAACTCCTGAATCGGCGGACGCTCTCTGTGAGGCAGCAGGCGGCCGATCATCTGCGGGCCGTACTCTTCCGGCCGTTGCCGCGTGATGTGCTCACAGAGCCGTGCGGCCGCGTGAATGAGGGTCAACGCTTCGCGATCTTCGAACCGCGCGCGGACGTAATCCAACTGCAGGTCGTGCAGGAGGATGCCGCCATCGGCGTCCGCCCATTGCGCCAAAGAGAGATCCACCAGCCGTTGGGCGAGCTCCAGCGCCTCGTCCTCATCGACGGCCCACAACGTGCGCTGGATCGCTGGAACGACGACGGTATCCTCGAGTGCCACGGCCAGCGCCGCGTAGCGGCCGGCGAGCGTTGGGTCCTCCTCCCGCATCGCTTCGAAACTCACGTCCATGGCGCGGAACAGCGTGGTATGGTTCGGGTCCGGGAACTGAGCGGCGATCTTCTGGAGGTCCGCCTCCCGAAGGCGGCGCAGCACCACGTCCCAGAGCTTCGGCGGCTTCCCGCGCAACTGCGCCCCCACCATAGCCACGGCCAGGGGCAGGTTTCCGCACTGCCGAAGGATCTCGCCGTGTTGGGGCGAAGTTGGAACGCCGGACCAATTGGACAGGACCTCCGCCGCCTCCACCGGCGAGAGGAGCGTTGCATCGATGGTCTCCGCGCCGTATGCGGCGGCCACGCCCTGAATCCGGGTAGTGAGCAACAGGCGCGAGCGCGGCGACTGCGACCGGAACGGTTCGAGCGCCGCGGTGTTCCATACGTCGTCCAGAACGATCAGTGCCGCTTTGTCCCGCAGAAAATCGCGGTATGCGTTGACCGCCGCTTGCTCGCTTTCGAACGTGCCCTTCAACTCCTGGCGCAGCGCGTCCACATCGTCGAGACGCTGCGCGAAGGAGCGAGGTTCGCGCCCGATGGTGAACCAGTAGACCCCATCCGGATAGGCGCGCTGCACGTCCGGGTCGTGCGCGATGGTCTGCGCCAGAACCGTCTTTCCGATGCCGCCCATGCCTTTGACGGCGGTGAGTGCGATACTGGGGCCGGACTTCGCCAGCACCGCTTGGCGCAGTGCGTCCACCAGTATCGGGCGGCCGACGCAGTGTTGGGGTAAGGGAGGCGCGTTGCAGTAGATCCGCTCCGGCGGGGAGAGGGTCTCCAACTCCTGGAGCAGGGTCCGATCCTTCTCGCTGAGTTCGTCCCGCTCCAATGCAACCTTGAGGCGGCCGACCAGCTCGTCCCGCTTGTCCCGCTTCTCCAGAGCGCGCCGCGTCTTTTCGACTCTTTCCGCCTTTTTGACCGCTTCCTTGAGGACCAGCATGATCTGTCCCGGCGGAAACATCCGGGCGGATTTGCGCATGTTGCAAGGCCAGCAGGCCAGCACCAGGTTGGTATCGGCCAGGAGATCGTAGGAGCCGTCGAGGCCGTACTCGCTTCGGACCTTAGCGAACGCCGCGGCGTCGTTTTGCAGCGACTCCGGAATTACATGATCGATGTGGCATTGCCCATATGGGACAGGTTCGCGGCAGTAGACACACTTCTTGTCGTAGGCGTGCCAGAAGGCCATGCGGTCCAGGTCTTTAAATCGCTGTTCCGCCATAAGGCCGGCCGTTAGAGCTTGTACGCTTCGATGGCGTTCTTCGAGAGAATCCGTTCCTGCTCCGACGCCGAGTAGCGCGAGATGGTCTTCTTCACCAACTCCACCCAAGGCTTGTAGGGCCCCGCGACCAGCATGACCGGCCAATCGGAGCCGAACATCAGGCGCTTTGGGCCGAAGGCCTCCATCGCGGTGTCGAGATAGGGCGCGAGGTCTGCCGAGGTCCACTTTTGCCAGTCGGCCTCGGTAATCATGCCGGAGATCTTGCAGTAGACGTTGGGACGCCGGGCGAGTTCTAGCATGTTCTCCCGCCAGGGCGAGAGGATGCGCTCCTTTATGCGCGGCTTGGCGATGTGGTCGACGATGAATACCTGCTTCGGATGCCGGTCCACGAATTCGATGGAGGGCTTCAACTGCTTTTCGAAGATCAGGATGTCGTAGCGGAGATCGTATTTGGGCAGGCGCTTGATGCCCTCGTTGAACGCCGCGCCGAGGATGAAGTTGATGTCGGGCTCACCCTGCACGACGTGGCGCACGCCCTTGAACTTCTTGTGCTTCGCGAGCTTTTCCAGGTCCTTGTCGACATCCTTCGACCGCAGGTCCACCCAGCCGACGACGCCGAGCAGGAACTTGTGCTTTTCAGCCAGCTCCGTCAGCCACACCGACTCCTCCACGCTTTGGCGGGCCTGCACGGAGACGGCACCGTCGACGCCGGCGTCCTTGATGGTCTTTTCCAGATCGGCGGGCAGAAAGTCGCGGCGAATGGCCTTCATGCCGTCGTTGATCCAGTCGTACTCCTTGGCCGAGTACTTCCAGAAGTGGTGATGCGAGTCGATGATCTTCATGCTTCGAAACTCCTAGGGTAGCTTGTCGACGCGCGTGGTCTGGTGCGCGGCCAGCTTCCAGGCGCCGCCCTGCTTGACCCAGGTGTGCAGCATCATGATCTTGTCGTCGAACGGGCCCTGCGGGTTGGTGCCGGTGACATGGACCCAGGAGAAGCTGATGGCGGTGTCGTTGCCGTAGACAGCGACCGACGGGCTCCGCTGTTCGAAGGACTTGTAGACCTGCTTGCCTTCCTTAATCTTGGCGATGTAGGTCTTTTTGGTATCGACGACGCCGGAGGCGTGCGCATAGACCAAGTTATCGGTCAGCAGTTTGTCGAGCGTGGCGGCATCCTTTTTCTGGATGGCGTCGCTCCATTTCTTGTCGAGCGCCAGGATATCGTTCTTGGAGGGCGGCTGGGCGAGGCAGACCGCGGCCGTCAGCAGTAGTACGCGCGGGAAAAACATGGGAGCGAGTATATCAATTCGCTCCGAGCGGACTACTCCAATGCGAACACGTAGAGCGAATTGCCGGTTGTAACCGCCACATGCTGCTTGCCGTCGCTGAGATAGCTCATTGGGTTCGACCGGCCGCCGCCGCCGCCCTGGAAACGCCACAGCAGCTTGCCGCTGTCGCCTTGCAGCGCGAAGACCTGACCCTCACTGGTCGTTCCGAAGACGAGATTGCCGGCCGTGGAGAGCACGCCGCTGAAGGGCAGCGCGTGCAATTTGAACTCCCACTTGGCTTCGCCGGTGGTGGGGTCGTAGGCGCGGACGGCGCCCCATTCGGGTTCGTTGGGGATGGAGCGGAAGCCGCCGCCGTTGAACTGTTCGCCTTCCTTGAAATCCGCCTCACCGAAGAAGTAGAGATGGCCCGCCTCGCGCACGGCGACATACAGCAGCTTGTTCTGCGGGCTGTAACTGGGGCTGTACCAGTTGTTCGCGCCGCCGACCGAGGGCCACACGGCGGTGCCCTGCACGGTGGGCGCCGTATTCGGCACGCGGATGGGCCGGCCGCTATCGTCCAGGCCCGTGGCCCAGGTCTGCTTGGCGTAGGGCTTGCCGAGCAGGAATTGGCCGGAGTTGCGGTCCAGCACGTAGTAGAACGCGTTGCGGTTGGGGAACAGCACCAGCTTGCGCTTGGCGCCGCGGAACTCCTGATCGATGAGCACGGGCACCTCGGTGGCGTCCCAGTCGTGCACGTCGTGCGGCGTGAACTGGAAGTACCATTTCAGCTTGCCGCTGTCGGCATCGAGCGCGATGATGCAGTCCGAGTAGAGATTGTCGCCCTTGCGAACGTCGCCGTTCCAATCCGGGCCGGGGTTGCCGGTCCCCCAATAGATAAGGTTCGAATCCGGGTCGTAGGAGCCGGTGACCCATGTCGACGCGGCGCCGCGTTTCCAGCTATCGTTGGCCCAGGTCTCGTTGCCCTTTTCACCGGGTCCGGGGACGGTGTAGAAACGCCAGGCCAGCTTGCCAGTCTTGGCGTCATAGGCGTCCAGGAAGCCGCGGATGCCGTACTCGCCGCCGGCGATGCCGACGATGACCTTGTCCTTCACGACGAGAGGCGCGGCGGTGACGGAGTAGCCCTTCTTATAATCCGCGACGACGGTGTCCCAGCGAACGGCGCCGGTTTTGGCGTCGAGCGCGAGGATGTGCGCATCGAGCGTGCCGACGAAGACCAGATCGCCCAACACGCCGACGCCGCGGTTGACCGCGCCACAGCAGATGCGAAGATCGTCCGGCATGGGGCGGCGGTAACGCCAGAGCGTGCGGCCGGTGCGCGTATCCAGCGCCGTGACGTGGCTCGGCGACTCGGTGATATACATGATGCCGTCGACGACGATGGGCGTGGTCTCAAACTTCTGGAGCGAATTCGACTGGTAGACCCAGAGCGGCTTCAGTTTGGCGGCATTCTTGTCGTTGATCTGGCTGAGCTGCGAATAGCGATGGCCGGCGTAGTTACCCGAGTAGTGGAGCCAGTTGCCGGGCTCGTTATCGGCGTTCAGCAGGCGTTCATAGGTGATCTGCGCGGGCAGGGGCAGTAAGAACAGGAATAGGCTGAGATGTTTCATTGGTCCCCCCGGAGGGTGAGCATGTAGGCGACGACGTCATCGAGTTCGGAGGCGGACAGTTTGCCCTTGTAGGCGGGCATGGGCGTGCGGTGCTCCATGGAAACCGCAAGAATGTCTTCGCGCCAGACGGAGTGGAAGCGATCGGCACCGTCTCGGATTTGAATAGAGAACGTATCCTCGTTCAGGAGCTGGCCGTTGACCTTCTTGCCATCCTTCGTCGAGATCTCCACCACGCGGAACTTTTCCGGGATGGAGCCGGCGGGGTTCTCGACTTTTTCCTTTAGATAGGCGCCGTTGCGGCGCGAGCCGACGGCCGTGAGCGAGGGGCCGGAGCGGCCGCCATCGACACCGATGGTGTGGCAGCCGATGCAGCCCTTGCCGCGAAACACGCCGGCGCCCTTCGCCGCATCGCCCGCGACGGCGGTCTGCTGCACGCGGCCGAGGCTTCGGACGTAGGCGGCAAGCTGCCAGATCTCCTTGGTGTCCATAAGCGAGCCGGGCATTTCGGTGTCCGGAATTCCGGCGCGAATGACGCGATAGAGCGAGCGGTCCTCGGCCGCGCGCGGAAGCTGGGGTACGGCGAGGTTGGCGCCCTTGCCGCCTTCGCCGGTTGGACCGTGGCATCCGGCGCAGCGGCCGTTATAGAGCTTCTTGCCGTGCGTCAAATCGGCTTCGGAGGTGAAGGGGTTTTTCTCGGGGATGTCACCGAGTTGGAAGAGGAGTAACGCGGTCCACCACATTGGACCTAGAGTGTATCAAAACCGCGGTAACGATCCCCCGGCAGAGCCGGGGGCCTTCGTTCGTGAGCCGCTCAAAGCGGCTGGTTGGGGTCGCTGGCGCGGCCCCGTGGTTTAGCACCACCTCAAAGGTGGCGCATCAGTAGTCCA
>VFZO01000068.1 GCA_016871155.1 Acidobacteriota bacterium | reverse complement strand
AACGGCGCTAGCGGAACCCAGCCACAGTTGCCGAAGCCGAAGCTGACGGACGCACCCCAACGGCCGCCGAAGCCGAAGAATCCCACGAGCGCAGGGCTCCAATAGTGCCTGCGAGTGGCGTAGCCGGGCCACCACGCCCAACCGACGTTGGCGCGGAAGAACCAACGGCCGTAGTGATAGGGCGCCCAGCCCCAAGGATCGTAGCTAACCCAGGACCAGCCATAGTAGTCATACCAGGCCCAGCGTCCGGCGCGATACGGCGCCCAGCCGGAGCTGACGTGAGGCACCCACACGTTGCCGTATTCCGGCGTGCTGACCCAGCGGCCGTGATCGTCCAGATCTTCGGCGCCGTAGATGTCGCGGCTGACGTAGGAGTAGCTGCGGCTGCGATCCAACTGGCGGTCGCGACCGTCGCTCCAACGGTCGAAATCGTCGTTGCCGCTCGCGTCCACTACCTGAAACTCCGGATCCTCAAACGAGCCGCGCGCCATGAGCGTCCGGCTGCTGCGCAGCTTCTGGGACCCTCGCTTCGAATAGACCTCCGCTTCGCCGGAGCGAACCGTGACCTCCGTGGTGCCGTCGCCCAGAACGGTGATGCGATACAGGCCCTTCTTCAATGGCCGCAGGGCAATGGAGGGTGTGGAGATCTCGGCGTCCGCCTCCTGGTTGCGAAGCACGCGGTAGATCACCGTGCCGCGCGCCACGCGCAGCAGGTAACGGCGGTTTTCGAGGTCGGCCAGACGGAACTCCGTGTCGCTGGCTAGGCGGGCGAAGTTGGAATAGTCAAACTGCACTTCGGCCCGGGAGTTCGGGCCGGTCAAAACGCGATCATCGGCCAGCAGCGGCGCATTGACAGCCGCCGACACCCATTCCCCGGTGTCGCCCCGGCGGACCGAAACATCGCCGCCGATCAGGCTGAGCCTGGCGACGCCACGGCCGCCTTCCTCGGATTCCTGCGCGGCCAACGAGCCGGCGGTAACCAGCGTGAAGGTGAGAACTGCGAGGGTTGTGCGAGTCATTTGGTTTGCTCCCGCCGATATAATGTGCAAACCACGGGCCGAACAATTATGCTAATTGTTTCAACCACTTACGATACACGCCCCCTGGTGGATTTCAGCCACCCGCCCCCAAATACACCAGGACTCGCAAAGGCTGGGACACCTCGACGAACGCCCGCTTCGTACCTCGTCGAACCCGCACAATGGTTCCCGGCTGAACCGGAATCCGCTGCACTCCGGCTTCCAGAGTGGCGCGGCCGGCCTCGACATAATACACGGCGTCGGCGTCCGGAAGGTCGCCGCTTGTATAGATCGCGACGTTCGGAGTCACCCCTCCGTCGGACCGGCGGATGTCCCAAACCTCGCTGGGCGTTTGCGGGTCCCGCTTTAACAGGTAGGAGGCGAATACCCTGCCCTGGATCTCGTCCCGGACCTCCAAGTCTCCGGCCGCGTTCATCGTGTAGGTGCTGCGGCCGGGGCCCCATTCGGCGGAAAGTGCGTTGTTCGCGAAACTCCCCTTCACGGCGTAGGCGTTGCCCATGGAGTCGTTCCAATGTGCCGTCAGGCCGGCGCCGTAGACGGCGCGTCCGCTGAACCCGTTTGCGAGGTCGATACGAAGCTCGTCGAACTTGCCGCCGAGGATCGGCGTCCATGTCAAAACAATCTTCGTGGGCGCTCCCTGGAACTTCCCTTCTCCGGACCAACGTCCCGCCCAGGCGCGAATGCCTTTCGCAGGATCGAAACGGGGATCGAGTTGGACCTCAATGGCCTGCTCCAAATGACGCCGGTTGTGGCCCGAGGCCGATGCCAGCCATTGGTAGACGTCCAGATTCGGACCCAGGGGATGCTGCCGGCGGCCGCCTCGCAGTTCGATGGTCTCCACCGTTCTAACCGTTTCGGCGCGCAGCGCGTTGAACTCCCGCAGAAGCTCAGCCAGGGGCTTGCCGGACGACTTCGGGCGGAGGGCCTCGGGAGCGGTGAGACGCTGACGCCGATTGGGAATCACGGGCAGGATCAACGGCTCCACGAAACCGGGATCGAAGGGCGCCGGGCCGGCCGCGAGCGTTTTCGCAATGTTCTGGAAGAGCTTCTCGCTCTCCACCAGATGATCGAGAATTTCGTGGAGGGTCCAACGCCCCTCCGCCTGACGAAATTGCGCCTGTGTGGCGCTCACGCCGTCAAACAGGGTACCGGTCGCGCGACCGGCGGATTCCAGTTCGGTTATTAGTTCGCTGCGCGTCCGCTCCCGCGCGCGCCGGTAGGTGCCGTCAAACGAGATGCTCCACGTGGAACCACTCTTCTGCTCCCAGTACTGGCGAACCGAGCCGTCCTTATTGGGAGTGAAGGTCAAAAACGTAGAGTCGTTACGGTAACGCAGCGCAGCCCCGTCCCATTCCCCGGCCAGGTCCAGCGAACCCTGGGGCGACACCCAAACCTGCCGCCACTTGTTTTTGTCCCGAAAGTTGAGGCTGATGCCGGTTGTCAGGTTTGCGGCCGTCCAATTCTCGACCAACGCACAGCCACCGGCCGCCGCGTGTATGTGATTGGTTCCCACGAGAATTCCGCGCGGATTGAAGACCTCCCATTTGCCGAGCCAGAAGTCGAACTGGCGGTTATCGGCCGCCGGACAGGCCGCGGGAGGTTTCGGCGGCTTTTCGAGGGAGAACTCCTCCGTCACGCCTTCCCCGCTGACGACGACGCTGCGCCACGCCTTCACGGCTGGATCGTAGAAATGAAGACCCTTCACGCCCGGCGTATCTTCCACCAAAACGCAGCCGTGTACGGCTTTTCGGAACCGTTCGCCGAGCAGGCGATCGTACTTTTTGTACTCGTCGGACGCACACGGCGCTTGCGCCCACGCGACGGAGACGCACCCAATCCAGATCCAACGCAACATGGCCCGAGTATGCCATCTGCGCGGGCGAACGGCAATAAAAATGGGGCGAAGGGGAGGTGTGGCATCCTGAAGCGATGGCGGCACGGCGCGCACTTCTGATCGGCGGAACCAGGAACCTCGGCCCCGATATCGCCACGGCCTTGCTGGAAGCCGGCTACTCCGTCACGGCCTTCCACCGGGGCGTGACGAATCCGGAAATCCTGCCCGCGGCCGTGGAGCGGGTGTACGGTGACCGCTCCGACGAGGCGGCCCTGGCCCGGGTCCGCGGGGATTTCGACGCCGTCGTCGACACCACGCTCTATACCGGCGCCGACGGCGAGAAAACCGCACGCACGCTCGGAGGACGGGTTGGAAGATACGTAATGCTCAGCACCGGACAAGTGTATCTGGTCCGGGTTGGGCCTGCGCGTCCGTTTCGCGAGGAGGATTACGACGGTCCGCTGATGCAAGCGCCGCCCGCGGAGAACGCCTTCGACTTCGAAAACTGGTCGTATGGAATTCACAAGCGGGAAGCGGAAGACGCCTTGCGTGGCGCGGACTTCCCGTTGACTGTCCTGCGCCTGCCCATGGTGAATAGCGAACGCGATCATCATCACCGGCTGCGCCGGTATTTGGGCCGTGTTCGCGCCGGTCTGCCCGTCCTGATTCCCGACGGGCCGCACCTGCCCCTGCGTCACATTTACGGCAAGGATGCCGTCCGCGCGGTTCTGCGGGCGCTGGAGGCAAACATCGACGGGGCGTTCAACGCCGGGCAGGATGAAACGGTGACGATCGACGAATTTCTCGGCAAGATCGGCGCGACCGTGCGACGGGAACCGGCGGCCGAACTGTGGGCAAAGGGCCTGCTGCCCGATTGCTCACCGTTCAGCGAGCCGTGGATGTCGTCGCTCGACAACAGCCTGGGCAAAAAGGTGCTCGGCCTGCGTTACACGCCTTTCGACGAATACCTGCAAGCGCTGCTACGCCAGGCCCTCGGCGAGGAAGAGTTCGGAGGAGGTGCGGCGAATCGAGAAAGCCGCCGCTGAGCCATCGGTCGCCAGCAGCAAGGACTGGAACCTGCCGGCGCCGCGCGGATCGGCCGG
Source organism: Acidobacteriota bacterium (assembly GCA_016871155.1). GTDB lineage: Bacteria > Acidobacteriota > Terriglobia > Bryobacterales > Bryobacteraceae. Next base: position 21,597 of record VFZO01000068.1, on the reverse strand, counting down.
CTTGAGATTCCACAAGGGTGTGGAGAGCACCCGGCCGTTTTCGACGGGGAAAAGAGCCGCCGTGCCCATGGAGTCCCGAACCGCCACGCGCACGACGTAGCGCCCTTGCGAATCGAAACCAACGAGATTCGCGGTCTCATTCAATTCGACTGGCGACGGCGGCAGATTCCAGTCGTCCCACCGGGAGATTCTGCCCCGTCCGGCGGCGACGAATTTTCCGTTCGGCGAAACGTGCGCGCCGGCGTAGCCTTCACTGCCCGGAAGGACGGCCACGTCTCCGCCTTGCACAGGATGGACGGCCAAAAACGGTATGCCGTTCGGCTGACTCCGCCAACGCGCGCACACCAGGAGACGTTGGCCAGCGGGGAGCAGGCGAGCGCTGTCGTAGACGAGACCGCGCGATTGCAACGTCGTCCGTTCGTTGGTGGAGACTTGCACAAGAATCAGGCGGCCGCGATCTTCAGGGTCGATCAGCAAGGCGAGCGATCCATCTGGCGACAGGCTCTGGGCGACGCCCGTTCCCAGATCTCGAATCTGACGCGAATCGCGAAAATAGGCGAACGACCGGTACACGTTCTTCACCGCCTCGGCACTTTCGTCAAACAGCGTGACCGAGCCCCGGGCGGCCATCGCCATCACACGTGTCCAGCCCATGTGCTGCAGGTCGCGCGGGGCCGGTTCCCCCGCGAACGCTAGAGTAGACTCGACGCGCGCCGCGTTCTTGACAAACGCCACCTGCCCGGTACGGTGGACGTCGAATGTGCCGTCCGCCATGCCGGCAAGGCCGACCATGCGGATGTTGCCTGCGCGGTCAGCGGCCCAGAGCGCCGTCGTGGACCCGTCGCGGGAACCGGTGAACCACACCTCCTGGCCGGTGGGGTGCCAGCCGGCGGCGACCATGTGCGGCCAGTCTTCGGTCAACCTGCGAACCGGTTTGCCGCGCTCAAGCATCAGAATGTGGCCCGCCGAATCGCCTTTCACAGGGTGTTCAAGAACCGCCACCGCGCCGTCGGTGGGAGACACCCGCACGGTACTGAGCGAACCGCGCGTGGAATGCATAGTCCGGCCCTTGGGGTACTCGACCCGATCTTCGACGCCATCGCTGCGGACGATCGCGACGTTCTTGCGGTCCAACGCCCAATCGGCGCTGAGCACGTTGTCGTCGATATGCTGGGGCGGGCCGCCTTCGATGCCGGCGCGCACGATTGTGCCGACGGCCGAGACCGAAGGATCGTAGGCGAACAGGACGAGTTCATTGTAGTCGGAAACCGCCGCCACGCCGTAGCCTTCCAAGCCGATGGAAACGGGTTGCGTCTGGTTCAGCCGCTGGTGGAAGGTCTTCCACTTATCTCCCGCCCAACGGGCCGAATAGACTAGCGAGCGGCCATCGTGCGTGAAGAATGCATTCGAGATCGTGCCCTGGCCAAAGCTCAGCTTTCGAAGCCGCACCTCACCCTTGCGGTTTCGATTGATGAAAGCGGTGGCGGCGGCCGATGCGGCGATTGCACCACCGGCGGCCCAAAACCAGCGGCGGCGCGATGGCGGCGGCTCCGAGAGCGGAGGCGCGGGCGCCACGCTCACAAGTACTTCGGTGACGGGCGCCATGAACACGTAGCCGGTGCGGGCGACGGTTTCAATGTAACGGGGCGAATCCGGCGCGTCGCCCAGCGCGGCGCGCAGCCGCTTTACCGCGGTATTGAGGCCGCGTTCGAAATCGACGTAGGTATCGTCGCCCCATAGGCGCTTCTGCAAATCCTGGCGGGAGACGATTTCGCCGGGACGTTCAATCAGCGCCTCCAGCACATCAAGGGGTTGGCCCTGTAACTTCAACCGGATGCCGTGCTTCCGGAGCACACGCACGGTCTCGCTTCTCTCAAAAGAGAACGGCCCGAAGCAATGTACCCTCTGCCCCATGCGAATATATTTTACGCCATGCCAAGCTCTACCGCCTTCACAGGCAATGTCATTTTCCCGGATCGAATCGTTGCCGCCACGGTGATCTGCCGCAACGGCCGCATCGAAGGGATCGCCAAACGCCCCCCGCGAGATTGCCAAGCGGTTATTGACGCTGGCGCGGGCTATATCGCGCCCGGCTACATCGACATACACTTGCACGGCGGCGGCGGCGCAGACTACATGGACGGCAGCATCGACGCGGTGCGCACCGTCAATCGAACCCATCTGCGGCACGGCACGACGACTGTGTTCCCAACCACGACGACGGGCTCACCCGAAGAGATTGAGCGGATGCTGACGGCATGCGATGCCGCGGCGAAGTCGTGGACACCCGGGGACGGCGCACGCATAGCGGGCGTGCATCTGTACGGGCCTTACTTCGCCGGGAACAAAGTAGGCTGCCACTCCCGGAAGGGCCGGCGCGACCCGAGCCCGGACGAATACACACGTTACTTCGCGTCCCGGCTGGTCCGAATCGCCACCTGCGCGGCAGAGTTGCCCGGAGCGGCCGCCTTCTATCGTGCGGCCCGCAGCGCGCGCTGCCTGATCACGTGCGGCCACTCCGACGCCAGTTGGCCGGAGATGGCCGCCGCGTTCGCCAACGGCATGCGACACGTGGATCACTTCTGGTGCGCGATGAGCAGTGTGGCCAGCGTGAGGGCCCGGCTGGGCACGCCGATGCGCGGAAGCATGGAGCAGTTCGTTCTGGCGCAGAAGGCGATGTCGACCGAGGTGATTGCCGACGGGCAACATCTAGCCCCGGAGCTTCTGCGATTTGCCTACGATCAACTCGGCCCATCCCGCCTGCTGCTGGTCACGGATGCGAATCGCGCCGTGGATATGGCGCCGGGACGGTACCGGTTCGGGCCGGTCGAGACGGGTTCATGGTTTGAGAGCAACGGCAAGGTGGGGTTCGTGCCCGGGAGCGGACTGGCATCGAGCGTTATTGGGCTCGACGCGGCGGTGCGCCAGATGCGCCATGCGACGAATGCGCCTTTGGAAGACGTAGTCCGGATGGCGACCTTGACGCCCGCCGAACGGACCGGCATCGCCCGCTCGCGCGGGAGTATCGCCGTGGGGAAACGGGCGGACTTGCTGATACTCGACAAAGCGGTGCGCGTGCGGCAGGTCTTCCTGGATGGGGTGAGGGTCTAAGTCCGGCTTAGCCGAGACGTTCGCGGATAGCATCCGCAGAGCCGCTCCGGTTTGGATTTCCGATTGGCGTCAACCGTCCGCCATTCGCCTTCGCGCTGAAGATAGACTGGTAAGCCTGAAATGAAAACTCTACTTTCGCTCGGTATTTCGGCCGCCGCCTGGGCGCAGGGCTGGACTTCGATGTTCGACGGCAAAACGCTGAACGGCTGGGAACCCTTGGCGACATTCGCCGCGCCGGCCACGGGAGATTGGAAAGTAGCCAACGGCGCGATTGTCTGCGGAGGCAGAACGCCCGGCTGGCTGGCGAGTACGCGGAGCTATAGCGACTTCCGCCTGCAACTGGAGTTTCGCGGAGCGGCCACCGTGAATAGCGGAGTCTTTCTGCGGTCGCAGCGGGAAGGCCAGCCGCACGTCACGGGCTATGAGTTGCAGATCTGGGATATGCAGCCGGCGGGATTCCTGACGGGCAGCCTGGTGGGATCGGTCAAGGCGTCGCCAACGAAGATCAAGGCGAACGAATGGAACTCGTTCGATATCACGGCAAAGGGCGACCACTTCGTGGTGCTGCTGAACGGTGCGAAGGTTCTGGACGTGAAAGAGCCCAAACACAAGTCGGGGCGGATTGGGTTTCAGTGCCAGGCGGATCAGAACATTGAGTTCCGAGCCATCCGCGTACAGCCGCTTAAGTAGCTTTGCTACGGCGTGACGGCGGGCTGCGGCTTGAAGCCGTTGCCACGCAGGAAAGCGCGCGCCTCCTCGGCTTTTTCGATCAGCACGTAAAAGAACGCGCCTGTGCGTTTCGACGGAAACAGAAAACCGCCGCGATACTCGTCGGCCTCGACATAATAGTCCCAGCCGGCGCCAGTCAGAAGCTCTTCCAACTCCAGCGCGTCGGCCAGTTTTCTGGCGATGTAGATCAGGTCCATCTCCCGGCCGTCGAAGAAGGTATCTTCCTGGCGCATGGATTACTTGACGATCATGCCGGCCGCTCGCTTCTTGAACGCGTCGGCGGCGCCTGGGTCGTTGCGGTTGATGTACTCGGCGTAGCGGCGAGCCACGGTTTCGAGGTTTCGATAAAGACCCGGATTACTGAACGCTTCGCGCATCTCCTTCAGGAATGGCTCGATGCGAACATAAACGAGAAACAGCTCGCCGCCGCTTTGAAAATAAAGCTCTTCGTTCAGCACTCCGGACGTGATGAAGCTGGCGAGCATCTCATAGTAGGTAGACACCTGGCGGAAGAAGGCGTTCTCGTCGGTGCCGATGGGACACAGCGCGCGCTGCCCGGCCAGGGTTTCCGCCTGGAACTTCGCAGCGAACCATTTGCGCGCTTCGCGCATGCGGTCCTCGCGGCGAATCTCGTAGAGCCTCAGGATGAGGTTGGCGTCGTCGTAGGTGGAAGGCGTGGGCATAGCTGAAGTATTCAGCTTACGATACGATGATTCCCGATGACCAGACGCACCTTTCTCGCCTCCTCCGCGGTTGCGGCCGCAGTGGCGGACCGCCCGCATATCATTCTCTGCATGGGGGACGACCACGGCTGGAACGAGACCGGCTACAACGGCCACAAATACGCAAAGACTCCGGTGTTGGACGAGATGGCGGCGCGCGGTTTGCGTCTGGATCGATTCTACTCCGCGCATCCAAACTGCTCTCCCACGCGCGGCAGCATCATGACGGGACGGCACCCGAATCGTTATGGTACGTTCGCGCCCGGATGGTCGATCCGGCCCGAGGAGATAACGATCGCTCAACTGCTGCGAGGCGCCGGTTATGCGACCGGACACTTCGGCAAGTGGCATCTAGGCCCGGTGAAGAAGGAGTCGCCGGTCTGTCCGGGCGCGATGGGTTTCGACGAGTGGCTCTCGCACGACAACTTCTACGAGATCGACCCGTGGCTGGCCCGCAACGGTGCGGCGCCGGAACAGATCAAGGGCGAGAGTTCGGAGATCGTGGTCCGAGAGGCGCTCCGCTTCATAGGCGCGGCGAAGAGACCTACTTTCACGGTCATTTGGTTCGGCTCGCCGCACGCCCCCTACGTGGCGCGGGAGCCGGAGCTTTCGATGTACTGGGACTTGCAGGAACCCATTCGCTCGCGGATGGCCGAGATTACGGCGCTCGACACCGCGATGGGGCAGTTGCGCGCGGGGCTGACGAAGCTCGGCATTCGCGACAATACTCTGCTGTGGTACTGCGGTGACAACGGCGTTCCGCAAGACGGCATCGTCGACATCCCGTTCCGAGGCGCGAAAGGACAGGTCTACGAGGGCGGCGTGCGAATTCCAGGCCTTATCGAGTGGCCGTCGCGCATCCGGAAAGGCCGGGCGACACCGGTCGACGCGGTGACTTCCGACATTCTGCCAACGCTTTGCGATCTGACGGGCGTGGCTCCGCCCAAGCGGCCGCTGGACGGCATCAGCCTGCGTCCGCTGATTGAAGGACGCATGAATGCGAGGCCGAAGCCGATCTTTTTCTGGGAGTTCTCATTCAACCGCCCGGCGGTCCGCTCCCTGAAGCCGTACATCGATCCGCCGCTGCAGGTGGGAACCACGCCAACGGCCACGCAGCGAGACGGAAAACTGACTCGAGATTTCCTGAACTATCGATTCGAAGCGGTTTCGGACGCCGATTTGGCCGGGCCGGCGGCGATGGTTGGGCCACGCCACAAACTGGTAGTTGACGGAGCGGTCCGGCGAAACCAGCAGGGATCGACACGGGAACTGTTTGCGCTCGCTACTGACCGGCGCGAGGCTTCCGACCTCAGCGGGTCGAACGGCGCGCAGGTGGAGGCCATGGAGAAGTCGTTGCGGGAGTGGCAGCGTTCGGTGCTGCGTTCGCTCACGGGCGCAGACTACACTTCGGCGCGGTAACGATAGCCACTGGCCCGCTGGGATGCTCCTAGAATTTCAGCCGGATTCCCGCCCAAGCCGCGCGCGGCGCGCCCGGCGCGAAAAACGTTGCATGAATCAGCGGAAATTCGCCGTTCACCGCGGGCAGCGGACGCGCCAGAAAGTTGCCATTCGGAGCGAATCCTGTGGCACCCAGCTGCGCGCCGGTATAGTAGCGGCGATCCAGCAGATTGTTCGCCTGGACGAATAGCTGCACACGCCCAAGCTGGTATTCCGCCGTTGCGTTCACGACGCCGTAGCCGGGCGACGATCCTGGCCCGATGAAGGTCCGGCCGTTTGGCTGATGCAGACCGTTTTCGTTCCCCCGCGCCAAAGAGGACGACGCCGCGAACGTGTGGGCGCTTAGCCGGAGCCGGCGCGTTGCCTGCACCTCGACGAACGCCTTGAGCAGATTGCGCGGGATAAGCGGAATTCGATCTCCGGCCTCGATCTCGATGATCTCGTCGCCGTTCGTACTGTTCGAAGCTCCGTTCACCTCCTGTTCGGACTGATAGGTGGCATCGAGAAACGTATAGCCGCCACCGAAGGTTGCGCGGCCTGCGCGGGTCCGGGCATTGATCTCGACACCCCGCCGAAGCGTTTTGCCAAAATTCGAAAAGTATCCGAAGCCGGTCTGTTCGGAAGCGACGAAGAGAATGTCGTCGTAGTTCGCGGCGTGGAAATACCCCGCGCTCCACTGGGTTCCTCGCTCGGCGGAGCCGCGTACGCCGAATTCGTAAGTCTTCGTGACCACCTGCCGCAGGGGCGGGTCGCCCGCCAGTGCGTTCGGGAGGCGACAGGGGGTTTCCGGGTCGGCGCAGCCGAGTTCAATGGACGTAGGCGCGCGATTCCCTTCGGTGTAGCCACCATAGAGAGTCACGCCGCCTCCAAGTCTGCGGGTCGCACCAATCGCCGGGTTGAAGCGATTGAAGCTGTGCCGGCCGGTTAAGGACCCCGTACCGGCCGCGGGCCGAATGCGGTCGCGGTTGTCGACGGTCGTGTGGTTAAAGCGGCCGGAGAGCGTGATGTTCGCCGCCCCCCAGCGGATCGTATCCGTGGCGTAGGCGCCGCCGCTGTGGATGCGTCCGCTTAAGTTCACGCGGGTATCGTATGGTTCGCCGTCTTCCTCACCGCCGGTCACGCCGTCGCCAAACGCGCCGGTGCCGGAGATCGTCTTGTCGGGATTCAAAAAGCCAAGCTCGCTCGACTGAACGAAATTCACGGAGTTGCCATCGTAGGCGCCGCCAGCCGTGAACTGGTGCCGAGCCGAGTAGCGGCTAAGTTGCGCGCCGAATCCAAAATTCCGCTGCTGCGACGCTGTGCGGTTCAGCAGTCCGTTGCACTTTTCAGCGGGTTCGTCGACGAGCAGAACATTCGCTAGACACCGCCAGAATGGAAACGGCGTATTGGCCGCCGTGGCGCCGGCCGTTGGAAATCCGCGATAGCCGGCTTGGGTGAGCGCTCGCTGTTCCGCGGCATTCGGTTGATAGACGGATTGATCCAGAGAATCGTCGTTCAGATCTCCATTCAATGTGCGCGTACGGATGTACCGGAAGTACGCGTTCGCGTTGAAGAGCAGCTTCGGCGTCAGTGTGCGATTGATGCTTAGATTCGAGAACAGCGAGCGGTTCGCGGTGACGTCCGGCTTGGTGTAGACGCTGGAGTAGTCGCGCTCCAGGAACTTCTGCTCCTGCAACCCGTTCCCGATCAGTGCGTTGTTCGCATACGCGAGCGATAGGTTCACGCTGCCCTTACCAGCTTTGCCGAAGAACTGCCGGACGTTCGAGGGCGAGGACTCGCGCCAACCGTCTTCAAAGAACAGACTGTTGCCGGTATACCAATTCCAACCGTTCGCGGCTGCGCCGCCGTGTTCGAAGTCCGCCATCTTGCGGCCGAAGGCGCCGCCGGTCAAGGTGAGTGATGTGCCGGCGTGATCGGCGCCATCCTTCGTGCGCATCGAGATCGCGCCGCCCAGCGTGTTGAGTCCGAATAGCGGGTTAGAGCCAGGCACAACCGCGACCTCAGCGATGACCAATTTTGGCAAAAGATCCCAACTGACAACGTCGCCGAACGGTTGATTCAGGCGAACGCCGTCCATATATATGGAAAGGCCCTGCGGGGTTCCAAGCAGCGGCGAAGCGGTGTAGCCGCGATAGTTCAGATCCGCCTGCATGGGATTGCCCTGCACCTCATTGATGTACACGCTCTGCAGCGACTGGCTGAGATAGTTGGAGAGATCGAGAGTGCCGGCCATGTCCTTCGCGGTCGCGGTCTGAGCAGGAGCGGGAATCTCGTTCAGATCCCGGTTCAAGCCGGCCAGCGGCGTGACACTCACGACGTTCACGCTCTGGGACGTAGCGCCCACTCGCAGCACAATCGCGCGGCTGACGGGAGCGCCCTCGCCCAATTCGACGATTTCGGAATGCGCCGCGAAACCATCCCGGGAAACGCTGAGCCGGTAGCGGCCCGCGGGAAGATCCCGTAACTCCGCTTTCCCATCGCGAGCGGTGCGAAACGCGCGGCGAACGGCTACGGACTGCAGTGTACCGGAAGCTTCCACCGGCGAAACGGATTCGTCGGTGACAGAAAGCTGAAGGACGGCCATCGCCAACAGGCCGAACGAAAAGACCATATATCTACATTCCTTGGATGATGGAATTGTTCAGGCTAAATTGGAAAGGTGATGCGTTTTGGAATTCTACTGGCGGCGCTGCTGGCCGGCTGCGCAACGAAGCCGGAGGGACCCGCTCGATTCGTTGGAACGCCCGTCGCCGTGCCGCCCCCCCTAGGCCTGCCCGCGGTTCCGAGCGTTACGGCCGAAGGTGTCGCGCTCGGCAAGAGGCTATTCTTTGAGACGAAGCTGTCGGCCGATGGCTCCATCTCCTGCGCGAGTTGCCATGACCCAAAGTTTGGCTTCGCCGATCCGCGCCAGTTCTCAGTGGGAGTTGGCGGAAAGACCGGAAATCGCAACGCGCCGCCGGCGCTGAATGCCGTCTTTCACTCCTCGCAGTTTTGGGATGGCCGCGCGGCCACGCTGGAGGAGCAGGCCCTGGGGCCGATCGCAAATCCCGTGGAAATGAACCTGCCGCATTCCGAAGCCGTCAAGAGATTAGCGGCCGACCCGGAGTACGCTCGGCTGTTCACGGCAGCCTTTGGCCAGGGCGCGGTCACAATCGAGAAGACAGCCATGGCGATCGCCAGTTTCGAGCGAACGCTGCTGAGCGGAGACTCTCCGTTTGACCGCTATCAGTATGGCGGGGATAAGAACGCGATGAGCGCGTCCGCAATTCGCGGCCTCGCGATATTCAAGGACGCAAAGCGAGGCAACTGCGTGGTTTGCCATACGATCGGCGAGCGGGCCGCCACGTTTAGCGACGGCAAATTCCACAATCTCGGCGTGGGCCTGAATGCACAAGGTGAGTTGGCCGACCTGGGCCGCTTCCAGGTGACCAAATTGGATGCGGATCGCGGAGCGTTTCGAACCTCGACACTCAGAAACCTCGCGCAGACCGCGCCCTACATGCACGACGGCAGCCAAAAGACTTTGAAGGATGTCGTGGATTTCTACGTTGGCGGCGGCAGCTCAAATCCGTATCTGGACAAAGAGATTCGCGAACTCAAGCTAAGTGGAGCCGAGCGGGCCGACTTGATTGCATTCCTGGAAGCGTTGACCGGTGGCGCGCCTTCTCTATGAAACCCGCCATCGCTGTGTTGCTGATCCTCACGGGCTGCACCACCAAACCGCTGGCGGATCCCGCCCCACAATACTTTGAGGCCGATCCCGCCACGGCGGCAACGGTCACGGGAAAAGTCTCGTTTCGCGGAAAGCCGCCCAAAATGGCGCCGTTGCGGATCGACGAAGATCCGGTGTGCTCGAATCTGAACCCAAAGGGATTGCTGGACGAATCCGTCGTCGTAAGCCGCAAGGGCGAATTGGCGAATGTATTCGTGTACGTGAAGACAGGCCTGGAGGGCAAGCGGTTCGCGCCTCCGGCAGGGCCGGCGACCATCGACCAACGGAACTGCCGCTTTGCGCCGCGCGTCCTGGGAGTCCGGGTGGGACAGACGATTCGCGTTCTAAACTCCGATCCGCTCACCCACAACATTCACCCGCAGCCAAAGGAAAGCCGGGAGTGGAACCAGAGCCAGCCCGAGGGCGCGCCAGCCCTGGAACGGAAGTTCGTGCGCCCGGAAATCATGCTGCGTGTAAAGTGCAACGTGCATTCCTGGATGCGCGGCTACTGGTCGGTGCTGGAGCACCCGTACTTCGCGGTCACCGGTCCGAACGGCGAATTCCGGATCACCGGCCTGCCGCCGGGCAAGTACATTTTGGAGGCCCGGCATGAGAAGCTAGGCATTCAAGAGTTGGCCGTGGAAGTGGCGCCAGCGGCGTCACAGTCCGTGGCATTCACATTTGAGGGAGCGAAACCGGAATGAGAAATCACGGGCTGTTGGTTATTGCGGTCTGCCTGGGCGGCTGCACGACTTCGCCTCCGGCGGCCCCGCCCGCTGCGGCGAAGACCGGCGGCTACCGCGTCTACGTGACGAACGAAAATTCCGGAAACGTGACCGTGATCGATTCCAGCACGATGGCCGTGGAAACGACGATCGAGGCCGGCAAACGGCCGCGCGGCATTCACGCAAGCCCGGACGGAACGCTCATCTACGTTGCTCTGAGCGGTTCGCCACCCGCGCCCCCAGGCGTGGACGAGAGCACGCTGCCGCCGCCGGACAAGAGCGCGGACGGAATCGGCGTGATCGACGTCGCGCAGGGGAAGGTCGTTCGCACTATCAAGGCCGGCTCGGACCCCGAGCAGTTCGACCTGTCGAAAGACGGCAAAACACTCATCGTTTCCAACGAAGACGACGGGGTCGCAAGCTTCGTCGATCTCGGCGAAGGCAAAGTAACCACCTCCGTCAAGACTGGCGACGAACCCGAGGGCGTAACGGTGAGTCCGGACGGCAAGCTTGTCTATGTGACCTCCGAAGACGAAGGCACCGTAACGGTGATCGACATGGCGGCGAAGAAGGCCCTGAAGACAATCAAAGTAGGCCGGCGTCCGCGCTCGATCGCGTTCCTGCCCGACGGCACACGGGCCTACGTGACGAACGAAAACGACGGCGTCGTGTCGCTGATCGATTCGACCAAACACGCGGTTCTGAAGGAAATCCGCACGGGTGAGGCGGGCAAGTCGAAACCGATGCACGCTGTGTTGTCGCCTGACGGCGGAAGGCTCTATGTCTCCACCGGGCGCGGAAAGTCCGTGGCGATCATCGACACGAAAACGAATGAGTTGGAAGCTTCGATCGAGATCGGTACCCGCCCGTGGGGCATGGCTCTATCGCCGGACGGCAAGACGCTGTTCGCCGCCGACGGACCGGCGAAGAGCCTCGTGGTTGTGGACCTGGCGTCGAAATCCGTGACGAAGAAGATACCCGCGGGCGATGGGCCGTGGGGGGTGCTGGTGCTGCCGAAAAAGTAGGCGCTACGCCTCGGCCAGTTCCAATGCGCTCGCAGTGAAGTAGGCACAATCCGGATGGTGGAACACCAGCGCACTCACGCTGGCCTCCGGATCCATCATCATGCCCTCGGTCAAGTGAACGCCGATATCCTCGGGCTGGATCAGCTTCCAAAGGCCCTGTTGGTCGTCAAGGTTCGGACAAGCCGGGTAGCCGAAGCTATAGCGCTTGCCCCGGTACCGGCTGGTAAACCGCTCCTGCATCGTCATGCCCGGGGCATCGGGGAAACCCCAATCCTCGCGGATGCGGCGATGCAGCCACTCGGCGGCGCCCTCGGCCGTTTCTATGGCCAGCGCCTGCAGCGCGTGCGCCTTCAGGAATTCGCCATTCGCTTTCGCCTGCTCGCTGCGCTCCCGGATTCCTTCGCCCGCAGACGTGACGAACAGGCAAATGCTATCGCGGCGTCCATCCTCCGCCGCCGGAAGAACATAGTCGCTCAGGCACAGTCCGTCGTCTTTCGGCTGCCGGCCAAACGAGAAACTGTGGGCGGCGTTCGGTTCGTTGTGATGGAACAGGTGTATCGTGTTGCCCGCGCGCTCCACATCGAAGAACCGCCACACGGCGCGGACCTTCATGAACCCGGTGGCCCACTGCTTCACGTCCTCCACCTGGTTGAAGAGTTCCATCGCCTTCGCGTCGCGCTCCGTCAGCAACTTTTCGAAATTGCCCTTGAATCCGAGATGCCGGCCGTAGAGCATGAACGGGTTGATGTAGTTCCAAACCTCAGCCAACTGGGGCACGTCACGCTTCTTGCGATCTCCATAGGGAACGGCCGGAACAGGAATATCGATCCGGACTTTGGCCGACCGCCGGTCCGAAGTATTGACCGCAGGTTCGACAACAGGCGCGGCGGGAACCTCTGCAGCGGACCAGGTAGCGGCGGCGAGAGCCGCCTCGCGCGATTCGGCCGTGGAGATTTCGTTCATCACGCGAAGGCCCGTCATCGCGTCCTTGCAATAGAACGTCGGCGCCTGATACTCCGGTGCGATCCGGGTCTTGGCGAACTTCTCGCTGAGCGCGGCGCCGCCAACCAGCAGCGGAACTTGAATCCCCATCGCCCGGAAATCGCCGGCCGTCAGCATCATCTGCTGCGTCGACTTCACTAACAGGCCGGAGAGTCCGATCGCATCCGGTTTGTGTTCGTTGTAGGCTTTGATCAGTTCATCGGACGGCACCTTGATGCCGAGATTGACAACTGTGTAGCCGTTGTTCGCCAGAATAATCTCGACCAGGTTCTTTCCGATGTCGTGGACGTCGCCTTTCACCGTGGCCAGCACGATCTTCGCGCGCGCCGCGGTGTCGGACTTCTCCATGAACTGTTCCAGATGCGCCACGCCGGTTTTCATCGCCTCGGCGGACTGCAGCACCTCGGCGACGATCAACTCATTGTTGTTAAAGAGCCGTCCGACTTCATTCATCCCGGCCATCAGTGGACCGTTGATGATCTCCAGCGGCGCCAGGCCTTCGGCGAGTTTCTTGTTCAGATCGTCGACCAAACCGTCTTTCGAGCCTTGGATGATATAGTTGGCCAAGCGTTCGTCGAGCGGCAGGTCCGCTTGCGACGCCTTCTGCTTGGGGCCCGCTTTCCGGAAGTGCTCCGTGATCGCCGCAATGTGGAACTGGTTCACGGCGATTTTCTGGTCGCGGGACTGTTCGCGCCAATCCTCGGGGACTCCATGCATCGACGCGGGCGGCGTGTTGAATAACAGGTGCTCAGCCAGACGCCGTTCGTCCTCTGGGATCGAGGCGAAACGCTCCAGCTTTTCCGCGTTGACGATTGCGAGATCCAGACCGGCCTTCGTGCAGTAATACAGAAACACGGAGTTCACGATTTCGCGAGCCGAAGCGGGCAAACCAAATGAGATATTGGAAACACCCAGAACGGTCTTGACGTGCGGGATCGCCGCCTTGATCAGCCGCAGAGACTCAATCGTTTCCACCGCTCCGCCGATGTAATTCTCGTCGCCGGTCGCGCATGGAAATACAAGCGGATCGATGATGATATCTTCCGGCGGAATCCCGTATTTTTCGCTGGTCAGCAACTCCACGGATCGCTGCGCCACGGCAAGTTTGCGCTCGCGGGTAAATGCCTGCGCCTGGATGGGATCTTCGTCGATCGTGCCGACAACCAGGGCCGCGCCGTAGGATCGCGCGATGGGGCAAAGCCTCTCAAATTTCTCCTCGCCGTCTTCCAAGTTGACCGAATTGATGATCGACTTTCCTTGGCAATAGGTCAGCGCCAACTCCACGGCTTTTGGATCGGTCGTATCGATCATGACCGGCGCCGTGACCTTGCGGATCAACTTGGCGTAGAAGGGCGGAATATCAAGCATCTCGTCGCGATCGGACGATTGCAGGCAGACATCCACTACGTGCGCGCCGTTGCGAACCTGCCGCCGCGCGATGTCGGTCGCCTCCTCCCATTTCTCCTCGGCCACCATGTTCTTGAACAGCCGCGACCCGATCACGTTCGTTCTTTCGCCGACGATGAGCGGCCGGTTCGAGTCCTCGGCTTCCACCAGGTCAATACCGCTGTAGAAGGCGCGATGGCTCTTTCCCGGCGTCTGGCGCGGTTTGCGGCCGTCGATCATCTGACCGATGGCGCGGATATGATCCGGTGTGGTGCCGCAGCAGCCGCCGACGATGTTTAGCCAGCCGTTATCGACGAAGCGCGAAAGCTGCGCCGCCAGCGTCTGGGGCGTTTCGAGGTACTTCCCTTCCTCATTCGGCAGGCCCGCATTCGGATAGCAGGAGATTCTCGTTTCGGCGATCTGGTGCAGTGACCGGATATGGTCGGTCATGAACTCGGGGCCGGTGGCGCAGTTCAAGCCAATCGAAAGCAACTGCGCATGCGCCACCGAGGCATACAACGTATCCGCCGTCTGCCCGGCCAGCATGGTCCCCATGTTCTCGATCGTGCCGGAGACCATCGCCGGGATTTTGAATCCACGCTCGCTGCTGAGACGTTCCACGGCGCGCAGGGCCGCCTTGACGTTCAGCGTGTCTGGGCATGTCTCGATCAGAATGATGTCGGCGCCACCGTCGAGCATGCCCCGGAACTGCTCGTAGTAATTCTCGATCAATTCCGGAAACGTGATTCCGCCGGTCAGGGCGATCATCTTGGTCGTCGGCCCCACCGATCCGGCCACGAATCGCGGTTTGGCGGCGGTTGAGAACTCATCGCAAACGGCACGCGCAACCTTGGCCGCGCCGAAACTGAGTTCGTACGCCTTGTGCCCAAGCTCATACTCGGCGAGCACCACCGGCGTCGAGCCGAACGTATCGGTTTCGATTATGTCACTGCCGGCCTCCAGGTACTGCCGGTGAATCGACGAGATGACGTCCGGGCGCGTCTCGATCAGGATTTCTGGGCAACCCTCGTATTTCGCACCGCCGTAGTCGTGGGCGTGCAGGTCGCACTTTTGCAGCATGGTGCCCATGCCGCCGTCCAACAAGAGGATGCGCTCGGAAAGCGCTTCATACAATGCTTGCCTGCGTTGCTGCGAAACGTCCATTAATCCATCAATTATCGCATGCGCCGCTTTGAGACCGGCCTCTTCGCAGGGCATGTTTCGCGACGACTTCCACAAGCTCCGCGGTATGGACCGGTTTTGCCAGGAAATCGTCCATCCCCAACTCGGCGCACGAGGTCCGTACTTCGGCCGACGTATTCGCCGTGCACGCGATGATGGGCACGTGCTGGCCGGCCGGCAGACTACGTAACCGGCGCGTCGCCTCCAAACCGTCCATTTCCGGCATTTGCACGTCCATTATCACCAGGTCGAACCGTTCGTCATTGACCGCTTTGAGTGCCGCATGACCGGAACCCGCAATCCGGACCCGGTATCCTTTTCGCTCCAAAACCGTTCGCATGAACCGTTGCGCAATGTCGTTATCCTCGACCAACAGGATGTTGAAACCGGCGCTTGCCCGTCCGTTTGAGTTTGAGACGCCCGGATCGCTGGTGGATTCGGAAGGCACCCGCATGGCCAGCGTGACCGTAAAAATGGTCCCGCAGCCCCGAATCGATTCCGCATTCAACTCGCCACCCATCGCGCGGACGAGTTGGCTAGCCAGAGGCAGGCCCAGTTCGAGATTGGCCTGACTATAGCGGCCCATCTCCGGCGGATCGAACAGCGCGTTCAGAAGGCTGGGCGGTAAATCGGGTCCATTGTCACCGACGCTGATGGTCACCATCAGCTTGTGCTCGGCCTCAACCAGAAATGTCGAGACCGCCACGGCAACTTCATCCCGCAGGCAGGTTTTCACGGCATGAGAGACAAGGATACTGACAACCTGGCGCAAGCGGATCGCGTCTCCGACCACCACATCCGGAGCCGGAAGATCCGTTGATTCGAAAATGGTATGGAGCAGAACTCCCTTGGCCTCGGCCCGCGCCAGCATCGCGGCCACGGCCGCGCGGATGACTTCGTGCAATTGGAAGGCCGACTCCGAAAGCTGGAGCTTTCCACCGGTCACTGCGGCGTACTCCAGGGCGTTGCTCAGCGACTCAAGTAGAGTTTCCGCGCAAAGCCGCGTGGAAAGAACGTAGTCCCTTTGCTCGGTCGAAAGACTCGTCTCCAGGAGCAGATCCGCCATGCCCAGCACACCTGTCAGGGGAGTGCGAATCTCGTGATTCAGCGCGGCCAACAACCGGCCATGCGCGGCTTGTAGTTCATCGAGAGAGGTGAACGGTCCGGCTGGAGCCGCTATCTCACAGTTTGTCGTTTCGAGCGGGGCGGGCGGAACAGCAAGGACGGGCATCTTCATTTATCTATCGACGCCGAATCCCGCCGGGATTAGCCTATTCCACCAACCTTTTCGTCGCCCGCAACGCCGCCTCCAGGCCATTTCTAGAACCGGATCGGGCTTTCGCCTTAATCAGACCGCCGAACGTTCCCGTCAAGCCGTCCGAGCGGGCCGCGTTCAGAACGAGGAGGTAATGCGCCTTTCCGGGGTTCGCCTCATCGTCCACAAGCGCGCGAAGTTCCAGAGCCGTCTGGAAATAGTGGGTGGCGTAAAGCTGCTTGGTCGCCACCAGGAATCGCGTCGAGGTTCCGTTCCGGACCGGCTGGACGACAACATGATTTAAACGGAAAACCGGCTTCAGCCCGAAATCGGCAACCGACCAATAGTAATAGTCCTCGACGCCAGGTTCGGGGCGGCTTTCGGGAAAACGCAAAAGGAAATCCGCAAGACTTGGCGCCGCAGCAGGAAGGAGGCTGGTGCGCTGTATCAGGTCCGCAAACTCCTCTGCGACAAAACGGGGGCGCTCGGAATCGACATAGATGGCCAACTCCTTATTTCCACCCCGCCGGTACGCTTCGATGTACTCTAGAGCCGACCGCCGCGCTAATTCGTTGACGCGTGAATGGGCATCCGGCGAACTCCAGTCGACGCGTGCCAGGCTGTCGAATGCACCTTTCCCGAGCTTCACGCCGCACTTTCCAGGCCTGCATTTTCGCAATGCGGCCACATCGTCCTTGTCCAGCTCAAACGCCGAAAAGTCCTTGAGGGTTGGCGGCGAACTGAGCTTTCGGGTGTGCAGAAATCCTTTGCCGGACTCCAGGCGGCCGATGTCGCGAATCAGCGCGACCGTGCGCTCGGCGGGTCCCAAAATTCGAATGGCCCCGGCCACCACGACCTCGCGGTCCACGGCGCCGGCCAAGGGAATCGCAAAGGGTTCGCCCTGCTTCAGTGCGGCCAAATGGGCCGGCGTGGCGCCGAGTTTAGATGCCAGAAACTGATCGAGTTTCGATGGCTGTTGGGCATGCAGCGAAATCGCTGCGCCGAGGAGAAAGCGAACAAGCATCCCTCTAATGTATCGGTAGCCGGCGACAATGGGTTTACTTTGCAATCCGAGGAACGAATTCCGTTTTCCGCCACAGAGCTCTCAGCCGCCTATGACGGCATCGGCCGGTTGCCAGTGCGCGTCCTTCTGGACAACGTGCGCAGTCTCTACAATGTTGGCTCCTTTTTCCGGACCGGCGACGGCATGGGCCTCGAGCGGCTGTATCTGTGCGGCATCACCGGCCATCCGCCCAAGAAGCAGATAACGAAAACGGCGCTCGGCGCCGACGAGCGCCTGCCCTGGGAACATCATTGGGAGGTCGATGGAATTCTCGACGATCTGCACGAGCGAGGGTTCGAACTTGCCGCCATCGAGACCGGCCCACGCAGCGTCGACCTCTTCGACTGGAAGCCGCGTTTCCCCGTCTGTGTCATTTTCGGCCACGAAGTGGACGGCATCCAGCGCGCGGTGGCGGAGAGGTGC
This sequence comes from Acidobacteriota bacterium, assembly GCA_016871155.1. Taxonomy (GTDB): domain Bacteria; phylum Acidobacteriota; class Terriglobia; order Bryobacterales; family Bryobacteraceae. The sequence continues at coordinate 3,804 of VFZO01000068.1, read as the reverse complement.
GACGTCCACGTCCGAATTCCCATGCTGGGCAAAAAACACTCTCTGAATGTCGCGACAGCCGGCGGCGTCGTTCTCTACGAACTCCTCCGCAAATATCGGAAATTGTTGCGAAGATAGAGAAACGATGATGCGCCAACTTCTCCTTCTCGTCCCGGCCGCCGCCCTTTTGGGCCAGCAGATCATGTTCTCGCCCGTTCGCGGTACCCGCGAAATGGTAGGCGCCGCAAACAACTTTGAGGTCGAGGCCGGCTTCCGGCTGCTGGCTGCCGGCGGCAACGCGGTGGACGCCGGCGTCGCATCGGTGCTGGCCGCCGCGGTCACCGAACAGGCCCGATTTGGACTCGGCGGCGAAATGCCGCTCATTATCAAGATGAAGGATAAGCCGGCGATCGTGATTAGCGGCGTCGGCACGGCGCCGGCCATGGCAACCACGGCCTGGTACAAAAGCCGGAAGCCCGGCGCGTGGGAGAATCCCTCCCAGTTCTATCCGATTCCCGGCGAGGGGATTCACGCGGCCATTTTGCCTGGCGTGTTCGACGGGCTGATGTTAGCGCTTCAAGAGCACGGCACGAAGTCGTTCGCTGAGGTCGTCGCGCCGGCCATCGAGTACGCGGATCAGTTCCCAATCGGCGAAGAGTTCGCGTCGTTCATCAAGAACGGCGAGCGCCTGCTGAGCCAATGGCCCACATCAAAAGAGTTCTTTCTTCCGGGTGGCCAGCCACCGCACAGGGGGACGATATTTAAAATGCCCGCCTTGGCAGGGACATTGCGCGAATTGGCCGCCGCCGAAAAGAAGCAACGCGGCCCGCGCACCAAGAAGATTCAGGCGGTTCGAGACTACTTCTACCGGGGTCCCATCGCCCGTAAGATCGCGGAGTTCTCCGAGGCCAACGGCGGCCTGATCCGCTACGACGACTTGAAGAACTTCAAGGCAGAGATCGACACGCCGCAGACCACCGAGTACCGCGGCTACACCATCGTCAAGCCCGGTTTTTGGACGCAGGGTCCCGTAATGTTGCAGGCCATGAACATTCTGGAGGGCTACGACCTGAAGAAAATGGGGCACAATTCTCCGGAATATCTCCACACGGTGCTCGAAGCCGTAAAGCTCGCCTTCGCCGACCGCGACGCCCACTACGGAGATCCGAAATTCTCTAAAGTTCCCGCCGAAACGCTCCTTTCGAGAAATTACACCGTCGAGCGCCGGAAGTTAATCGACCCGAACAAGGCATCCATGGAATCGCGCCCCGGTTCCCTCGGCAAGACACAGCTATCGGGCAATCGGGCCGCCGAACACAATTCGGTGCAGGATACGACCTGTGTCAACGTGGCGGACAGATTCGGCAACGTGTTTTCGGCCACGCCGAGCGGCGCCTGGCTGCCCAGCGTGATTGCCGGTGACACTGGCATCCCGCTCTCCACGCGCCTCCAGAGTTTCGTTATGACGCCGGGCCACGCCAACGAGCTGGCTCCCGGCAAGCGGCCTCGTGTGACGCTAAGTCCGACGATGGTGCTAAAGGACGGCAAGCCGTTCCTGGCGATGTCGACGCCCGGCGGCGATAACCAGGACCAGGCCATGATCCAGGTGCTGCTGAATATCATCGACTTCGGCATGACCGCGCAAGAGGCGGTCGAGGCCCCCCGGTTCCAGACCGAACACTTCTATAGCTCGTTCGCCTCGCATGAGTTTGTCCCGGGACGCACGCGAATCGAAAGGCGAATTCCGCAGACAGCTATGGACGCGTTGACCGCCAAGGGCCACATCGTGCAACCGAGCGGCGATTGGAGCAATGGTTCGGCGCCGACAGTGATCCTATTCAAGGATGGAGTCTTAGAGGGCGGGGCGGATCCGCGCCGCCTACGCTTCATCTTCGGCCGCTAGCGCTTCGATGTGGAGAGAGGGGCCGTGGAGAACGCCGCCGCATTGACATCGCCGGGCGGAGTGGAGTGGGATTCCCCCTTCATCTGGCGCTTCGCTCTGTACATGCGCTGATCGGCGAGAACAAAAAGTGTTTCGGAGTCCGCTCCCTCGTCCGGAAATCGTGCGTGCCCGACGGCGCAGGACAGCGCATTTTCGCCCGTGATCATGCGGCCCGCGTCGGTGACAAGTTGGGTCAGTTCGGCCATCCGTGCATTCACACTCCCCTGCGGCAATCCGGGCAGTAGAAGCACGAACTCGTCGCCGCCCATGCGGGCCACGTAGTCATAGTCCCGGCAAAGTTCGCGGAGCCGCATCGCGACTTCACGCAGGACGCGATTCCCCTCGAGATGGCCGAACCGGTCGTTGACCATCTTGAATCCATTGAGGTCACAAACCAGCAGGTCCAAAGGCATTCCACTCCTCCGGCAATGCGCCAGCTCTTCCTCCAAACGGCCGAACAGGCTTCGCGCGTTCGGCAGGCCGGTGAGAAAGTCCGTGGTCGCTGTGGTTTCGGCCGCCTGAACCTTCAACAGGCTCTCAATGGAGTTCGACAGCTTAGCGCTGATGGCGTTCAAAATGCGAAGGTGATCGCGAGAATAAAAGTCTTTATCGGAGTGATAAAGCGCCATCACGCCAACCACGCGATCGGTCGCTTCCAAGGGGACGGCGAGCGCCGCGCGCAGGGTCGAGAACTTCGTGGGATCGTTCAGGTAACCGGGTTCCACGGACGGATTTCCGTTCAGAATCGGCTGACGCCGCTCCGCAACCCAGCCGCTCAGCCCTTGGCCGATGGGAATCTCCAGTTTATTAAACAGGCGGTGATTTTCTCCGGTTACGTACTCGGGAACCAGCGAGCGGCCCCGCACGAAGTAGATCGCGAGAGAATCGTACGGCACCAACCGCTTCAGCCGGGTCGCAAGGACCGAGAGTGTCTCCTGCAGGCTGAGCGAACTTCCCAAATCGTTGCTGAGTTCAAACAGCGTCAGAACTTCCAAGCGAGCCGCCGCGATGGAGTCCAGGAAATTCGGTGTTCCCACATCGATGGGCGCTGCCTTCATCGGCAGATCGCCCGCCGCCTCGGCAAAACCGGCGGCTGGCTTCCCGCGCGAAACGATGACGTTGGTGGAAAGCTCCTTGATGGAACCGGCATTCGCCTTCACTTTCTTTTCGAGCTCATGCACGCGCCGTTTCAGGATAGCGACCACTTTTGGATCAAAGGCCTGACCGGCTTCCCCATCCACGAAGGCCAAGGCCTCGGCAAGCGGCAGACCGCGCCGGTACTGCCGGTCCGTGGACAGAGCGTCGAAGCAATCGACCGCGGAGAGGATACGGGCGCCGATGGGAATCTGCTCGCCGCGCAGCCCATCCGGATAACCGTCGCCGTTCCATCGCTCATGATGGGACCGGACAATCGGGGCAACTGGATACGGAAAATTGGCCCGCTCGACGATCTCGGCGCCTACGATCGGATGAATCTTCATTTTCTCGAATTCGTCGGGCGTAAGCTTGCCGGGCTTTGAAAGAATGTGTTCGGGTACGGCGAGCTTTCCGATATCGTGCAGCAACGACGCGGCACGCAGCGCTTCCAGTTCGTCGCGGCTTAATCCAAGCTCCTTACCGATTTCAAGCGCGTAGGTTTGCACGCGCTCCAGATGCTCCGCGGTTGTACTGTCCTTCGCCTCAATGGCCAAGGCCAGCGCCTCGATGGTGCGCAGGTGGAGGTTCGCCATCTGCTCGGCGTGACGGAGGCTGTCGTCGACTCGCGCCATGTGCAGTTGGTAGGAACGCGTCATCAGGTAGAAGACCGGAAGCAGCAGCAGCGCCAGTTGCCAGCCGATGGAATTCGAAAGCGCGGTAAACAGCCAGGCGACGGCGGCTCCCAC